>CAZDEJ010000205.1:0-2527 GCA_964504395.1 uncultured Halobellus sp. | reverse complement strand
GCAACGGAGCGTCACGACGCCACGGCAACCGGGCAGCGGGAGCAGCCCGCCTCGAGCACTGCCGGTCCGGACGGAACACACGACGACCGGGACGAAACCCCATCCGACGCGGCCGACCCCCAACGGGATCTCTCGGAGGGCTCGACGGAGTGGCCCGACAACGGGTACGGGTCGGCCGCCGACTCCGAGGCCGCCGACTCGAATCCCGCTGCTTCTGACTCCTCTGCTCCCGACCCCTCCGCTCCCGAGTTCTCCCCTACTGACGCGGTCGCAGGTGCAGGGGACTCCGACCCGACGGCTGACTCCGTCGACGCCGGGGCCACCGACGCCGAGGGCACCGACACCGGCACCGGGTCCGGCCCGACACCCGACCGCTCCCCCGAGGATCCCGCACAGGCGGACGCCAGATCCGACGTGGTCTCGCCCGACGAGATCGCCGCCGCCACGCCCGAGGAGACGGAGGGGACCGCAACCCCGGGCGCGCCCGGGTCCCCGGCGACCCACGACGACGACCGCCCGGCCGACACAACAGACAGCGCCACGGAGTCGACTCCCGACGACCGGCCCGGTCTCGAGGGCCTCCGGAAGGAACTCAACGAGCAGTTCGAGAGCATCCGGATCGTCGCACCCGGCGAGTACGAACTCAACCTGATGGAACTGTACGACCGGACGGAGTACATCATCTCGCTTCAGGAGGACGGCCGGTACATCATCGAGGTTCCGGACACCTGGGACACGACCCCGGATCCCGACGAGACGTGATCTCGGACTCCGATAAGAGGTGATCTCAGACTCGAAAAAACGTGACCACCCAGTTCCGACCGGGCCCGACTCCGTTGTGGATTGATCCCCTCTCCGGGCGGAGTGGTGCTGTCCCGTGGTAGACTGAAGCGTTTAAGAACGCCCGTGGAGAGGTCGGTAGTATGAGTCAGGCCACCAAGATCGTGCTCGGGACGATCGGCGTGTCGGCGGTACTCGCTCTTGCGATCATCCTCGCGCTCGCGTTCGGCTGACGCGGCCGTCCCGCTCGGACCGGTCGGAACCGTCCGTCTCAAGACGCTACCCACACAACACAGGGTATGTTCGACCGACGCGACCTTGACGACGACATTGCCGCCGTTCGCGACGCACACGCATCCGACGCCGTCGTACTTGACGTCGGAGCCGACTTCGAGACCATCCCGCCCGCCGCCGCGGAGGATCTCGGGTTGTTCGTCGACGGCCTCACCCCCACCTCCTACCCGGCCGAATGGCTCCCGGACGACGCCCCCAGCCCGCTAGTCGCATACGCGGGACCCGATTTCACCGTCGGGATGCCCGGCGACGGAACTGTGGTGTGGACCCGCCAGACCACCCCGCCTGCGGTCCTGGTAAAGAAGCGCGCCGAGGGGACCCCAGCCGCGTTCCGCCGGTTCCTGCTGGCGGAGGCGTTCGTTCAGATCGGTACCGACGCCCCCGAACACTTTCTCCCGTTTTTCGGCGAGGCCTACCACGATCTCGACGCCGCGGTCCCGCTGGGCCCCACCGACGTCTACCAGATCGCGGCGGCGGTGTACGACGCGTGGCTGGGGCTCCAAACCCGCGACGTCTTCCGGGAGTGGGAGGACACCGCGCCCCCACTTTTCGATGCGTGGGCCGACGCCGGGTCCCGGCTGAAGGGCCGACTCTCGACGCTTCCGGCGGCGGTCGCCCGGGGCGGAACCTCCTTTCCGGAGGCTACCGAGTACGCGTGCTCGGCGGTCAAACACGGACTCGACGTTCCGACACCGTTCGCCGCGCTCGACACGCGGGCGTTCGTGGAGTACGGCGCGGAGTACGGGGTACAGTGGGCTGAAAAAACCTTCGAGAAGCTCGACGACGAGTCCGGAGCCCCCGACAGCGCGGGCTCCGGGGGCCCGGAATCACCACCGGAGTAACGAGGCGACGCGGGAGACGGCCCACCTGCTCGGTTCCCCGTGCGGATTGTCGGATCCGACTACCGGTCGTCTCCGGCGTATGCGGGCGGTGATCGCCCGGTCGTCACAACACTGTCTCACTCGTCTAGCTCGACCCCGCCGTCGACGTCGAGTTCGAGAACAGTCCCGAACAGGTCGCGGAACCGATCGAGGGTTTCGTCGTCGTGGACCTCGTTCGAGAGGTGAAACAGCCCGACCGCGTCGTGTTCTTCGAGCAGGTCGAGCAGTCGGCCTGTTGCGTCGTGAGCCCCGTCGACACCGGCGTAGTACGCCATTTCGGTCACCGAGTCCACGCTGATTCGGAGTTTCCCCTCGTTGGACCCGAGGAACGCCCGGGTTCGGTCGACGATCCCGTCGAGATCCTCCGGGGTGGAGACGTAGTGCACCCGATCGGAACTCCGCCGGGAGTACCCGCGCTCGACCGACAACGCGTCGAGGATCTCCGCCGTCGACTCGTCGACGTCGTAATGTTCGAGTTTCTGCTCGACCTCCCGCGCGGTGGTTCGGGTGGAGATCACTAGAAAGTGGTCGGTGTCGGTCTTCAGGAAGTCGGTGTCGATCCGGTCGGTCTC
>CAZDEJ010000204.1:0-2585 GCA_964504395.1 uncultured Halobellus sp. | reverse complement strand
TGAGCGCGGGATCGGGGAGACATTCGTGGAGGTGACCCCGGAAACCCCGTCGTGGGCGTCGACTCGCTGCGCTCCTGTGGTGGTTACCTCATCAGCGTCCGCGACCCCTCGGCCCCGTCCAGTCCCGCCCGATAGTGAACTTCCGGTCAGCCATCGTGTCCACGGATGGGGCCATCGCGTAGATTGTAAAGTCTTAACCACGCCACTCGACTACTCATCGCTATGACACCCGATATCGCCGGGGATTCCGGCGGCGACTCAACTCCGGGTTCGGAGGACGAGTCGCGACCCGTTGTCTACGATCTCGCACCGGACTGCACTGCCGAGGACGTCGAAGTCGGCGCGAACTACCACGCGGTCGTCAACGGCGTCGTCAAGTACGGCGTCTTCGTCGACATCTCGGACGAGGTCTCCGGCCTCGTTCACGAGTCGAATCTCGACCGCTCCTACGAGGTCGACGACCGGCTGACGGTCACCTTAGAGGAGATCAGGGAGAACGGCGACCTCGCGTTCGACGTCTTCCGGGCCTCCACCTACCGGACCGTCGTGGTCGATCACGAACCCGAAATCACGCCGATCGAGGACCTCGATGTCGGGGACGACGTCCACGTCGAGGGCCAGGTCGCCCAGATCAAACAGACCGGCGGCCCGACGGTGTTCCGGGTCGCCGACGAGACGGGGATCGCCTCTGCGACCGCGTTCCGGGAGGCCGGCGTTCGCGCGTTCCCCGCGGTCGACCTCGACGACGTCGTCAGGCTCGGCGGCAGCGTGGAATCCCACGAGGGCGCACTCCAGATCGAGGTCGACTCGATGGTCCGCCTCGAGGGCGACGACGCCACCAAAGCCCGACAGCGGTTGGACGCGGCCTTCGAGGAGCGCGCCGAACCCGCCGCAGTCGAGCCGCTCGTCGAGTGGCCGGCGTTCGAGAAGCTCCGCGAGGACCTCCGCGGACTCGCGCAGTTGCTCCGCCGGACCGTTCTCGAGGGGCGTCCGATTCGCGTCCGCCACCACGCCGACGGCGACGGGATGTGCGCGTCTGTGCCGATCCAACTGGCCCTGTCGAACTTCATCGAAGCGGTCCACGACGACGCGGACGCTCCCCGACACCTGATCAAGCGCCTCCCGTCGAAGGCGCCGTACTACGAGATGGAGGACGTGACCCGTGACCTGAACTTC
This sequence comes from uncultured Halobellus sp., assembly GCA_964504395.1. Lineage (GTDB taxonomy): Archaea > Halobacteriota > Halobacteria > Halobacteriales > Haloferacaceae > Haloquadratum. The sequence continues at coordinate 1,409 of CAZDEJ010000204.1, read as the reverse complement.
GCCCTCGAAGGGCAGTCCCGGCACGGACAGCGGCTCCCGTTCCTCCTGATGCTCGACAACGGGTCGACCGAGGAGGACGTTCCCGCCTACGAGAACCTCGCTCACTACGATATGCCGATCGCGGTCGTCGACCACCACCACCCCGACCCCGAAGCGGTGGAGGACCTGCTCGCGGCCCACGTCAACCCCTACCTCTACGGCGAGGACTACCGGATCACCACGGGGATGATGTGCGTCGAACTCGCGCGGATGATCGATCCGGGCGTGACCGACGACCTCAAGCACGTTCCTGCCGTGGCCGGGCTCGCGGATCGATCGAAGGCCGACGCGATGTCGGAGTTCATCGCGCTGGCCGAGTCCGAGGGCTACGACCGCGCCCGTCTTCTCGATGTCGGGGAGGCGCTCGACTACGCCGCCCACTGGCTTCGGTACAACGACGGGCAGTCCCTGGTGAACGACGTGCTGAACGTCGGCTGCGACGACGAGGCTCGCCACCGCGAACTGGTCGACTTCCTTGCGGCGCGCGCCGAGCGCGACGTAGAGCGACAGATGGACGCCGCGGCGTCACACCTCGAACACGAGCGGCTCGACTCGGGCGCGCACCTCTACACCGTCGACCTCGACGAGTGGGCGCACCGCTTCACCTACCCCGCGCCGGGGAAGACCACGGGCAAGCTCCACGACCGTCAGGTGGCGGAACACGGCGAACCGGTGATCACCATCGGCTACGGCCCCGACTTCTCCGTGCTGCGTTCCGACGGCGTCCGGCTCGACATCCCCCGGATGGTCTCGGAACTCAACGAGGAGGTCGTCGGCGGCGGCGTCTCCGGCGGCGGCCACCTGGTGGTCGGCTCGATCAAGTTCGTGAAAGGGATGCGCGAGGAAGTCATCGAACGTCTGGTCGAGAAGATGGCCGACGCCGAACTCGACGCGGAGCTTTCCTCGGGCACGGTCGTCGACCCCGAGCCGTAGCGGTCGCGTCGTCCGGGGTCGCCACTCGGCGTCGAACCCGCTACTCGGCGTCGAACGCCACCGTCCGCCGGAGCACGAACCCGGCCAATCCGACCGCTGCGACCCCGCCGGCAGCGAGTGTCGCGTCGACTCGCCAGCCGTCAGCGCCGCCGCCTGCTTCGCTCCCGGCTGCGGCCTCCCAGTCGGCGTCGAACACTCGGGTGTAGTACGACGCCGGGTCGTCACCGCCGAGTTCGACGATCACCTCCCTGTTTTCGCGTGCGGAGTGACGGTTCCAGTTGAGGCTTCCGAGGAGTACGGTCCCGCCGTCGATCACGGCGCCCTTCGCGTGTACCTTCTCGAACCGATCGGTGGGGTCGGCGATCCGGGCCTCGATCGGGCGACCGTCCGCCCGGAGTCGGTCGACGCGGTCGACCACGGCACGGTTTGATTCTTCA
>CAZDEJ010000203.1:0-2595 GCA_964504395.1 uncultured Halobellus sp. | reverse complement strand
CCCTTCCTCAACGAACGAGCCAAGCGAGTGAGTAGGGAGGGGATACAGCGTTGACGAGACGCAGAGCGTCTCGTCCGCACACGAGAGCAAAGCTCTCGTGAACGCCGCACAGTTCTCAAACACGTTCGTCTCTCGGCCCACAGGCCCACGCAATCGCAATTCTTATTCGTGTATTCTATGATGTGGCAACGCGCAAGAACATCTCTATTGGAGGTACGGTGGCTCCTCGGCGTCGCAGTTGTCCTCGTGCGCCTCCGCGTCGGCTTCGTCGTCGAGTAACAGGCCACACTCGTCGCACTCGTACCACGTGCTTCCGTCCCGTTGCACGGTCGAAACCATGTCCTGTGGTAAACTGCGGTACGATAAAGTGCTTCCCCCGAACTCGCCCCGTCCGCTCCCGCCGGGCAAGACAAAAGACCGCGGGCGTCGAAACGTGTGTATGAGCGCGGACGACGGCCTCGAACTCACCGTTCGCGGGGCCGAAAAGCGGGACGCCGGCCGGGGAATCGCGCGGCTGCCGGAGCCGGCCAGAAAGGAACTGGGCGTTCTCAGCGGCGACACTGTCGTCGTCACGGGGTCGGAGGAGACCGTCGCAAAGGTCTGGCCCGCCGGAGGGGGCGTTCCCGACGGGTCCGTCCTGATCGACGCCGACACCCGGGCGAACGCCGGCGCGACGATCGGCGGGACCGTCCGGGTTCGGACGGTCGACGTCGACGACGCCCGGTCGGTCACGCTGTCGATGCCGGACGACGTGGCGTTCGAGGACGACGAGCGTGCCGTCGAACTCATCAAGCGAGCGATCCGGGATCGGCCGATCCAGCCCGGCGGCCGGATCCGCTTCGAGTCGCTGAGCGCCGACCCGTTCGTCGTTTCGGAGACCTCGCCCGAGGGGATGGTCCGCGTGACCGACGCGACGAGGCTGAAACTCTCCAAGTCGGGTCGCGTGAGCCGCGTGGTCTCCTCGGTCGCGGGGGGAGCCGAAGGCGGGAGTGGCGGGGGCGACGACGACACGGGTTCGCCCACGGTCACCTACGAGGACATCGGCGGCCTCGACGAGGAACTCGACCTCGTCCGGGAGATGATCGAACTCCCGCTGTCGGAGCCGGACGTGTTCGCCCACCTCGGGATCGACCCGCCGAAGGGGGTGTTGCTCTACGGTCCGCCAGGGACCGGCAAGACCCTGATCGCACAGGCTGTCGCCAACGAGGTCGAGGCGACGTTCATCACCGTCTCCGGCCCGGAGATCATGTCGAAGTACAAGGGCGAATCCGAGGAGAAACTCCGCGAGAAGTTCGTCGAGGCCCGCGAGAACGCGCCGGCGATCGTCTTCTTCGACGAGATCGACTCCATCGCGGGCAAGCGCGACGACGACGGCGACGTTGAAAATCGGGTGGTGGGGCAACTCCTCTCGCTCATGGACGGCCTCGACGAGCGCGGCGAGGTCGTGGTGATCGGCGCGACCAACCGCGTCGACACCCTCGACCCGGCGCTCCGCCGCGGCGGCCGGTTCGACCGCGAGATCGAGATCGGCGTCCCCAACGAACAGGGCCGACGGGAGATCCTCGACGTCCACACCCGGCGGATGCCGCTGGCCGATGACGTCGACACCGACCGGCTGGCGGCCCAAACCCACGGGTTCGTGGGCGCGGACCTCGAGTCGCTGATGACCGAGGCCGCGATGGTCGCGCTCAGGCGCGGCCGCCGAAACGACGCCGACGCCCCGATGACGGGCCTGACGGTAACCCGTGCGGACGTCGAAGCCGCGATGACGGCCGTCGACCCCTCGGCGATGCGGGAGTACGTCGCGGAGTCGCCGACGACCACGTTCGGGGACGTGGGCGGGCTGGCGGAGGCGAAGGGAACGCTCGAACGCGCGGTAACGTGGCCACTCACCTACGCCCCGCTGTTCGACGCCGCGAAGACGGACCCGCCGACGGGCGTTCTCCTCCACGGCCCGCCCGGAACCGGCAAGACACTGCTGGCCCGGGCGATCGCGGGTGAAAGCGGGGTCAACTTCGTCCAGGTCGCCGGGTCGGAGCTCCTGGACCGGTACGTCGGCGAATCGGAGAAGGCGGTCCGGGAGGTGTTCGAGCGCGCCCGACAGGCCGCGCCCGCGATCGTCTTCTTCGACGAGATCGACGCGATCGCGACCGACCGCGACGCCGGGGGCGGCGACTCGGGTGTCGGCCAGCGGGTGGTTTCACAGCTCCTGACCGAACTCGACCGGGTGTCGGACCACCCCAACCTGGTCGTTCTGGCCGCGACGAACCGGAAAGCCGCTCTCGATCCCGCGCTCCTCCGACCCGGTCGGCTGGAGTCACACGTCCACGTCCCCGATCCGGACGAGGCGGCCCGCCGGGAGATCTTCGGTGTGCACCTCGACGACCGGCCGCTCGGCGACGACATCGACCGCGACGAACTCGCCGCGCGGACCGAGGGGCTCTCCGGCGCCGACATCGCGGCCGCCGTGCGGGAGGCGTCGATGCGGGCGATCGAGGACGTCGTCGGCACGTACGAGGGCGAGACCGCGAACGAGCACGCCGACGAGGTGGTGGTGACGCGGGCGCACTTCGAGGCGGCGGTGGAACGGATCGG
>CAZDEJ010000202.1:0-2608 GCA_964504395.1 uncultured Halobellus sp. | reverse complement strand
GCGGCGAAGTTCACGACCGGAAGCCGGCCCATCTCGGCGGTCTCGTGAACCAGGTCGGCGGGCGCCTCGTGCTCGCGGGCCCACTTCTCGCGTTCCTCGTAGGTCTTGCCCTGGATCTCGCGGATCGATCCCTTGATGTTGCGCTGGTGGTGGACCGCCTGGTTCACGTCGCCGGTGCCGGCCTCACCCTTCGTCCGGATCATCGCCGCGCCCTCGTCGATCCGGCGGAGCGCCTCCTGGAGGTTTCGGGCGCCACAGACGTACGGCGCGGTGAAGTTCCGCTTGTCGATGTGGTAGCGGTCGTCGGCGGGCGTCAGCACCTCGGATTCGTCGATCATGTCGACGCCGACGGCTTCCAGGATCTCGGCCTCCTTCGTGTGGCCGATCCGGGACTTCCCCATCGCGGGGATCGACACCGACTCGACGATGTTCTTGACCTCCGCCGGGTCGGGCATTCGTGCGACGCCGCCGCGCTTCCGGATGTCGGCGGGGACGGCTTCGAGCGCCATCACCGCGACTGCGCCGGCCTCCTCGGCGATCCGGGCTTGTTCGGCGTCGACGACGTCCATGATCACGCCGCCCTTCTGCATCCGCGCGAACCCCCGCTTGACGAGTTCGGTCCCGCGACGGAGTTCGGATAAGTCAGTCTCCTCGGACATACTGCGATGTAACGGTCGAACACACTTAAAGGAATCACCCGCGCGCGCGGGAATTCACGGCCGAACCGGCACCCATTTGCGCCCGGACGACGAGCCGTCGGTATGACATCGCCGCCCGCGTCGACGTCGGGGCTGCGACGGCTCCTGTCCGGCGAGGGGTTGCCGGAACGGGAGGCGCTCCCGCGGTGGATCGCGCCGCTGCCGACGTGGCTCGAAAACGCCGGGCTCCGGTTCGCGTGGGTCGTCGTCGCGATCAACCTGCTCGGGACCGCGTTCGGGTTCTGGTACTACGGCTTCCATCCACTCCCGCTTTCGGACCCGCTTGTCACCTGGCAGTTCGCGACCGAGCCAGTGGTGATGTGGCCGTTCGTCCCCGACAGCCCGATGGCAACACTGTTCATCGCGTTGGCCGTTGCGAGTTGGAAGCTCGGCCGCCCCAACGAGTATCTCGCCGCGCTGGCGTTTTTCGGCTGCTGGAAGCTGGGGTTGTGGACGCCCTACGTCCTCACGGTCTTCGCCGATGCGTTCCTCGCGACGACGTGGGGGCCGCTGTACGCGTTCCTGTTCGTGAGCCACCTCGCGATGGTGGTCGAGGCGTTCGTGTTGCACCGGATCTTCGAGTTCCCGACCCGCGCGGTCGCTCTCGCGCTCGCGTGGTACGGATTCAACGACGTCGTCGACTACTTCGTCCCGATCGTCGGCGACCCACACCACACCGCGATCCCGCTGGCCGACACCGCCGCCGTCGGCGGCACGACAGCACTCCAACTCGCGGCCGCAGGTGCGGTCGTGCTCACCTTCCTCGCGACCTTCTTCGCGCTGGCGACGCGGGTTGAAAAGGAGAAGCTGCGGACGGCGTAAGACCCCACGCTTTTCACCGGATCAGTCGTACGACTGGCGAATGAGTGACTACTTCGACGCCGTCGCGGATCTCCCGATAACGATCGAGTCGGTCGAGTGCACGCGTCGGGACCGCGACACTTCGAGCGGGTTCGTCCGGACGACCACCACGGTCCACCTGTCGGGGGCCGGACACACCGGTCGCGGCGAGGACGTGACCTACGACACCGAGGACCACGACGCCCTCGCCGGTGTAGAGTTCGACCTCGCGGGCGAGTACACGGTCGCGTCCTTTTCGACCGCCCTCGACGACGTGGCCCTGTTTCCGGCGAAGCCGCCCGAACGGGAGCCGAGCCGACACTACCGGCGGTGGGCGGTCGAATCCGCGGCGCTCGACCTCGCGCTCCGCCAGAACGACCTGTCGCTCTCGGCGGCGGTCGGCCGCCACCCCGATCCCGTCCGGTTCGTCGCGTCGATGCGGCTGGGCGACCCGCCGACCACCGAACGGCTCGATTCCGTCCTCGGCGCATACCCCGGGACCGAGTTCAAACTCGACCCGACGCCGGAGTGGGACGACGACCTGATCGACGCCGTTGCGGCGACCGACGCGGTCCGGATTCTCGACCTCAAAGGACTCTACGAGGGCACCCGGGTCGACGTCGAGCCCGACACGGACCTCTACGACCGGCTCCTGTCGGCGTTCCCGGACGCGGTCGTCGAGGACCCCGGGTTCACGCCGGAGACGCGGCCGCTGTTCGACGGCGAGGAGGGTCGCGTGTCGTGGGATTACCCGATCACGGGCGTTGCGTCGGTCGAAGCACTCCCGTTCGAGCCCGCGTGGCTGAACGTCAAACCCTCGCGGTTCGGCACGGTCGAGTCGCTGTTCGGGACGATCGAGTGGGCCGAAGAGCGCGGCGTCACCCTCTACGGCGGCGGCCAGTTCGAGTTGGGCGTCGGACGCGACCACATCCAGCTCCTGGCGTCGCTGTTCTATCCCGACGGACCGAACGACGTCGCCCCCGGCGGGTACAACGAGCCAACGGTCGCCTCCAACCTCCCGAGCAGTCCGCTCGCGGCACCGGCGACCACCACCGGGTTGGGATGGGACT
>CAZDEJ010000201.1:0-2654 GCA_964504395.1 uncultured Halobellus sp. | reverse complement strand
TCAGAACTCGTCTTGGACGATCTCCAAGGTCTCCTCGCGGTCGTCCCACGCCACGAAGACCGCGACCGACGTCGCCGACGTGATCACGTCGTGGATGTTGATCCCCGCCGCCGAGATCGGCTGGACGATCTCGAGAATGACCCCGGGGCGGTTGGGAAGCTCCCCGCCGGTCACCCGGATAACCGCGATCCCGTCCTCGACGGTGACCGAGGACAGCGTCTGATCCTCGACCACCTTCGAGTGAAGCAGGTTCTCGGCCTCCTTCGCGCGGTCCTCGTGCATGTAGAACGTCACCGAGTCCATCCCGCTCGCCACGGCGTCGATGTTGATGCCGGCGTCGCGTAGCACCTGCGAGAGGTCCGCGAGGATCCCGGGACTGTTCCGGAGCGACCGCCCGGCGACGGTGAGACACGACAGGGAGTCCTCCTGCATGTCGATGAGGTTCTGGAACTCCCCCTCGATGAGCGTCCCGCCGGTGAGCAGGTCGCCGTGCTGGTAGTGGACGACTCGGACCCCGAGCCCGTCGTCCTTGTACGACAGCGCGGAGGGCGCGACCACCTCGGCCCCGCGGAACGAGAGGTTCCGGAGTTCGTCGACCGTGATCCGGCCGACGTTGCGCGCGCCCTCGACCACCCGCGGGTCCCCGGTCATCACGCCTTCGACGTCGGTGACGATGACGACCTCGTCGGCGTTCATGTATCGGCCGAGCATCACCGCCGTCGTGTCGGACCCGCCGCGGCCGAGCGTGGTGGTCTCCCCGTCGTGGTTCTCCGCCAGGAAGCCGGTGATGACCGGGACCTCCCCGTCGAGGTCGGCCGCGAGTTCCCCGGCCCGGCCGGTGGTCGCCTCGACGTCGACTTCACCGAGGTCGTTGGCGATGATCGGCCACCTGTCGCTGCCGGGTTCGAGGAACACCGCGTCGATCCCGCGCGCCGCCAGGGCGGCCTTCAGCATCCGAACGCTGGTACGTTCGCCCATGGAGACGATCTCCGCGCGGTCCCTGTCCTCGGTTTCGAACTCGATCTCCTCGAGGAGTTCGTCGGTGGTGTTACCCATCGCGCTCGCCACGACCGCGATCTCGTGTCCCGCCTCGACCGCCGCCGCGATGGAGTCGGCGGCGCGGTTGATCCGGTCGCCGCTCCCTAACGACGTCCCGCCGAACTTCGCGACTACGCGCACTGGTCCCTCCATCGACCGGCAACCCCGACCCGCAAGCGGTGCTTTGGCATAGCCATCCATTGCGTAGGGGGGGTGTAAAATCTTGTCTCCCGGCGTCGGGACCGCTCTATCCCCGTATTCGCTGTGTTCAGCCCGCCGCTCGCCGGATCCCTCGGGCCCGACACGATGTGGTAGCACCCGGACACCCCCTCGCGACCGGCGTGCCCGAGTGGTGATTTAAGGGTATTCGGCCGAATGGGTGGGTATGGACGTGGAGGTACGGGACGCAGTCGAGGACGACGCCGAAACCTTGGGGGCTATCGTGGACCTCCCCGCGGACGCACTCCGGAACGTCGTCCACGACCGGACGGTCCGGCTCGCGGTCGACAGCCCCGGCGATTCGGGCCCCAACATCGACATCGACGCCGATCACGACGCTGACGAATCCATCCGCGGGTTCGTCGCCTTCGACGTCATGGACGGGACCGTCCACGTGACCCAACTCGGTGGCGACACCGACGTAACGGAGCAACTCCTCGCGGAGCCAGTCCGGTTTGCGGTGCGCGAGGGGTTCGACGTGGTGTTCGTGGTCCCCGAGTCCGACACCGACGCCGCAGCGGCCGCCGAAGCGGCGGGGTTCTCTGCCGTCGGGCCCGGCCCGCGGTTCGACGGCGAGTCGACAACGCGGTACCGGTTCGACCCCGACGAGTAGCCGGCTGATCCGGCCGTCACGGGCGCCTACACGAACTTTCGGACGGTCATCTCCAGCGTGTCGAGGTCGAGGATCGGCGCGTGCGCCACGTCGGGGTCGATGTTGACCGACTTCTGGAAGTCGGTCTGGGCCTGCCAGCACCCGGAGTTGACGGCAAGCACGTCGCGGTACTTCCCCCACCCGAGCTTGTGAACGTGGCCGGTGTGGAACACGTCCGGTACCGTCTCCATCACCAGGTAGTCCGTCGCTTCGGGCGCGAGTCTGGTTTTCCCGCCGAACTGTGGCGCGACGTGGCGCTTCTTCAGCAGTTGGTACATCGCCTTGTGTGGTTCGTCGTAGCTGGCTTTGGCCTCGGGGAGTTCCGCGATCACCTCGTCGAGCGAGACACCGTGGTACATGAGCACGTTCACGCCCTCGACTGTCACGAGCGAGGGGTTGCCCGTGATCCGGGCGTCGTGGGCGGACATGATGTCGCGAAGCGTGTCGTCGAACCCCGGCTGGGGCTCCGCGAGCCGGACCGCGTCGTGGTTTCCCGGGATCATCACGATCTCCATGTCCCCGGGGACGTCCTTCAGCCGCTCGGCGAACGCCTCGTACTGGTCGTAGATGTCGACGATGTCGAGTTCCTCGTCCTGATCGGGGTAGACCCCCACGCCCTCGACCATATCGCCCGCGATCAGGAGGTACTCCACGCGTGCGGCCGCCTCGGTGTGGAGCCACGACGAAAACCGGTCCCACGCGTCGGCGACGAACTCCTGGCTTCCGACGTGGAGGTCCGACACCA
>CAZDEJ010000200.1:0-2703 GCA_964504395.1 uncultured Halobellus sp. | reverse complement strand
CTCGTGGTGCATCTCGACGGTCTTGACCTCGCCGCCGACGTCGGAGGGCTGGAAGGAGACGTTGTTCCCCGGAGCGATCGTCCCGGTCTCGACGCGGCCGACCGGGACCGTTCCGATGCCGGAGATGGTGTAGACGTCCTGGATCGGGAGCCGGAGCGGCGCGTCCGTCGGCGGCTCCGGAACCGGCAGCGCGTTGAGCGCCTCCAGCAGGGTTTCGCCGTCGTACCAGTCCGTGTTGTCGGAGGTCTCAGCGACGTTGTCACCCTCGAACGCTGAGATGGGGATGTACTTCGCGTCGTCGGGGTTGAACTGCACCTGCTTGAGGAGCTTGTTGACCTCCTCTCTGACCTGCTTGTAGGAGTCCTCGCCGTAGTCGACGAGGTCCATCTTGTTGATGCCGATGATGAGCTCGTTGATCCCCAGCGTGCGGGCCAAAAAGACGTGCTCGCGGGTCTGGGGTGCGACGCCGTCGTCGGCCGCGACGACGAGCACCGCGTTGTCGGCCTGTGAGGCACCCGTGATCATGTTCTTCACGAAGTCACGGTGGCCCGGGCAGTCGACGATGGTGAAGTAGTACTCGTCGGTGTCGAACTCCTGGTGGGCGATGTCGATGGTGACCCCGCGCTCGCGCTCCTCGGCGAGGTTGTCCATCACGTAGGCGAACTCGAAGCCGCCCTTGCCCTTCTCTTCGGCCTCCTCCCGGTGCTGTTCGATTACGTGCTCGGGAACGGAGCCTGTCTCGTACAGGAGCCGTCCGACCAGCGTGCTCTTTCCGTGGTCGACGTGGCCGATGATGGCCAGGTTCTGGTGCGGTTTGTCACTCATGATGTGTGTCACGCGCTACGGCGCTGTGTACCGTGACAATTCGCCAGAAAGACCTAAAACCATTTCGATACGTACACGCCCGGGACGCCCGAATATCACGGGTTGTGGAAGCGCGTCTCACGGGCGGTAGCGAAGCGCACACGCCGGCCGATGCCGACGGCGGCCCGTCGCTACCCCAGCCGCCCGACGTCGCCGAGGACCGCCGACGCGGTCGGCTCGCCGCCGGCACCCCGGCCGCTGAGGTTGAGTTGCCCCGCGTCGGTGGCCTCCAACTGGACGATGTTTCGGGTGCCGGTCACCGCGAGCGCGGTGTTCTGCGGCACCAATCGCGGGCCGACCCGGATTCCCTCCCGAGTCGCTTCCCCGACCAGCCGGATGGTCCGGCCGTCCTCGGCGGCGAGCTCCAGCGCGCTTCCGGGGATGTTCGTGATCCCCTCGACGTCGGCGTCGTCGAGCGAAAACTCCCGGTCGCCCGCCGCCAGCACGTTCGCGAGGATGACACACTTCAGCGCGGCGTCGGTCCCCTCGACGTCGAAGGCGGGGTCCGCCTCCGCGACACCCAGGTCTTGGGCTTCCGCCAGCACGTGCTCGTAGTCGATCCCCTCCGCGGCCATCCGCGAGAGAATGAAGTTGGCCGTCCCGTTGAGCACCCCGCGGGCCGCGGTGACGCGTTCGGGGTCGAGATCCTCCACCGTCGAGACGATCGGGATCGCGCCGCCGACGGTGGCCTCGAACCGGACCTCACCGTCGCTGTCGCGTTCTATGTTCCGGAGGTCGCCGTACCGCTCGGCCACCGGCCCCTTGTTCGCGAGCACGACGTGTCGGTCCCGCTCCAGGGCGGCCCGGAGGTGCGAAAACCCCGGTTCGGCGTCGCCGAGCGTCGTCGGCGTCGCCTCCACGAGGACGTCGTAGTCGGCGTGAAGGGCGTCTTCGGGGTCGCGATCCCCGAGGTCGCCCTCGGCGGTTTTCCGCTCGACGGCGGCGTCGGCGTCGACCCCTCCGTCGTCGACGACCGCGGAGGTGGAGTCCGCGATGGCGACGACCGTGTGGCCGTACGCCGCGGCGAGGTCGACAACCGACCCGCCTACCGCGCCCGCGCCGACGACTGCGAGTCGGTGGCCGGCGGTCATACCACACCCCCGGCGAGCGGCTCGACCACGTGCAGTCCCTTCTCGTCGGCCAACTCCCGGACGAGAGCCAGCGCGTCGGCACTCCCCTCAGCCCGGGTCGCAAGTCTGAGCCGGGCGCTCGAGGCCTCGCCCCGACCCGCGGGGGCGTTCACCGAGACGTCCGCGACCGACGCCGACGGCGACTCCTCGACCCGCCGGAGGGTATCGGAGAGGTCCGCCCCCACGATGTCGCCGACGAGGATCACGACGAGTTCCTCGGCGTACTGCTCTGCGCCGGCCTGCACCACGTTGACGCCGGCGTCGCGGAGTGCGGCCACGATGGTCTCGAAGCGGTCCGGGGTGGCCTCGACGTCGACCTCCACCGGGATCCGGCCACGCGGGGTGACGTTCCCGCGCTCGTGGAAGATCGACAGGAGGTTTCCGCCGTTCTCGGAGATGGGCTGGAGGGCAGCGAGCAACTCCCCGGGTTCGTCGGCGAGTTCGAGCCGGATCGTGTGCGGTTGTGGGCCGGTCGCCCCCTCGTCGGCCGCCCGCGACCCCTCCTGGTCGGAGCCGAGTGTGGGGGTCACCGGCTCCCCCCCGAGGGGCTCCCACGGACCGGTGTCGGGCGCGATACGGCAGCGCTGCGGTCCGGTCTCGCGTCGACGGCTCGCGGTCCTGGGGTCGTACCCGTACGCATACCACTACCTCAACTCCCCGGTGGATATAAGCCTTCGTCGATGGCACGCGTTGCCGCCGCCGGAACGGT
>CAZDEJ010000199.1:0-2734 GCA_964504395.1 uncultured Halobellus sp. | reverse complement strand
GACTGTATGGCGTGGATCCACTCGTTGCGTCGATCGGAGGCAGCGGACAGCACGATCGCCACCTACGCCTCGTATCTCCACCGGTTCTACGCGTACATGGCGCAGATCGGGGCGTTCGACTCCAACCCGATGACGCTCGTCGTCGAGGAGATGGACGAGCGCATCGACTCGAACCCCTCTCGGCGGGAGATCGCGCTGCCGGAGCTCCGGGAGTTCCTCGAGACGGTGTCACACCCCCTCGATCACGCGGTGATGGTGACGCTTCTGAAGACCGGAATGCGGGTGGGTGAGTTGTGTAACCTCGACCTCAGGGATCTGACGCTGTCGGACCCGGACCCGGTGCGGGCGGTGGACGGGGAGTCCGTTCAGCCGCGGGCGCACCTCGACGGCCGCGGGCCGTCGGTATACGTGTCGCCGGATCCAGCCGCCGGCGAGGTCGAAGCCGGCGAGGAGCGGTCGGCGTCCAACAAGCGAAAACGATCCACGGTGATCCCGGTCGACGACGAGTTGGAGACCGCACTTGGGCGGTGGCTCGCGATCCGCCCGGACGCGCGCTCCGGCGCGGAGCCCCTGTTCGTGAGCACTTCGGGGAGTTGGGGCGCCCGGCTCACCCCCGACATGGTCCACCACATCGTCGAACGACACGCGAGCGCGGTCGGGTGGCACCGCTCCGGCGGCGACGCCGAGGAGAACGTCACCCCACACTACTTCCGTCACTTCTTCACCACGCACCTCCGGGACAGGACCGGCGACCGCGGGATCGTGAAGTATCTCCGCGGGGACGTCGGCGGCGACATCATCGACACCTACACCCACAACTGGGGCGATCGGGTCCGTGAGACGTACGAGGCGAACATTTACTCGGTGTACGAGTGACTTCGGTCGTCGCCTGACGGACTGGTAAATTGTATATCGCTATATCAAATTTGGCGGCCGCGTTCGAACTGAGCGAGAGTGACGCCGCACGTTCCGGCCGTCTCGACGCCGGCTTTCGACATCGAGCAGCGGCTCCCGGCGACGCTACACGTCGAGACGGGCACGCAGTACGGTCCGAGGACGGGACGCGCGGGGGACGACGGGTCATGAATCCGGCCCCTCCAGACGGGCCGCTCCCGGTCGCGGCGACGACCGACCGGGCAGTGCTCGTATCGCCGGGCGCCCGTTCCGTTGGACGAAGCGGAATCCGGGGTTCGACGCCGCCGGGCCGCGTACCGGAGCTCGCCGTGTGTCGCGGGGACGTTCGCGTTACCGGTCCTGCCGTGCCGATAGTGACGGCTCCGTGGGGAGCCTCACCCGCCGGCGCCGGCGTCGCCGTCGTCGGGGTCGTCGCGAAACTGGTGGAACGGACGGGTGTACTCGTTTCGGATCAGGTCCTCGTCGACGACTTCGAGTCCGATCTCGTTGAGGTCGCGGCCGATCCGGCTGAGGTCGTTGCTGTCGGTGCCGACGACCTCGACGTGGACGTTGTCCGCACCGGTCATCACCTCCCTAATCGCCACGACGCCCTCGACGCCCAGCGCCCGACGGGCGGTCTCCTCGCGCTGGTGGATCGGCGCGGTACAGACGATCAGCGTGTGGAGTTGATACCCCGCAGCCTCGTAGTCCACGTCCACGTCGTATCCGCGGATCACGCCGGCGTCCTCCAGCTTGTGGATCCGGTTCCGAACGGTCCGGGCGGAGACGGCCAGCGACTCCGCGATCTCGCTGGCCGAGGTGTGCCGTGCGTCGTGCTGGAGCGCGTGGATGATACGCCTGTCGAGGTCGTCGATCGGGGCGTTCGACTCAGTCATACACCCCCTTGGACGGGTGTCGTAGAAAAACGGAGGGGGTAGTGGTCGGGCCGAACGCCCACGGGTGCCGGTTTCGGCCGGTTTAAGTTTCGGGGGGTACTGGCCGGGGTATGCACGTCGCGCTGGGCGGCACGTTCGATCCCGTTCACGACGGCCACCGCGCGCTGTTCGAGCGGGCCTTCGAGTTGGGTGACGTGACCGTCGGGCTGACCACCGACGACTTGGCGGCCGAGACCCGCCACGTCGACCGCTACGTCCGCCCGTTCGCGAACCGCCGAGCGGATCTCGAATCGGAGCTGGCGTTGGTGGCGGCCGCACACGACCGGAGCTTCGAGATCCGGCCGCTGGAGGTTCCCACCGGCATCGCCACGGAGCCGGGGTTCGACGTCCTTGTGGTCTCCCCGGAGACCCGGGACGGTGGCGAACGCATCAACGAGATCCGCCGCGACCGCGGGCTCGCTCCGCTCGACATCGAGGTCGTCGACCACGTCACCGCGGCGGACGACGACCGGATCTCCTCGACCCGGATCGTCCGCGGGGAGATCGACCGCCACGGGAACCTCACGCCCGAGCGTGACGGTCGCGGGTCCGAGCGGCCCTCGGAACCGGAGTGAGCCCGCCGGAAGGATCGAAACGCCCGGAGGGCCTGGTCACCACGACGGCGGCTGGAACCCGGCGGCCTCGAGCACCGGTTTCCAGTGTTGGTGGACGCTGAGCCGGCTCACGTCCATCGCGTCGGCGACGCTGGACTGCGAGCGCTCCTCCCCCGCGATGAGCGCGCCGGCGTAGAGGCTGGCGGCCGCCACCGCGGGCTTCGACCGGTCGGCGTCCGGCGCCTCCGAGAGGAACAGATCGGCGGCGAACGATCGTGCGTCGGCACCGAGTTCGAGCCGGTCGGCGCCGCGCTCGATCCGGTTCAGCCACCGTTCGTTCTCGACCCGGTC
>CAZDEJ010000198.1:0-2736 GCA_964504395.1 uncultured Halobellus sp. | reverse complement strand
GGGGTCGGAGTGGTACCTCCATCGCGGATCGCATGGGACCCGTAGTGGCCGTGCCGGGTTCCGGGAGTGCGCGTCGCTACACCGGTCCCAACCACACGCGAACTACTCCCGCTCGACCGTCAGCAACACGCTCCCGAAGGCGGCCAGGAAGACGACCCCGACCGGAACGGGGATTCCCGGAAAGCCGCGGGTCGTGAGCAGGTACGTCGAGACGGCGAGCACGGCTCCCGAGAGCCCGAGCAACCCGCCGAGAAGCCGAACGGGATCGACCGGCCCCGACTCGACGGCGTTCTCGTACCGGTAGTAGACCGTTGCGATCACGACCGCGACCGCGAGCACGCCCGCGCCGACCGCCCACACCTGGTATGCGAGTTGGATCGACTGCCCGGCCTGAAACGCGGCCGCGGAGAGCGGATCCGAAACGGCGACCCGCCGCGCCAGGGGGACGCCGAACGCGTAGCGGAGTTGGAAGAACGGAAACCGGACGAAAAGCACCGCGCCGCCGGAGACGTCCGCCGAGTACGTCAGGTTCCACGGGACGAACGCGGTAAGCCACGTCGACACGACCGCGAGCGCTCCCGCGTACTCCGCGCGAACCCAGGTCATACCATCACCCGACCGGTGACGAGGGCAAAAATACCGGGGGTGCCGCCGGCGTTTTGAGGCGACTACGCGTCGTCGAACGTCTGCCACTCGGTGTCGGTCCCGAGGATCTCCGCGAGCGACGTGACCATCGACTGGAGTTCGTCGATCTGTCGCTGCTGTGTCTCCACGAGGGTCTCGAGTTCGGCGATCCGTGACTGGCTCTCGTCGTGCTGTTGGCTGGTCTCCTGGATATCGCCGGACAGCGACTCCAGCGCCTCCGAGAGGTGCGTGATGTCCTGCGCGGTCGCGAGCCCGTTGTCCTGGGGTTCGCGGAGCATCTCGCGGTGGGTGACGATCGCGTCGGAGACGCTCTCGCTCCCGTCAGGGAGTGCGATCTGTAGCGGGCTCGCCCCCGACGTGTCGGTGTCGGCGGAGCTGTCCTTGTCGGTGTCCGAACTCGATTCGGGCGTTTTGCTGCTCATACACCCGAGTTGTACCGTAAACGCATAAATTCTCGTCAGACAATGTACACGAGACTGACAATACACCCACCCCGCAGCCCCGCCGCCCTCACTCGAGTCCCAGGAAATCGAAGCTGTCGCCGGCGTCTGTCCCCGTTGCGCGCTCGTACGCAACGTGGGCGGCGGCGACATCCTGGATCGCGAGGCCAGTGGAGTCGAAAACGGTCACTCCGTCGTCGTCGCGGCCCGGCGCCTCCCCGGTCACGACCTCGCCGACCGTGCCGTGGATGTCGCCGTCGTCGAGCACCCCCTGGCTCCAGGGGACGTTGATCTCCCCCGAGTGGGTCGTCTGCTCGTAGTCGTCGATCACGACCTTCGCGTTCAGCAGGATGTCGTCGTCGAGTTCGTGTTTGCCCGCCGCGTCGGCGCCGATCGCGTTGATGTGGGTGTGCGGGGCGACTGCCTCCCGGGACACGATCGGGGACTGGACGGGTGTGACCGTCGAGAGGACGTCACACGCCGCCGCCTCGGCGATCGAGCCGCCGGCCACGTCGAAGCCGTCGTCGAACGTTGCGGCGAACGCGGCGACTCGGTCGTCGTCGCGGTCGGCGACCACGACCCGCTCGATGTCACGGACCTGCGAGATCGCCCGGAGTTGCGTGTACGACTGGGCGCCCGCGCCGACGATCCCGAGCGAGGTCGCGTCGGCAACCGCGAGGTGGTCGGTGGCGACCGCCGCCGCGGCCCCGGTTCGGAGCTGTGTGAGCGCCTGGCCGTCCATGATCGCGAGCGGGAACGCGGTCTCGGGATCGGAGTAGATCATCGTTCCCAGCACCGTGGGGAGGTCGAACGCCTCGGGGTTGTCGGGGTGGACGTTGATCCACTTCAGCCCCGCAGCGTCCCACTCCGGGGTCGAGAGGTACGCCGGCATCGACCGGAAGTCGCCGTTGTACGCCGGCAGGTCGATGTAGGATTTCACGGGCATCTGCGCGTCGCCGTGGGCGAACGCCGCAAAGGCTGCCTCGACCGCAGGCACGACCGCCGACAGCGGCGCGTTGGCTCTGACGTCGTCGCCGCTCAGTAGCAGCGTCTGCATGTCCGAGTATGGACGGTCGTGCGTCTAAATCGTGACGATGCGGTCGGTGCGGCAGTGTCGAGTGAAAAAAGGATCGTGTCGCGCTCGGTCGGGGGTTCGTGGCAGTGCGATCGCCGTGTGGCCGAGCTTACATCGCGCCGCCCATGCCGCCCATGCCGCCCATACCGCCGGCGCCGCCCGGACCGCCGGGACCGCCCTCGTCGCCGTCGCCGGAGGTGCTCAGTTCGTCGGCGGCGATGATGTCGTCGATCTTGAGCACGAGGTTCGCGGCCTCGGTAGCCGACGACAGCGCCTGCTCCTTCGAGTGGGCGGGTTCGACCACGCCGGCGTCGAAGGTGTTCTCGACCTCGCTCGTGAACACGTTCAGCCCGGCGTGAACGTCGTCGTTCTCGTGGGCCTCGCGGACGTTCACCAGCGTGTCGATCGAGTCGAGGCCGGCGTTGCCCGCGAGAACGCGGGGCACGAGTTCGACCGCGTCCGCGAACGACTCGACCGCGAGCTGCTCGCGGCCGCTGACGGTACTCGCGTAGCTCCGGAGTTTCCGGGCGACCTCGACCTCGATGGCGCCGCCGCCGGAGACGACCCGGCCGTCGG
>CAZDEJ010000197.1:0-2773 GCA_964504395.1 uncultured Halobellus sp. | reverse complement strand
TTCTTCATCGTACCACGCGTTCGAGAGGAGGATCCGGACCCGAACGCCGCGCTCGGCGGCCGCAACGAGCGCCTCGAAATACGGCCCATCGGGATCGAGTCGCGGGGCGATCACGTCGATCGTGTCGTTTGCAGCCTCGATCGAGCCTCGCAGTTCACCCCCGGCGTTCCCGGGGGTGGTCAACACCCGAACGTTCTCGACGTCGACTGTTGCTGGCTCGAACGCGGCGTCGTAGGTGCCGGCAGCGGCGTCGACTTCGACGAAGGACGCGTTCCGGCGGCGGTCGCGCCACTGCACCGCGTCGATCCCGTCGGCGTCGTGGGCGAACACCGACGCGAGCGCGTTCGCGGTTCGGGCCGAGCGGATCCGGACACCCCACCCACGACTGCCCCGCCCGCCCGTGCCCGCCGGCTTCCAGTTTTCAGTCATTACGAGGGCCCGGGTATCGGCGACCGCGTACTTCGGGTGGTGGTAGGCAAACCGGGCGTGCGGACCGTCGATCAGGCGAACGTCGACACCCCCGGCTACGAGCCGGTCGAGTTGATCGCGCTGCCGCGTCGTCATCCCGCCGATCGGACCGCCGTCGAGCAGCACCCTGACCCGGACGCCGCGGTCGACAGCAGCGAGGAGCGCATCGGCGACACGCGGGGACGCGAAGGTGTAGCCTGCGAGCAGGAGCCGCCGATCCGCACCCCGAACGGTTTCGAGCGGCACCCCGGGGGCGTCGGGGAGTACGAACGCGGTCGCAGTCGCCGATCCCGTCGTGACGGCATCCCGCAGGTCGAGGCCGCGGGGGATCCACCGGCCGGTTGTCGCGTTGAGGCGTTCGCCCTCGTTTGTGGTCTCGTACCCGACGCGGCCGACGACAGTGTCGTTCCGCCGGAGTACGAGCCGTTCGCCGCCGTTCGCGAGCGCGAAGTCGGCCTCAACAACCGGCACGTCAACGAGCTGCCGGGTTGCGTTCGGGGTCGCCGACAGCGCGATGGGGCCGTCGGGCGGGACCGAAACCGCCGTCTCGCCGTCCGACAGCGACAGGTTCGACGCACCCGCGGGAGCGACAACGACGTGTTCGCCCGCGTCCCCGTCGGCGATGGGATCCGGGAAGACGGAGACGACGCGTGGCCCCTGCGCGGTCGATTCCCGGGTGGTGGGTTCGACCTGCGGGTCGCCCGCGACGGATGGAATCGTGGTGAGTGCCGCGCACACGACGGTCACGACGCAGACGAGCCGGAGTGTCCAGCACGCCGTGAACTCGGCGGGCCGGACGGGTTCCCTGGTAGCGCGCCGGAACACGGGGCGTCTGGCCGCCCGGTCGTATTTGAACCTACGGGGGAGAAGCAGGGGGTGACCGAGAGACGGACTCGCGCTACGCCGTGGGCGCCTCGGCGTCGGTGTCGTCTAACGCGTCGGCCGCGAGGTCGGCCTCGTGTTGCACGAGGTACGACCGTTCGTCGGTGTACTCCGCAGCCGCCTCCAGTGCGGCCCGGGTCCCGATCTGTCTGAGCGCCCACGCCGCGGCGGCGCGGACGGTCTCGACGCCGTCGGATTCGAGCGTCTCCGCCAGCGGATCGATCGCGCGTGTGTCGCCGATAAGTCCGAGCGCGCGGGCGGCGTACGGCCGGACGTTGTCGTTGTCCATCTCGAGTTTGTTCGCAAGCGCCTGGGTAGCCTCGGTCGACCCGATCTCGCCGAGCGCGCGGAACGTCACCTTCTGTAACTGGGGGTCGGAGTCGGCGTCGACGTACTCGATCAGGGTGTCGACCGCTTCCTCGGCACCGCTCCCCATCCGTCCGAGGGCTTTGATCGCCTGCTTGTCCCGGCGCTGGGCGAGTTCGTGCATCGCCTCGAAGGCGTCGGGGTTGGCCATCCGGATCAGCGCGTCCATGCAGTGTCCCTGCATGAACTCCGACTGGAGGCTGTCTTTCGCGAGCAGGATCATGTCCACGCGGTCGCGTTTCTCCCACGCCTTCAGCGCCGACAGTTCCGGCGGGAAGTCCTTGTAGTGGCCGAGCACGTCGTAGAACCCCTCGGCCATCAGTTGTTCGTTGACTTCGAGATCGTCCCACTCCTGGGCGTCGTCGAGACCCGCATCGAGGCTGTCGGTCGCTTCGAGCAACGCGGCGATCGTGTCGGCGTCGTCATCGGGGTCGAGACCGGCGTCCTCGACCACGTCGACACCCCCGTCGAGCGCTTCGGCGAGCGTCTCCGGATCGGCTGGCGTGTCGCCCTCGGGCCCCTCGACGTCGCCGGCGAGGTCGGCCCCGAGCGCTTCCTCGACCTCCTCGGCGAACGCCGCGACGGCGTCGGCGACGTCGGCGGTGCCGGACTCCGTCCACCGCGTCCCGGTCAGCGTCGACCGGGCGCCACCGATGGCGTCGGTCACGTCCGCGGCGTATGGGCCGCGACCGGCCTCGAGAGCCTCCTGGAGGTCGGACACGCGGGACTCGAGTGTCTCCGCGGGATCCGCCCCGTCATCGTCGTCGGGAACCGGAAGCTCGGCGGCGTCGAGGTCCGCCTCGATCCCGTCGAGGGCGGCCTCCACGGCGTCGAGGTCCGCCTCCGTCTCCGCGGCGTCGAGGTCGGCTTCGACCCCGTCGAGACGGTCGTTGAGGGTGTCGGGCGTCGCGCCTGTCGGCTCGTCGGATCCCGCCGTCCCGTCGGATTCGGCGGCGCTCTCGTCGTCCCCATCGCTCATACGTCGAACATCCGTCCGTACCCGAAAAGAGCGTTTCCCTTCGGTCGTGCGCCCTCGAGCGGCGGGACTGCGTTCTGA
>CAZDEJ010000196.1:0-2774 GCA_964504395.1 uncultured Halobellus sp. | reverse complement strand
CGTTCGACCGGACGGTCATCACCGGCGCGCTCGCGGTCCGGATGACGTTCTCGGCGACGCTGCCCAGGAGGACGCGGCCGACGCCGGTCCGGCCGTGGGTTCCCATCACCACCAGGTCGACATCCTCGCCGTCGACGTAGTCGACGATCGACCGGTGGACGATCCCGGTTTCGACGGCGGTTTCGGCCACAACGCCGGCATCGTCGGCCTGCGCCGCGACCGCCTCCACCGCCTCGGTCCCCTCCGCTTGGAGCTCGTCGACGACCATATCCGTCCCCGCTTCGAGCGACGAGTACGTCCCCACGTCGACGACGTACAGCGCGTGTAGCGTCGCGTCGTACTGTGTTGCGAGGTCGATCGCGTGTTCGATCGCTCCCTCGCTCGCGGTACTCCCGTCGGTCGGAACCAACACTCGGTCGTACATGGGTTCGCCAGTACCTACACCGGGGGCGGGTTAGAAACCCCACGTTGTGCCGTAGCTGACACTCCGGCGGGACGGCCGGGATCACAACACTTCTACCCGCCCGGTCTGGACGTGTCGCCATGGCGCGCGAGCCCGATTGCGGTGGGGATGGCTCCGAAGCGGCCGACACCCCGGCCGGGGACGGGTGGAACCGTCCCGGTCGCGTGGTTGTCGGCGTCGTCGCCGTGACCGTGGTCGGCCTCGTACTCCGGCTTGTCGGACTCGGGTCGCGACCGGTCCACTGGGACGAAGCGCGGGTGGGCTACTGGGCGCTGCGGTACCTCGAAACCGGCACGTTCCGGTACCGTCCCGTCGCGGGCGGCCCGCTGCTGTACCATCTCGACCGGATCGCCTTCGCCGCCCTCGGCGTCTCCGAACGGGTCGCCAGACTCCCGGTTGCGCTCGTGAGTGCCGCGCTTCCGCTAACGGCGCTCCTCTTCCGGGACCGACTCGACCGCGCCGAGACGGTCGCGTTGTCGATACTGCTCGCAACACAACCGGTTATCGTCTACTACTCGCGGTTTCTCCGCGGCGACGTCCTCCTCGCGGGCTTCGGACTGGCGGCCGTCGGGTTCGTGCTCCGGGCGTGGGACCGGCGAAGCCGGCTGGACGCGTACGCCGCCGGTGTTGCGGTGCCGCTTGCGGCTTCGGCGTCCGGGTTCGTCGTCGGCTACCTCGCGTGTTGGGTCGGCGCGTGGTTCCTGGTCGTCGACAAGCGACGCGTCGCGGCCGACGGCCGAGCGGGGATGCGCGCACACGTCGCCGCACTCCGGAGGCGGCTCACGAGGAACGCGCGGCTCGGAGCCCGCGCTGCACTCCTCGGGGCCGGCGTCACGGCAGCCCTGTTCGCGCCTCGGTCGGGGTCCAGCACCGGAGTCGGGCTCGACGATCCGGCCACGATCCACCTCGCAGTCTACGAGGGGACCGTCGGCGCGCTCCGGCGCTTCGTCGGCGTCCGGGTTGTCGACCGGTTCCCGGACGGCACCCACGCCATCCTCCCGTACCTCGGCGACGCCGGCGGACTACTCCTCACCCTCGCGCTCCCGGTGACGGTCCTGGGCGTCGGGACGACGCTACAGGCGCGGTACGCAGCCTCCCGCCGGCCGCTGGTCGACGGTGTCGGCTACTGGGGGCTGTTGGCGACCGTCATCATTCCGACCATCGCGGAAGTCTCGGCCCCCTGGACGCTCGTCCACGTCGTCGTTCCGCTGTCGCTCCCCGCCGCAGTCGGACTCGTCGGGACCTTGCGATGGGGCGTGTCGGCGGCTGTGGACGGCGGCGCCCCGGACGGCGGACGCGCGGTCGACGCGGGGACCGTGGTCGCGGTGTTGCTCGCTGTGCTCGCGGCGGGATCGGGAACGGCGGCGGTCGGAGCTACCGTCTACGAGCCGCCCGACAGGACGACAGAGCTGGCGCAGTTCGGCCAACCCGCCGACGACCTCGACCCGGTCGAAGCCGCAGTGCGGGCGGCCGCCGACGGCGACCCCGCAACCCCCGAGGTGGTGTACGTCGGGGACTCGTACCACGTTCCGGCGGGGGTGACGACCCGGAGCCCACCCGTCGGCGACGCCTGGGGGAACCGGCTGCCGTTGCCGTGGTACGTGGCCTCTGCCGGCGCGGACGCGACGAGCACGGAGAACGCGTCGACGTTCGAGACGGCGTACGGGAACGCCGCCACGCCGCCGGTGGTGATCGCGGCGCCGACGCACCGGGACGCGCTGGCGGACCGGCTGGGCGACGGCTACGAAGCGACGACTTTCCGGATAGGGCTGTGGAACCGCGAGGTGGTCGTCTTCGCCGGCCGAAGAGCAGTCGGAGGGCAGGACGCGGTCGAGGCCGACGCTACCGGAACCCCATCGCCTCGATCTGCTCCTGATACCGGTTCCGGATGGTGACCTCGGTGACCTGAGCCACGTCGGCGACCTCGCGTTGGGTCTTCTTCTCGTTACACAGCAGCGACGCCGCGTAGATCGCCGCCGCCGCGAATCCGGTCGGCGACTTCCCGGAGAGCAGTCCCTGCTCCGCGGAGACGTCGATGATCTCGGTGGCCTTCGACTGGACCTCCTCGGAGAGCTCAAGCGCCGAGGCGAACCGGGGGACGAACTGCTTCGGATCGACCGGTTTGAGCTCCAACCCGAGTTCCTGGGAGATGTACCGGTAGGTTCGGCCGATCTCCTTCTGCGGCACCCGGGAGACCTCCGCGACCTCGTCGAGCGAGCGGGGGATCCCCTCCTGCCGACACGCCGCATAGAGCGCGGAGGTGGAGACGCCCTCGATCGAGCGCCCACGGATGAGGTCCTCGTTGAGCGCG
>CAZDEJ010000195.1:0-2797 GCA_964504395.1 uncultured Halobellus sp. | reverse complement strand
ACCTGGTTCACGAGACCGCCGAGATGGGCCGGCTTCCGGTCGTGAACTTCGCCGCGGGCGGGATCGCGACCCCCGCCGACGCTGCGCTGATGATGCACCACGGCTGTGACGGGATCTTCGTCGGGTCCGGGATCTTCGGCGCGGAGAACCCGCCGGAGATGGGCAGGGCCATCGTCGAAGCCGTCAACAACTGGGACGACCCCGAGGTGCTCGCGGAGATCGCCTCGAACCTCGGAAAGGGCATGAAAGGCGAGTCCAACGCCAGTCTGCCCGAAGAGGAGAAGATCCAGAGCCGCGGCGTCTAATACTGTCGGCTATCGTCACGCGACGGATTTCGACACCCTGGGGTGTCGAGAATCTTCACGTAGGTGTACTCGACAGTATGAGCCGGAGCCGTCGGCGTCCGACCCGTCGTTTTCCTTCGATATCCGACGTTATCGGCCTGTCAGACCCGTCACTCACCGCCAAGTGCCACCCCCGCTTGTAGCGCCCGGCAGCGAACAGCGGAAGCATTCGGTATCAGTCGTATAGCGTGGCACCCGCACTCACGCGCGTTTGGTACGCCCGCGACTCGACGCCGGCGTTTGCGAAGGCGTCGACCATCGCCGCGGCGACGTGGCGGCGGTCCGGTTCCCGGCACGGCGCGAGCACCGCGGGCCCCGCCCCCGAGACGGTGACGCCCGTCGCACCCGCATCGAGCGCCGCGGCCCGGACAGTTTCGTACTCTGTGATGAGTTCCGCCCGCGCAGGGGTCACGATCCGCTCGTCCATCCCGGTCCCGACGAGGGTGGGGTCGTCGCGGCACATCCCAACCGCGAGCGTTGCCGCGGAACCGACGGTGTGGACCACGTCCGCCATCGACGCCGACGCGGGCACGACGTCGCGGGCGTCACGTGTCGACACCGCGATCTCGGGGAGACACGCCACGAGCGGGATCGACGCGTCGACGGCGGTGACCGTGTCCTCGCGGGCGACGGTGAATCCACCGAGGAGCGCGGGCGCGACGTTGTCGGAGTGGGCGGTTCCGGAGACCACCGCCTCCCCCTCGGCGGCCACGGGCACGAGTTCCGATCTGGAGAGCCCGCGGTCGTAGAGGGCGTTCAGCCCGACCGCCGCCGCTGCGGCACTGGCGGCCGACGACCCCAGACCCGAGGAGGGGCGGACCCCCTTGTCGATCCGGATGCGGGCGGGGGCGTCGAGTGCCTCCGCAACCGCGCCGACGACGTTCTTGTCCGGGTTCTCGGGGATGTACTGGCTGCCGACTCCGCTCATCTCGATCGTGGTCCGGTCGGCCTTCTCCACGCGGACCACGTCCATCGGACGGTCGAGGGCGACGCCGAAGACGTCGAACCCGCTTCCGAGGTTCGCGCTCGTTGCGGGCGCCTTGACCGTCTGCATGTCAGTTCGGTTGCTCAACGCGGATAAAAAGGTAGCGAACGGAACACACTTTCCGGGCGGTCGAATAACGGCTGTATGATCGGCATCGTCGGGGGCGGAATCGCGGGACTCGCAGCCGCCTACCGGCTGCAGCAGCGGGGATGCGAGATCCAGATCTTCGAGGCCACGGACCAGGTCGGCGGGCTCGCGGCGGTCTACGAGACCCCCGGTGACGACATCGAGAAGTTCTACCACCACCTCTCGAAGTCCGAGGAGACGATCGTCGAACTCGCCGCGGAACTCGGACTCGGCGACCGCGTCGAGTGGCGGGTCGGAACCAACGGCTACTACGTCGATGGGGTCGCTCACCCGCTGAACACGCCGTGGGAGATCCTGGCGTACCCGCATATGAGCCTCTACGACAAGTTCCGGCTCGGGATGCTCACACTCGGGGTCGACGTCCGTGGCGGCCTCCCCGACTTCGACGCCTACGACGACCTCGCAGCGTACGAACACGACACCGTCCGGGAGTTCGTCGCGGAACACACCACGTCGAGCGTCTACGAGAACTTCGTCGACCCGCTGCTCGACGGGAAGTACGGGAGCCGAAAGGACGAGATCTCCGCGGCGTGGTTCCTCGGCCGGGTGCGGTTCCGGGGCGAGCGCGATCCGCTCCGCGGCGAGATCCTGGGGTACTTCGACGGCGGGTTCGGCGCCCTGCTCGACGCCCTCGTTGACGCGGTCGGCCCGGAGAACATCACGACAGGCGCACGCGTCACTGATCTTGACGTGACCAACGGGCAGGTGGCGTCGTTGACCGTCGAGCACGGCGAGGGCGCTCCGGCCGAAACACGCGAGATCGACGCTGCGGTCGTTGCGGCGATGCCGAACGTGCTGGAACAGCTCACCGGCTACACCTGCGAGGTCGACTTCCAGGGCGCGGTCTGCGGCCTCGCCACGATGGAGGAGTCGCTGCTCGATACCTACTGGCTGAACGTCGCCCACGACGCACCGTTCGGCGCGCTCGTCGAGCACACCAACTTCGTCGACCGCGCGCGCTACGGCGGCGACCACCTCCTCTACATTGCGGCGTACGTCCAGGACAGCGACGAGGACCTGTGGCGGATGAACGACGACGAGGTGCGGGAGACGTGGCTTTCGGAGATCGAATCGATGTTTCCCGACTTCGATCGGTCGAGCGTCTCGGAGCTCCGGATCGCCCGCAACCCCCGTGCGGCGCCGATCTACGAGCGCGGCTACTTGGATCTGGTCGTTCCGTACTGCCTCGACAGCGAGGTCGGTGAGGGCGTCTACTACGCCGGGATGGCCTCGGAAGCGCAGTACCCCGAGCGGTCGCTCAACGGTGGCGTGGTGGCGGGCTACGAGGTGGCCGACCGGATCGCATCGCGCGGAGAGGCGG
>CAZDEJ010000194.1:0-2821 GCA_964504395.1 uncultured Halobellus sp. | reverse complement strand
TCGTCGAGGTTGACGTAGACGCTCTTCTGTCGCTGGTAGTGATCCAGCGCCTCCAGCCCCAGGTCCTTCCCGAAGCCCGACTGCTTGAACCCGCCGTAGGGGGCGTCGGGCATGATCGGCCCGTACTCGTTGACGTACACCAACCCAGCGTCGATATCGTCGGCCGCCCGGTGTGCCACCGAGGTGCGCTCGGTGCCGATCCCGGCGGCGAGGCCGTACCGCGTGTCGTTCGCCAGTTCGATCGCCTCGTCGTAGTCGGCGAACGTCTGGATCGTTTGGACCGGCCCGAAGATCTCCTCGCTTCCGATGGTCGTGTCGTTGCTCACGCCACGGAACACGGTGGGTTCGACGTACCACCCGTCGGCCAGCGCCGGGTCCGCCGGCGGCCCACCGCCACACAACAGTTCCGCTTCGCGCTTTCCCGTCTCGATGTAGTCCATCACGGTCTCGAACTGGTCGCCCGAGGTCAGCGGTCCCATCGTGGTCGCCTCGTCCAGCGGGTCCCCCAGCACGTACGACTCCGCCGCTTCGACGAACCGCTCGGTGAACTCCGCGGCGATCGACTCGTGGACGATGGCCCGGGAGAAGGCGTCGCAGATCTCCCCGGAACTGTAGAAGATGCCGTCGGCGACGGCTTCGACGACCTTGTCGAGGTCGGCGTCGGGGAAGACGATGAACGGGGATTTCCCGCCGAGTTCCATCGTGACCGGCGCGACCCGGTCGGCCGCCGCACGCATCACGCCGCTGCCGACGCCGCCGCTGCCGGTGAAGGAGACCTTCCGGACGTCCTCGTGTTCCGCGGTCGCCTGTCCGACCTCGCCTCCCGAACCCGGTACGACGTTGAGCACGCCGTCGGGGAAGATCCCCGCCGAGAGCTGTGCGGCCCGGATCGTGGACAGCGGCGTGTCGCTCGCGGGTTTCAGCACGCAGGCGTTCCCAGCGGCGAGTGCGGGCCCGAGCTTCCAGGCGGCCGCCCACAGCGGGTAGTTCCACGGGACGATCCCGCCCACCACACCGTAGGGCTCCTGTTTGGTGTAGAGGTGGAGATCCTCCCCGGCGGGCACCTCGTTGCCGCGTTGGGCGCGGACGGCCGAGGCGTAGAACTCAAGAGTATCGATCGCGCCCTCGACCTCTCCGCGGGCCTGCGAGATCGGCTTGCCGCAGTCGAGACACTCCAGCAGGGTGAGTTCGTCGACGTGGTCCGACAGCGCGTCGGCCCACTCGAACAGGCGCTTCGAGCGGTCGCGGACGGTGGCCTCCTCCCACCCCCCGTCGAACGCCTCCCACGCCGCGTCGACTGTGTCGTCGACGTCGCCGGCGTCGCACTGGGGCACGTCGACGATCGATTCGCCGATCACCGGATCCTCGATACCCCGCGTCGGGCCGTCGGTGCGGCGTCCGCCGTCGATCCATCCGCCGAACTCGATGTCGGCCGTCGCCGCCCGGTGTTCCGAGCGGTGCCGCTCGGCGATCGCACTCCGGTCCGGTTGTGGACTGCCCATACGGATCCTCTCTGTCACCGATTGAAAAATGTTCCCACCGCGGGAACGAGTAATCGCTTCTTCATACCATACTTTTTTGTACTGACTTTTTCGATTCTCCTATGGATGCGACATCACACCCACGACCGTTCGACGAGCAGCACGGACGCCCCCTCGACACGGAGTCCCGGACGATGAGCCTCGGCGACCATACCCTCTCGTTCCCGATCTGGGTCGAGTTCGGCAACGGCAAGAGCGAACGCACCGGCGAGGTCATCGACGCCAAGGGGTGGGACGACGCGCTGGTCGTCACGGACCCGGGGATCAGGGACGCGGGGATCACCGACGGCGTCGAGTCGTCGCTCGACGACGCGGGAATCGACTACGCGGTGTACGACGAGGTCCGGCCCAACCCGACGGTGGGGATGGTCGAGGACGCCTTGGCGACCCTGACCGACGGCGGATTCGACGTGGTCGTCGCGGTCGGCGGCGGGAGCGTCATCGACACCGCGAAATGTGCGACGCTTTTGAAGACCAACCCGGGGCCGCTGGCCGACTACGAGGTGAACACTCCGGACGACGTGACCGCGGGCAGCATCGCGACCGACCCACACCCGCTCGTCACCATCCCGACGACCGCGGGGACCGGCAGCGAGGTCGACTACTGGGCGGTGATCACCGCCCCCGATCGGGAGTTCAAGATGGCGATCGGCCAACCCCCACTGTCCCCCGGCGGCCCGTACCTCGGCGCGGAGATCTCGCTCGTCGACCCCGAACTCACCGCGTCGCTCCCGCCGCGACAGACCGCCGCGACGGGGTTCGACGCGTTCTCCCACGCCCTGGAGAACCACGTCGCCGCGGGCGCCCCCGAACTCGTCAAGCCGTACACCCGGGACGTGATGGGGCTCGTCACGGAGCACCTGCCCGACGCCTACGAGACCGGCGACATGGCCGCCCGCGAGCAGATGCTGTACGGGTCGCACATGGCGGGGTTCTGTGAGAACTTCGCGGGGTTCGGCGCGATCCACTCGCTGGCGGAGGTGACCGGCGGGATGTACCCCGAGATCCCGCACGGCGAGGCGATCGCGGTGTTCACCCCGCCGGTGATGCGGTACAACCTGGAGGCGTACCCCGGCCGGTACGCCGAGGTCGCCGCGGCGATGGGGATCGACACGTCCGGCCTGTCCGACGTCGAGGCCGCCCACGACGCGGTCGACGCCGTCGAGGCGCTGATCGACGAGGTGGACCTCCCGTCGAGCCTGCGCGAACTCGGTGTCGACGAAGCCGACCTCCCCGAGATCGCCGAGAAGTCGCTGGAGACGATCGAGATCCACGACAAC
>CAZDEJ010000193.1:0-2830 GCA_964504395.1 uncultured Halobellus sp. | reverse complement strand
TGAGAAAACCGCAGGGGATTCCGGTCAGCCCTCGTCGGAGTCGGACGTATCGTCCGACGAGTCGGAACCGGAGCCATCGTCCGACGAGTCAGAGTCGCTGACCACTTGTTCGTCGGGGTCGAGCAGACAGAAGCCCTCGTTTTCGCCGGCGCGGTGACCGCGGTAGCTGTTGTTCACGATGACGTTGTCGGTGACGTCGATGTCGACGATGTAGCCACACGACTGCATCCCCGTCGTGTCGAGCGTCCAGTGGCCGTCGCCGCCGTCGCGGGCCTTGACCGTCATCGACCCGCCGGGGGTTCGCTCGACGGGGCTGGCACCGCCCGCCGGCCCGTTGGGGTGGACCTGAAACCGGTACGGTGCCCACCCGGTCGGTCCGGGACGGAGGTGTTCGTCGTCGGCGGTGAAGGTGCCACGCACCGTGTCGCCGACGTTGAAGAAGCCACACTCCTCGGCGGGTTCGGGGGTGGTGCTTCCGGCGGGCACGACCTCGGTGATATCGAGTTCGGCCTCGGGAGCGGTGTTGTCCAGTTGGATCACGAGCTCGTCTTCGGTCGTTCCGTCGGGATAGGTGATTGCGGCGGCGTCGACTGGTGTGCCGTCGCCGCGTTTCGCCTCGACCTTCAGGTCGTACACGCCGTCCCCCGTCGTGTTCCAGATGGCGACGACGTTCTGTTTGACGCCGGGGACGTACGTGTAGAAGCCGTCGCTGTCGACGGTCATCGTCTGGAACGTCCCGGGGCTGGCGTAGGTGGCGACCCGGAACTCGTTGGTGAGCGGCCGGTAGGCGCTGTCGGGAGCGTCGTGTGGCTTGACCGAGATGCGGTACTTCAGGCTGTTCGACCCGCTCGCGGACGGCGAGATGCCGTCCGGCCGGCCGGTGATCGTCACCCGGCCGCCGAAGGGAGCCACCGTCGCGCTGACGGAGCCGCCGCTGGAGACGAGCGGGCCGGTCGCGGTGCCGGTCTCGTCCGTCCCCGTCGTCTGGTCGATATCCGTCGGGACGACGTTGCCGAGGGTCCCGACCTCGAACAGCCCCTCGCCGGGGGCCGGTCCCGAGGGCACCTGCACGAGCGTCTCGACGCGGTTACCCCACGTCGGAACGAAGTTCGGATCGCCCGACGGCGGCTCTCGGTTCCACGACATGACGGCACGGATTCGGACGAGACTGGGGCCGTCGCCGCACGGGTTGCGCCGGTGGCTCAAGTCTGAGGGGAGGTGGACGGCGTACTGAAGGCCGTCGTTCGGGAGGCCCGGCATGTCGTAAACGGTAACGGAGCCGGTGCCGACGTGGGTCCACGTCCCGCCGCTCACCGGCTTCTCCCAGAAGGCGACGTACTCGGGGCTCCCGGCGGTACACAGCCCACCGGAGTAGCCGGAGGGTCGCTTGATCGTCAGGAAGGCGGTGAGGAGGC
This sequence comes from uncultured Halobellus sp., assembly GCA_964504395.1. Lineage (GTDB taxonomy): Archaea > Halobacteriota > Halobacteria > Halobacteriales > Haloferacaceae > Haloquadratum. The sequence goes on along the minus strand of CAZDEJ010000193.1, from coordinate 1,415 downwards.
CTTGACGGAAGCCCACGCAGTCGAGCTCCTCGTAGCTCGTGTCCTCGGTCGTCTCGAACAGATCGTCGACCAGCTCACCCGTGTCGATGTCGAGGCCGGGCGGCAACTCGACGTCGGGCGCTTCGGGGGGACTCGGGATCGGTCCGGGAAGCGGCCCGGGAAACGGCCCGGGAACGGGACCCGAGGGTATCGGTCTCGACGGACCGCTCGGACCGCCGGGACCGCTCGGACCGCTGGAACCACCCCCAGAGCCGCCCGGACCGCTCCGGCCACGGGAGAGCGGACCGTCCAGCAGCTGCTTGAACTCCCCGAACCCGGCACGGTGGGGCGGGACGCTCGTCTCCTCGTATTTCATCAACAGCTGACTCGAGTTCGGTTGCGGCGGGTCGAACGACATCGAGTCGTCGAGGGTCATCCCGTTCAGCAGGTCGGTGCCGATGAGGTCTTCTCTGACGATGTCGTCGATCGTCGGCGGCCGCGGTTCGAGTTGGATGTTCGCTTCGAACCGGTTACCCCACACCGGGCGGTAGCTGTGGGCGGGAGGTTCGTCGTCTCCGAGTTCGTCGTCTGCGGGCGGTTCGACTCCCCAGCTCAGGATCGCCCGCACCCGGGGCAGGACCGCCGAATTACACGGGTCCAGCTCCTGGTCCAACTCCACCGAGACGGTGTAATCGACCGGCTTCGGGCCCGGCATGTTGTACACCCGCGTCGAGGCGACGCCGACGTCCTCCCAGTCGCCGGTGCGGTCGCGGTCGAGGAAAAAGCGGACGTACTCGATGGAGCCGTCGGTACAGACGTCGCCGAGGTAGCCGGCGTCGCGCTTGACGCTCACGACGGCTTCGAGTTGGCTCACTCCGGGGTCGTACCCGAGGCAGGTGATCTCCTCGTAGGCGGTGTCGCCGACCTTCTCCGTAGCGGGTTCGAAATCCACCGACGGCTGGTTGCCGAAGTAGTTGGGATTCCGCATCAGCAACCGCGCGAAGTTCGAGCGGGTGTCCTCGACTTCGGACACGTCGATGTCGAGGTCCAACTCCTCGGCCGTCGCGGCGGTGACGGTGCCGGTGGCCGGCAGCTCGGTCTCGCGCTGGAGTTCGACGACCGCCTCTCGGGTTCGGCGACCGAACGTGCCGTCGACGGGGCCGACGTCGTAGCCGCCGTCGGCGAGGCGCTCCTGAAGTTTTTCGACCGACTCGCCCTCCGATCCGAGCGTCAGAAACATCCGCCGTCACCTCCACACGCGAGCGTCGGGAGCACGGCGCCCGCCGTGTTTGTTGAACCCGATACCCCTGTTTCGATGGGCGTGGTGTTACGCCCGGCGGGTACGTTCATAAACGTTCACCATAGTTTCCCGCAAGTCCACGCTTCAAATGACAATCAAATAAGTATTTTCCTCACGCACCTCCGATCGGTCGTGA
>CAZDEJ010000192.1:0-2890 GCA_964504395.1 uncultured Halobellus sp. | reverse complement strand
CTGGAGGGCGCCGACGGCCAGCAGGCGTACAACGAGACCGGCGGCATCGAGGTCGCCCGCAGCGAGGATCGGATGGACTTCCTCCAGCGCCGGGTCGAGCACGCGAAGGCGTGGGGGATCGACGACCCGGAGATCCTCTCGCCCGAGGAGGTCGAAGAGAAGCTCCCGCTCGTCGACCCCGACGAGATCCTGGGCGGGTACTACTCGCCGACCGACGGCCAAGTATCGGGGGTCGTGGCGTGTGACGCCCTCGCCCGCGAGGCGATGGAGCGCGGCGCGGAGTTCGTTCCCCACACCCGAACCGAGGACGTCGAAACCGAGAACGGGGAGATCACCGCAGTAGTCACCGAGAACGGCACTATCGAAGCCGACGAGGTGGTGCTTGCGACCAACATCTGGGCCCGCCAGCTGGGCGAACGACTGGGCGTCCACCTCCCGGTGACGCCGGTCGAACACCAGTACACGATGACGGAGTCGCTCGACGAACTCTCGGAAGCGGCGGTCGACATCACCGACCACCCGCTGTTCGACAACTACGAGAACGTCTCCGGCGAGAAGGCAAAGCGGCTGCTCGTCGGCCCGGACCGCCCGATCCTCCGGGATCAGGACAACGCAATGTACTTCCGGACCCACGGCGACGCTTACGGGATCGGGTCGTACAACCACGACCCCATCGTGCCGGATCCCCAGGAACTCGGCGGCAACGACCCCGACGGCGAGCAGGGGTCGGTCCACGAGTTCACCGATTACCACATGGACAACGCCACCCACCCCGACCGCCCGGACAAGGCGCCGCGGCAGGCAAGCGACGAACTCCTGCCCGCGACCGAGGGGACGGAGCTGGAGTTCAAATACAACGGGATGTTCGCGGAGTCGCCCAACGGCCTCCCGGTGCTCGGCCCGGTCGAGCAGTTCGACGGGCTGTGGACCGCGATGGCGACGTGGGTCACCCACGCCGGCGGCGCGGGGCGCGCGCTCGCTCAGTGGATGGAAAACGGCGTCCCGATGCTCGACGGCGAGCCGATGGATCTGGCCCACTGTGACGTCAACCGGTTCGACGCACACGAGGGCAGTTGGGACTTCTCCCGCGACATCGGCGCCGAGGAGTACCGGATCGTCTACAACATCATGCACCCCAAGTGGGTGTGGACGGAGACCCAGCGGGACATCCGCCGGACGCCGATGTACCACTCCCACAAGGAACTCGACGCGGAGTTGTGGGCCGAAGCCGGGTGGGAGGAGCCCCAGTGGTTCGAGTCGAACGCCGACCTGCTCGCGGAGTACGGCGATCGGATCCCGGACCGCGACGACTGGACCGGCACGTACTGGTCGCCGATCGAGGGCGCGGAAGCGCTCAACGTCCGCGAGAACGCCGGCCTCCACGACATGACCTCGTTCAACAAGATGGAGGTCGTCGGCACCGACGCCGGCGCGTTCGTCCAGCGACTCTGTACGAACGACATGGATCTCGACGTCGGCGAGGTCAAATACACGCTGATGTGTAACGACGCCGGCGGCGTCCGGGCGGACATCACCGTCACCCGGACCGACGAGAACCGCTACCTCCTCCTCACCACCGGCCGCGAGGTCGGAAACAACCACGTCGCGTGGGTCCGCGAGCACTCGCCGGACGACGTCGTGGTCAACGACGTCACCTCGTCGCTGGCGGCGATGGTCTGTACCGGCCCCAACGCCCGGAAGATCATCTCGGAAGTCACGGACGTCGACCTCTCCGACGACGCGTTCCCGTTCTTCACCAGTCAGCAGTTCTTCGTGAAGAACGTGCCCGTGACGGCGCTGCGGGTGTCGTACGCCGGCGAACTCGGCTGGGAGTTCTACACGCCCTCCGAGTACGGCGAGCGGCTCTGGGAGATCCTGCTTGACGCCGGCGAGGAGTACGGCCTCCGACCGTACGGTAACGGCGCGCTCAACGCCCTCCGTATCGAGAAGGGCTTCCGGCTGTGGGGCGAGGACCTCCACACCGAGCACACCCCCTACGAGGCCGGCCTCGGGTGGGCGGTCGATCTCGACACCGACTTCATCGGCAAGGACGCCCTCGCCGACGCGGAGGCGCCAGCGGCGGCCGCCGACGGCGGGCAGCCCCGCCACGAGGTTGCGTGTCTAACCCTCGACGACACCGACGAGACGATCCTCCCGCACCGCCCGGTGTTCGCGCCGGGCGAGGACGAGGCCCTCAGCTACGTCAACAGCGCGGAGTACGGCTACTCCGTTGGCGCGTGCGTGGCGTACACCTACCTCCCGCCGGAGTTCGCGGAACCCGGCACCGACGTGGAGATCCTCTACGAGGGCGACCGGTACGAGGCGACGGTGCGCGAGGAACCGCTCGCCTAACGTCGCAGCGCCTGAGGCCGCGGCGAGTGCGACCGTAGCGTCGGTCCGCTGACGACCACCGCCGCTGCCCCGGCCGTTTCCGACAGCCCGACGGCGTCCGGCGATGCCCCGCTCGCCCCTCCCACCGGACGGTGGGTCCCCGGCATCCGACCGCGCGGGCACACCAGATCGGACGCATTCCGCGACCCGTCACGTCGCTCACGTCATCTCGCTGGTCTGTCAGACTGTGGTTCGCGCGCGGGGCGTCCCCGTGGACCGCTATCCGGACGAATTCAGTCGCTTCCCGCCCGAAGCACGGGGTTACCGTTGTCTTTATGCCTCTGTCAGGACCACCGACAGACGAGAACGATGAGTACATCCGAACTTCCATCGCAGGCCGAAACCGTCGTCATCGGGGCGGGTGCTGTGGGCTGTAGCGTGGCCTACCACCTCTCCGAGGCGGGCGCCGAGGACGTGGCCGTTATCGACCAGGGACCGCTGCCGGTCACCGGCGGGTCGTCGGTCCACGCCCCGGGGATCATGTTCCAGACCTCCCCCT
>CAZDEJ010000191.1:0-2957 GCA_964504395.1 uncultured Halobellus sp. | reverse complement strand
CTTGCCGTGAGAGGGCAAGATGATTGGCCGGACTACACCAACGGAGCGTGTTAGCAACATCGGCTACCCTTGGGACCGGTAAAACGGTTCCGTTTTGCTGTCGCTGAGTCCCGTTCAGGCCACTGAACCCGGGCTACTCCTCGCCGTCTTCGTCGTCGGATTCCGACGCGTGGGCGTCGATGACAGGCTCGATCTCGTCGTTGTCGACTGTTCGGTAACCGTCGGCGGTGATGGTCGCGACGCTCACGCTCGCCGCGTCGAGCTCGTCGTCAGTTTGGAGGATCGCCCGCACCGCCACCTCGACGCCGTCGTCAAGGGTGAGTTCGGCCGACCACTCGGCTTCGAGGAACTCCTGAATGTCGTCGCGGCCGGACCCGATCGCGACGGCTCGCCACTCCTGCGGCGCCCCCGAGGGGTCGGTCTGAAACAGCCGAGGCTGGGAATCCGGTCGGGTTCCGTCCATACCGGCGACGAGCAGCGCGGCCCCGAAGGGTCGCGTCCCGCCGACTTGGGTGGTCTCCTGAATCTCGTCGGAAAGCGTCTTAGTGAGCGTCTCGACGCCGACGGGTTCGCCGTACCGGAGTCGGTTCCGTTGGGCGCCGGTCCGCGCGCCGTCGATCAGTCTGCGGGCGTCGGCGACGTGGCCCGCTGACGCCGCACCCAGGTAGTCGTCGAGTTTGTGGAGCTTCTCGATGCTATCACCCTCCATCAGGGAGGAACTGGTGCGGCGCTGTGCGGCGAGTACGACGCCGTCGGCCGTTCGGACGCCGAGGCTCGGCGCACCGCGCTTGACCGCTTCGCGGGCGTACTCGACCTGGTAGATCCGTCCGTCCGGCGAGAAAAGCGACGTCCCCCGGTCGTACGCCTGCTGGTCGTTTCGGTTCATATACCAACGTTCCGGCCCGGGGACGGATAAAGCCACCACCGCCACACGATATTACCGGAACTGGCAGCGGCGGGGGCGGGTGGCCTCGACAGTGGTCGGCGACACCATCTCGGCCGAGAGCGCTCACCCAATCGATCAGGAACGCTCACTCGGCCGACCGCTCGTACGTCACGAAGTCGAGCGCGTCCCGCTCGTCGCGCTCGACCTCGGTCCACTCGTCGTCGGCCCACTCCGGGAACCGGGTATCGCCCTCGTACGCCGCGTGGATCTCCGTGAGCACCAACCGCGTGGCGTATGGGAGAAACTGATCGTAGACTCGCCCGCCGCCGGCGACGTACGCGACGTCGACACCGCGCTCGTCGGCGTCGGCCGCCGCGAGGTCGGTCGCCTCCGGGATCGAGTTGGCGACAACCGCCCCTGGCGGTAGATCCAGCGACTGCGACGTCAGGACGACGCTGGTCCGGTCCGGGAACGGCTCGCCGAGCGCCTCGACGACCGTCTCGTAGGTGCGGCGGCCCACGATCACGGGGTGGCCGGTGGTCGTTCGCTTGAAGTGTTCGAGGTCCTCGCTGAAATGCCACGGCATCGTCCTGTCGCGACCGATCACCCGGTTCGACGCAACGGCGGCGATCAGCGCGATCTCGACGTCGGTATCCGGGCTCGTATCGGGGTCGGTGTCGGCATCGGTAGGAGCGCCACGGTCGACATCGGCGTCAGTCATTCCGCCACTCCGAACCGGATTCCGGGCGCGGGGTCGTACCCCGACAGGTCGATGTCACCCGCCGAGAGGTCCTCAAGCGGCACGTCCGCGATCTCGATCTCGGGGCGGTCCCGGGGCTCCCGCGCACACTGCTCGAGGAGCCCGGGCACGTGATCGTCCCGCTCGTGGTCCTCGGGTTCGGGCGGCGCGGTCGACGCAACCCACTCGCCGATCGCGCGGTACCCCTCGGGGTCGTCGACGGCGGCGAGTCGCGACTGGAGCGTCTCAAGATTGTCGGCGTACCACGCGCCGCGGTCACCTGCGCCACAGTACACGTGAGCGTCGACGACCGTGTGTGCGAACGTACCGGGTGTGAACCCGGTCCGCTGGGCGATCGCGGTCGCCAGAAGCGAGTACGCCGCGATGTTGAACGGGATCCCGAGGGCGATATCGCCGGAGCGCTGCGTGAGGTGAACGTTGAGTTCGTCACCCTGAACGTTCAACACGAAGGTGTAGTGACACGGCGGGAGCGTCGACACCGCGGCGTTTGCGGGGTGCCACGCGCTGATCACGATCCGCCGGGAGGTGGGGTTCTCCCGGAGCTGGTCGAGGGCGTACGCGATCTGATCGAAGCTGCCCTCGTCGGTGCGCCACCGGTGGTCCTCGTCGGGCCACGACTCGCCGGGCAGTCCCTCGTCCGGAACCGGAAACCGTCGCCAAAAGCGGCCGTAGGCGGTGTCGAGCCGTCCGTCCTCGTCGGCCCAGGCGTCCCAGATGGCGGTCTCCTCGCGGAGCTCCCGGATGTGCTCGTCGCCCGAGAGATACCACACGAGCTCGTGGCGCAGCGAGTCCCATCGGGCACCGGAGAGGTCCTTCGTCGTGAGCAGTGGGAAGCCGCCCCCGAGGTCGATCGAGTAGTGACGGCTGAACGCGGCGATGGTGTCTACACCCGTCCGGTTCGGTTTGTACGTCCCGGATTCGAGGACGTCGGTGACGAGATCGAGATACTGGCGCATGGCGTCGGGTGGTCGTGGTTGTGAGGGCTCGAATCTTGACTGTTTGCATCGGCTTCGGGGGACTGGGTAGTTACGAGGGGAGCCGTCGGAGATGGTTCGGAGGGGCCCCGGAGCTGACGTGGCGGTTCGCCGCGCAACAGCGGAGCACGTACCCACGACCGACCCCGGGGGCTGTCCGTTCGGCCGGGGACGGCCGGACACGGCACCGAGGAGACCCACGCGCCCGATCACCGGGAGGGTTGCGGCGACTGCGGCCTTCGCCGGCGTCGACTCCGGATTCGGAGCAGCGATGTGGATACTCCCGGTCCGAGTGTGCGTGGGCGTGAGGGTCTACGCCGACGATTCGGCCGCCTTC
>CAZDEJ010000190.1:0-2963 GCA_964504395.1 uncultured Halobellus sp. | reverse complement strand
GGCCGCCGTCCCCGCCACGCTCCCCCGGAAGACGTGGAGGTCCATCGCCCGGTCCTCGACGTGGTCGGTGTGGTAGCCGAGTCCGAAGTCGATGAAGAACACCCGGTCGGGACCGATCCGGACGTTCCGGATCGTGGGATCGCCGTGGACGAACCCCGCGGCGTGGATCGTCGCGAGGTGGCGCCCGACCGCCCGACAGCGGTCAGGGGTTACCGCCGTCGCGAGGTCGGCGTCGCCGACGCGCTGGAGCACGAGCGTGCCGGTTTCGGGATCGACGTCGGAGACGACAGGCGTCGGCACGCCGACCCGGCGCGCGGCACTTGTGAGCCGGGCCTCCGCGCGGGTTCGCTCCCCGCGGAGTCGGTCGTCGAGCGCGGGATGGCGGTACGCCTTCGGCGCGCGGCGCTTGAGCACGCTGTCGCCGTCGACCGTGACGGTCGCCTCCGCGCCGCGGATCGTCCCCGACGACGCGGGGGTACGGGCCACCGACGGTTCGCCCTCGCGCCAGGTCACCGGCACCTCGTCCGGGCGGAAGCCCGGGTCGACACGGGAGTCCTCGACGTCGATCGTGTCGCCCGCGGCGTACATCGACGCTCCAAGCACGGCGATCATCCCGGCGTTGTCCCGGAGCAACCGGGGTTCGGGCGCGTAGAAGTCGGCACCGCGTTGCTCGCACATCGACTCGAGCATCCCCCGCAAGCGGTCGTTCTGGGCGACGCCGCCACCGAGCACGAGTTCGTCGGTCCCCGTCAGCGACAGCGCGCGCTCGGAGACCTCGGTCAGCATCGCGAACACCGTCTCCTGCAACCCACAGCAGACGTCCTCGACCGGCACGCCGTCGTCGATGGCGTTCTTTGCGGCCGACGTGATCCCCGAAAACGAGAAGTCCATCCCCTTGACGACGTACGGGAGGTCGTGGTAGTCGCCCCCCCGCGCCCGCTTCTCGACCTTCGGACCGCCGGGGTGTGACCACCCGAGGTGGCGGGTGAACTTGTCGATCGCGTTCCCCACGCCGGTGTCCATGGTCTCGCCGAGCACCCGGTACCGGCCGTCGTGATACCCCAGCAGGTGGGCATTGGCGCCCGAAGCGTTCAGACACACCGGCGACGACAGCCCCGAGCGGTGTCGCCCGATTTCGAGGTGGGCGATCATGTGGTTGACGCCGACGAGCGGCACTCCAAGGGTTTGCGAGAGCGACCGCGCCGCGGTGCCGACCACCCGGAGGCAGGGCCCGAGTCCCGGCCCCCTCGAGAACGCCACCGCGTCGACGTCGGGGGCGCCGGAATCGCCAATCTCGGCGGCGGTATCCAGAACCGCGGCGACGACGTCTGGAATCGCAGTACCCATGTGTTCGGCGGCCTCACGCGGGTGAATCCCGCCGCTGTCGGGTTGGTAGGCGTCGGACTCGATACGTATGTCGTCGGTATCAGTATCGTACAGCGCCGCACTTGCGGCCCACGCGGTGCCTTCGAGTCCGACGATTCGCATCGAAACCGTCGGTCAGGCCTCTTCGGCTTCAGGGTCGACGTCGTCGGCCTCGATCTTGTTCCGATCGAGCATGTGGTCCTGCTCGATGTCGCGGGCGAAGCCCGGCGATTCGTAGACCTTCGCGTAGCCAACGGTCTTTCGCATCCCGAACTTGGTGTCGAGGTCGTGGATGACGACCTCGTCGGACTCCTTGTTCAGTTTCGCTGCGAGACTGTCGCGCACGGAGAGGCGGGACGGCGTCGCCTCCTCGTGGGCAACCTCGAAGCGGACGTCGGACCGATGCAGCATCGGGTTGTCGTCCTCGGAGATGATGTCGAGTTCCATCGTTCAGTTATTCGTTGGTCCGCCGGAAAGTATTAAAAGGATTTCGATGAGCGGGACACAGTCCGGTTGCGCGCGGGTTCAGCCGCTCGTACTGTTTGTCATGACTACGTGACGGGTTTCGAACCCCGGGTATCGAAACCCGTTACGTGACGATAGCTGACAGTATCACTCCGCGACGCCGAGCGCCGCCAGTGCGCCGGCGACGTCCCCGTCCATACGTTCGAGCAGCGACCGCATCTCCCGCTTCGAGCCGTCGGTCACCGCGACGCGAACCATCCCCTCGCCGGGTTGGCCGTAGACGACCGTCGCCCCGGTCGGTGCGACGAGCGCCGCGGGGAGGGTTGCGAGGTCCTCCTCGCCGTCGACGACGACGGTGACCGGGTCGGTGTCGCCGCCAGCAGCCGCAACGGTGTCGGCGAGCGCGACTAGAAGCGACTCGTCGAGTTGCCCGGGCTCGTTCGCGACATCGCGACGCCGCTCGGGGTCGGACAGGGCCTCGCGGATCTCGGCGTCGACCGCCTCCCGCTCGGTCCGGCCGTCGATCACCGAGACCGCGGGGCGGTGACCCGCCGTCCGGAGGTGGTAGGTCACGACGTCACCGACCGCGATCACGGGGCGGCCGGCATCGGACAGCAGCGCCGCGGCGTCGGCGTAAACCGGACCGAACGGTCGCTTGAACGCGCTGCGGAGGTCCGACGACAGCGAGAGCATCGGTTCAGCGGACCTTCAGCGCGTACCCGCCCGGTTCGGCGACGTTCATCTCCTCGGCGATCTCCGAACGTTCGGGATGGGAGATCACCACGTACCCCGCCCAGTCCTCGGTGAGGCTGCTCGAGCCGCAGTTCTCACACGCCTGCGCGTCACCGTGGTTGATGTGGTGGCACTCCCGGCAGGCGAGGCGGGATTCGGCCATCTACACACCCTCCGTCTCGGTGGGTGCGGCGTTGGCCCGGCGGTTGTCCTCCAGCCACCCGTGTTTGCCGAGGCCGGGCTGTTTCGCCGTCAGCCCGATCTTGGAGTCGCGGGGGTTGCGCTCGTCGATGCTCTTCGTGACGACCCGGACCCGGACCGAGTCGCCGACGCTCAGGGTGCGGTTCGACTCCGTCGACGCGAGCTGCTGGTTCTCGCCGTCGTAGGCGAGATACTCGTCG
>CAZDEJ010000189.1:0-2964 GCA_964504395.1 uncultured Halobellus sp. | reverse complement strand
TGGTCGGGGTGAGTCGCCGCCGAGTCGTAGCCGAGCCGTCGCCCGATCGGGGCATCACTCCTCGCGGGCGTACCCCATCCGCTCGATGCAGCCGATCATCGCCTCGGCGTCGGCGTGTTTGTGGAGCGTCGTCGGGGTGTCACAGTAGTAGACCTCCCCGTCGTGCCGGAGCGCAACCTCGTGCGTCCCCCCGAGGAGTTCCGCCTCGACGACGACGCGGCGGCCCTCGCGGAGGGCGTCGATGATCTCCGCCGCGGTCAACTCCCCCGATTCGATCCGGAGTGGCGTGGGCATATCCGGGTGATTCAGCCGCGAGGCGTATGACTGCACTGTTCGGCCGGCCGGATCATAATCTGCGATTGTTGCGTATCCGCGTGCATCCGCACGTATCCGATACATGAACGAGGAGATCGGACGCAACCGGATCGGAACGACGTTCGGAGAGCTGGATCCGGCGTACCCGGTGACTCCGCCGGCGGTCGCGGACGCCCGTGACGGAGTCGTCGTCCGGCTCGTGGAGGGAACCGTCGGCCCCGACGAGGCGATCGCGGGGTCGAACGCCGCCCGGTTCACCACGAGCGAGAGCGTCGAACTGGAGTTTCTGAACCGCCTGCCTCGGGATGCGGTCGGGGAACCGTACCAGTCCGACGGCGACGCGTGATGTGACGCCGGCTCGGGAAGCAGTCCGGAACCCGACTCAGTTCGTCGTCGACCGGGATCGATCCTCCGATTCCGGGGGCTCGACACCCTCTGCGGCCTCCGCAGTCTCGGTCTGCTTTTCGGTATCGACGTGCCAGCGGGTCACCTCGTCGTCGAACTCACCGAGGCGGGTACTGACTTCGTCTTTGAGGTTGTCGTTGTTGATGTTCACCTCGAAGACGAACTCGACGTCGCCCTCCCCGCGGGTGGACTTCTGGATGTTGGCGCTCACGAGCTCGTTGTCGAAGTAGTACGGCGCGATCTGCGTCATCACCCGCTGGTAGACCGTGTTCTCGACCCGGCGGAGCGCGCGTCGGCCGGCGGAGTCGGCGGCGCGGGCAACGTACCCCAGCGACTCCGACCACCGCTCGACGGCCTCGTTGCTGTCGCCGTTCTCGACGTGTTCGTACGACTCCGAGAGGCGCTTGCCGGCCTTCTGGAGGTCCTCGTCGGGGCCCTTCCCGGCCTTTTCGCCCTTGCCCTCGGCGACACTGGCCTGCTCTGCGGTTTTCTCGTTCACGTCCTCGCGGAGGCGTTCGTGTGATTTGGGCCGCCACTCGTCCCACTCCTCGAAGGCGTCGCTGTCGACACCGGCGTCGCGGAGCGCCCGCGTGATCCGCTCGCCGTGCTCCACAACGTCGCCCCACGCGCCCCGAATTTTGAACCCGGAGACACTCTCTTCCATCGTCTCGACGTGTGTTGAGACGGCGATACATAAAGCTCTATCCTGCGTGTTGGATTGACCTCCTCCTCCACGTAAACGCGGAGGAATCCGACCACCGGATTCGGGCGGTTGCCGCCGTTTGGCTCCAACCCGCACTCGGAGGGACCCGGCGACACACCGGAAGGAACTCCGGTTTGTCTCCCTCGTAGGGTTGTGGGTCGGCCAATGAGGCTCCGTCGGAATCCGTGTCATTGCCGTGCGAACCACCACTAGTTTGCCACCCCTCGTGGTTCGGGGACGGCCTCTCACCGATTCCGTAGCCTTCCCAACAGTTGGGGCCACGGACTTCGAACTGCTGGGACAAACGAGCCGAGTGTCGCTTGACCTCCGCCTGAAGACGAAGATACGCGCTTGCATCTCTATCACGGGAGGGTGTCTCTCGGTCCGGGGCGGAGTGTTGCGCAACCGTACCCGGGAGGCTTTTACTCCGACCCGGAATGTACCCGCGTATGGGATACGATGTCGTGAACAGCCGGGCAGTGGAGCCGGCCGAGGGCCGACCGTGTGAACTCCGCCGGCTGACGGCGGCGACCGACCTGTCGAACCTCGCGATCAACCGCTACCGCGCGGACCCGGGCGAACAGCTCCCGCTGAAATACCACTACCACGATGGGCAGGAGGAGGCCTTTTACGTCCTCTCGGGCACGCTGGCCGTCGAAACGCCGGCGGGGACACACACCGTGGCGCCGGGATCGCTCTTCACTGTGACCCCGGAGTCGCCCCACCGGGCGCACAACCCCGCGGACGCCGACGAACCGGTCGACGTCCTAGCTGTCGGGGCGCCTACGGACGAGGACGGCGTTCACCAGTACACCCCGGACGCGGACGGGGGGGCGTGACGATGCCCATCGAGGACCGCGACGACGCGTACCTGATCACTCACGCCTTGGCGAAGGATACCCTCTCGCGGCTTCGCGACGGTGGGACCGAGCAGGTGGCGTTCCGGAAGGGGCTGGTGAAACTAGGTCGGATCTGCGGGTACGAGATCATCGACGGCGCGATGGAGACCGAGTACGTCGGCGTGGAGACGCCGCTGACCGGGACCACCGGCGAGCGGGTCCGTGGGCTAGACGACGTCGTCATCATCAACGTGCTCCGGGCGGCGACGCCGTTCGTGGAGGGGCTACTGAAAGCGTTCCCCCGGGCGAAACAGGGGGTGATCTCCGCGGGCCGCGACGAGGACGCCGGAATGGACGACGACGGGGGGTTCCAGGTCACCATCGACTACGTGAAGCTCCCGGAAATCTCCCCCGAGGACACCGTGATCGTTGCGGACCCGATGCTCGCAACCGGGTCGACGATGACGGCCGTCCTCGACCACGTGCTCGGGTCGACGGACGCCGAACCCGCGGACCTGTTCGTGGTGTCCGCGGTCTCGGCCCCGGACGGGTTGCTCCGTGTCGGCAGGGAGTTCCCGGAGGCGGACCTGCTGACGGTCGCCATCGACGACTACCTCGACGACGACGGGTACATCATCCCCGGGTTGGGCGACGCCGGCGACCGGGCGTTCGGCACGATCTGAGTCCGGTCGGGCCCCCCGG
>CAZDEJ010000188.1:0-2999 GCA_964504395.1 uncultured Halobellus sp. | reverse complement strand
TGTGGTCGGCGACGTCCCCGGAGCGTGCGTTTTATAACTGCGTCAGGTGTATCCTTGACAACGATTATGCCCAGCTCCAACGGTCCGCTCAACGGAACGCGGCACAAACTCTCGAACGATCCACGCGACCGTGGCACCTCGCCGCCGCAGCGCGCGATCCAGGAGTTCGACGAGGGACAGAGCGTCCATCTGACGATCGACCCAAGCGTGCGCGACGGCCGGTTCCACCCCCGGTTCAGCGGGCTAACCGGCGAGGTTACCGGCAAGCAGGGTCGAGCGTTCACCGTCAGGATCGTCGACGGCGGCAAGGAGAAGACGATCATCGCAGACCCCGCCCACCTGCGCGCACAGGAGTAACCTCACCCTCGATGACCATCTTCAAGCGGAAGGAGAGCGAGGAGTACCTGACCGTCTCGGAGGTCAAGACGTTCTTGGAGGACGTCGAGGCCGAGCGCGCCGCCGACGAGGACCGCGAACTCCGGTACGAACTGGCCCGCGCGATCGAGCACGTCAACCGGTTCGCCCACCTCGATCCCGCGCAATCCCGTGACTTGGTCGAGGAGCTTCTCGACGTAGAGAAGGTCGACGCGACGACCGCGATCAAGATCGCCGACCTCCTGCCGCAGAGCCGGGACGAACTTCGTACGGTGTACGCAAAGGAGCGGTACGCCTTGGACGGCGACGAACTCGACGAGGTTCTGAACGTCGTCGCGAAGTACGTCTGATCTCCATGGGCGAGCGGCCGTCGGTCGCGGCCAACTATTTAAATACAGCGTAACCGTACATCGTGATATGACCACAAGCGAGAGCGGAGACGCCGACGACGCCGATGACTCCGGGACCGATCCCGGGGACGTCCGTCGGGCGGTCGTCGTAGACCACCTCCCGAACGGCCGCGCCGACGACGATCGGCCCCGACACCGGAAGTCGCCGCTTGCGTACGCCCTGGGCGAGCGCGACTTCCGGCTCTTCGAGCTCACGCTTGTCGACGACGCCGACATCTCGATCGGCGACCGCGTCGTGATCGGCCCGACCGGGGAGCGCGATGCCGTCGACGGGTTCAAGCAGGTGACGTACGGCGACCTCTCGAACACCGGCGTGGGCGAACTCGAATACGCGGTCGAGGCGATCATCGACGACAACGAGGAGCGGTTCGTTGATTTCTACAACGACGCCCAGCCGATCACCCTCCGGCTCCACCAGCTGAACCTGCTGCCGGGGATCGGCAAGAAGCTCCGGAACAACGTCTTGGATCAGCGGAAACGCGGCCCCTTCGAGAGTTTCGAGGAGGTCGAAGAGCGCGTCTCAGGGCTTCACAACCCGAAGGAGGTCCTGATCGAGCGGATCCTGGACGAGCTTCGGGACGACGACCTGAAGTACAAGACCTTCGTCGGGCGGAACAACTGATCGGCTCACGGGTCGGGGAGCGATACAGCGACTCGGGTCGGGGCGGCTACGTGCCATCGACAAGCCGAGATGTTTACACGCGCTCGACACCAACCGGCCGCAATGACCGATAGAACGCCCGACGCCGCGGTCGAGCCCCGCGACCCCGACGCCCTCCGTCGGCGGGCGGGCGTGCAGGGTGATCCCGGCCGCGATCAGCATTTCCTGGTCGACGACCGTATTCTCGGTCGGATCGCAGGCTACCTCCCGGACGGCGCGGACACGACGCACTTGCTCGAGATCGGCGGCGGGACCGGCGGGCTCACCGACCGGCTCCTCCGGGTCGGCGAGCGAGTGACCGTTATCGAGCGCGACCCGGCACTCGTGGGGTTTCTCCGCGAGGAGTTCGAAGCGGACGTCGACGCGGGTCGGCTCCGCGTTATCGGGGGCGACGCGGTCGAGGTCGACCTCCCGGAGTTTTCGGCGTGTGTCTCGAACCTGCCGTACGGGGTCTCCTCGCCGATCGCGTTCCGGCTGTTGCCCCGGTCGCGGCCGCTCGTGTTGACCTTCCAGCGGGAGTTCGCCGAGCGGATGGCGGCCGACCCCGGTACCGGCGACTACGGCCGGCTGTCGGTCACCGCCGGCCACTACGCCGACGTCGAGGTGGTCGAGATCGTGCCGCCGTCGGCGTTCGACCCGCAGCCGGACGTCGAAAGCGCGGTGGTCCGCGTCCAGCCCCGCGATCCGGACTACGAGGTGGACGACGAGGCGTTCTTTTTCGACTTCGTGAAGGCGCTTTTCACACAGCGTCGGAAGACCGTCAGAAACGGGATCCGGAACACGGCACACATCTCGGGGCTCTCGGATCCGGAGGCCGTCATCGACGCGGCTGCTGCCGCCGACGGGGAGCTACTGAGCGCGCGGCCGGGATCGCTGGCGCCCCCGGAGTTCGCGGCGCTGACCGCGATTGCGGCCGACTACGGGCGGTGAGACTGGTGGTCCTACCCCTTCAATATGCCCTCGGCGACACTCAGACCGCGCCGACGTCGCTGTCGCGGGTGATCCCGTCGACCGCCGGCCGGGCCGCCGCCACGTTCGGCGTCACGCCCGCGGTGACGATGTTTCTGAGCCGGACCGAGCGGCTCCACGGGATCGAGACTGGGCGGCTCCCGAAGACCTGGTGGCACCTGACCGTGACGATCGGGACGATGGTCGTTGCTGCGGCCGGCGGGCTGGTGATCGTGTCGGTGTGGGGGCTCTCGGACCAACTCATAGACGTGTTCGCCGCCAACCTCGGGCCGGAAGCGCTCGTCAGACTCGGGATCTCGGTGCTGTTCCTGATCGGGGCGTACACGATGACCGGGCTGAGCAGGCAGTTGATCGAGGAGATCGCCCGCGCGAGGGGGTCACTGGGGGAACACGAGCGGGAGGTCGCGTTCCGTGTGGGCCAGGTGACGCTGTATCCGGTGTCGCTCCTCCTGATCCTCACGCTGTGGCAGGTCAACATCGGCGGGATCCTGGTCGGGGCGGGGTTTCTGGGCATCGTGGTCGGGATGGCCGCCAGACAGACCCTCGGGGCGATGCTCGCGGGGTTCGTGCTGATGTTCTCCCGA
>CAZDEJ010000187.1:0-3012 GCA_964504395.1 uncultured Halobellus sp. | reverse complement strand
CCGCGACAGCTTGGTCCGAAGCCAAGTACTCTGTCCAGGCTGAGCTAAGCGCCCGGGATCACAGGCGATGGCACCTGTATGTCTCCAGTTGGATGACATGGGCCCGCGGATAAAAACACACCGAATCGGCGCCCATCGGGCGCGGAGGACCCACGGATTTATCAGCAAACGGGTGGAGAAGCACCCTATGAGCCAACCCGAGATCGTCCAGTCCGGCCTCGGCGACGAGACGGTCGTCGCCCGCGTCGACCTCGGCGGCGAGGACGAGTTGTACGTGACGCCCACGCGGACGCTCGTCTATCGGGCCGAGGGACTTTTAGCCGACGAGTCAATCGAGGAACACTCGCACGGGGTAGAGCGGATCACCGTGTCCGAGGGGCGTCGGAAGGCCAAGGTGACCTTGGACTACGGTCTTGACGGCGAGCAGGTGATTTCGCTGCCGGCATCCCGGGTGGAGCGTGCGCTTCAGCCGATCGTCGGAGGCGTGCTCCGACACAACGGGGTCCTCGGCGGAAACGAGTCAGTCGTACAACTCTTCCGGTTCAGCGAACTGACGGTCGTCGTGGCGGGCGAACGTGTGGTCCGGCACATCGGCCCTGGACTCTGGGACGCGGAGTTCGAGTCGTACCACTACGGGGATGTGACCGATCTCGAGTTCGAGGACGGGAGCGTGAACACCTCAGTCGTCCTGACTGTGGACGGCCAGCGAGAGCGGTTCAAAACCCCAAACAAGGACGCCCGCGCGGTGCGGTCGGCACTCGAGTCCACGCTTCTATCCTATTGGGAGGTCGATTCCATGGCGGAACTCCGGGCCGTCACCGAGCCCGACGGTTCGGAGACGGATGCCGGCGGCTCCGACCGCTCCCAGGACGTCGCCTTCGGGGACGGGCCCGACCCGCTGTTTGCGGGTACGCCGGAGCCGGAGGGGGCCACGGACGACGCCGTCCCGACGCCCGAAAGTGGCGACACCGCCGGGTCGGCGCCCGGGCCCGAGGCCCCCGACGGTCGGACGGCAGCAACGGAAACACCGGGGGGAGGCGTCGACAGCATCGGGCAGTCGGGAGCGACAGACGCGGTGGACGCGGAGTCGCCCGGGGGTGAGACGGGGCGGAGCCAAGCGTCGTCGAGGTCGGATTCGGGCGCTCCTGCCGCGGACGCCCCACCCCGAGACGGTGCAGGGACGGGAGGCGACACCACAGGCGTGACGGGCTCGGAAGCGGTCGTGGGGTCGTCCGACCCGGGCTTCGAGGGCTCGGGATTCGAGACGGCCGCACCCGAGGCCGACGAGCGGATCATCGAGGAACTCACGGCCCTGCGGGAGGTCGTCGAGCAGCAGAACTCGGAGCTCACCGCCCAACGCGAGTTGATCGAGCAGTTGATCGAGGAGCTTCGGCGCGGGCGCTGACCGGGCGGGTTGTGCCTACCGTCGGCCCAAGACGCGCCGCACACACTCCGGGCCGAAGGGGCCGAGTTCGCCTGCGGCAAGCCGGACGAAACGTCCCGTTCCGAGGCCAGCGCCGCACCGTCGACATTCGTAGTCGCCGTCCCGACGGACGACCTGCTCCTCGAACCGGACGAACGTGCCGCCGCGTCGCGTCCGGATCCGCCCCTGTTCGCGGTCGATGACGCCACGGAGTTCCGCGGTGTCGAGGATAGCCCGGGTCAACGCGGGGGTCGTAGTGATCGTCTCGATCCGGTCGACAGCCTCCGAAAGCGACAGCGACTCGTGTTCGAGGTGTGCGAGGAGGTCGACGCCGAGTTCCACCCGTTCCTCCCGGTCGAGGTCGGCGAGTGATGGACGGGCGTCCGCATCGGAGTCTGGATCGACCCGGGTATCGCTGTTGTCGTCGGTGTCGTCGGCCCCGGCGTCGACGCCGGTCGTCCCGCCCTCTCCGGAATCCGTGTGCTCTGGAGTGTTGTCGGCCGTCCCCTCCGATCCGGCTCCGAACGTCGAGAGGTCCGGCTGTCCGTCGCGTTCGTCAGCTACCACAGTCGACTGTCGGCCGCGGAGGAGCTAAACCTTGCGCCGGGGGGCACCCCGGTTCGGCTCATCCCGCGGTCATTACGGTTATGTGCCGCCGCCGGCGACCCGAGAGCGATGGACCTCCCACACGCTCGACGGCGGATCGTCGCCGGGGCGGTGCTCGCGATCGTGGTTTCCGGTGCGGTCCTGACCTCGTCCGAGGCCGTGTTCTCGCGGGCGGCGTGGCTGGTTGCCGATCCTGTTCGACTCCTCGTCGCGGCGGTCGCCTTCGCGGTCGTCCGGCCGATGCTGGCGTGGCCGACCACGCTGCTTGCGGTCCTCCTCGGGTACGGGTTCGGGTTCGCGGGGTTCCCGATCGCGCTCGCGTTGGTGACGCTTACAAGTCTGCCGCCGTTTCTCCTCGCCACCCGTCTCGGGGGGGACGGCAACGTCGCGGCCGCGGGTGCAGCAGTCGTCGAACGGGCCGGCGGCATCCGGAGTGTGGTAGCTAGTCGGTTGGTTCCGGCGCCCTCGGACGTCGTGTCGGTCGCGGCGGGCGTCGCCGGCGTCCGGCTGCCGGCGTTCGTGATCGGGACGACGATCGGGGAGGTCCCGTGGGTGCTCGCGGGGACTGTGGTCGGGATCTCCACGGAGGCACTCACCGCCGGTACGGTCGCGAATGCCGTGGATCCGCGGCTGGCCGTCGCCGCGGCGCTTTCGGCTGCACTCCTGCTCGCCCCGACGGCGTACGACTGGTATCTGGACCGGGGGCTCGGGGTCGGGCGCGGTAACGACGACGTGTGATCGGATGCTGTGGGCGATTCCGCGCGTGCCGCCCCGCTGTCACCCGACTTGCGAAGGTTTAAGAACGACATCCGACTACTGAATAACGAGCCCGGGTGGCTTAGCTGGACATAGCGCCGCACTCATAGGGTTTCCCGAGATTCGGTGCGGTTCGCCTTGGAAGCCTCCGCCGCTCCCCACGGGGCCCGCCGAGCCTCGAACCTGGGACATGCGGAGATCGTGGGTTCGGAGCCCACCCCGGGCAT
>CAZDEJ010000186.1:0-3013 GCA_964504395.1 uncultured Halobellus sp. | reverse complement strand
TTGTCCTCGGCCCATCGTTCCACTTCGTCGGCGTCGACATAGACAGCGTCGTCGCTCTCGTCGACCCACGCGGTGAACGTCTCCAGAACTTCGGAGTTGTCGTACTCGCTGATCCCGGTATCGACCCGGTAGTCCCAGCCGTGGACGCCACAGATGAGGTTGTGACCGTCGACGTGGCCATCACCGAGTAACACGCCGCGGTGGAGACACCGACCGTACAGCACGGATACCTCGCCGTCGTACTGCACCACGACGAGATCGACACCCTCGACCCGCGCGTGCTGAGGCTCGCGATCCGCGAGATCGCTCCACGCCGCGACCCGCTCCGTGGCCTCGGCGTCTGTTCGGCTCATCGACACCTCACGTGGGCGCGGTCCGTACTCGAATCCCGCGTTCGATCCGTCCGTTGTGACCGGTTCCTCATACGAACAGGGTACAGTCACAGGTATAGAACCCTCCCGCGCCCGTGTAATCCGGTCCCACGTCCGATGTGGTGATTTGTATCCCACTCCCGTCTGCAGGGGTATGGCATCGGAGTACCCGAGTCGTATGCCGCTCGAACAGATCGAATCGACCGTCGGGTCGATCAAGAAGATGCTGCTGGTCGGGGCGGTCTTCGCCGCCGTCGGCTACCTGCTGGTCGGCGCGGCGATCTTCTTCGAGCTGACAGCGTTCCACCCGTTGCTGGAGAACTACTTCACGCAGTTCCCGAACACCAGTCTCGCGGGCGGGAGCGGCGGCACCCGCGGTTCCGCGGTCAACGGCGTCCTGGCGGCGATCCACAAGTGGCCCTCGACGCTGCTGTGGCTCAAACTCGGCGGCGTCGCTCACATCCTCGTCGGCATCTTCTTCGCGCTGGCGGGGATCGTCCGCGCGCTGAGCGTGATGCCCCACCGGCTAAGTTACGAGATGCAGCGCGCCCAGGAGTAACGCGACACCGCCGTACCGACCGACAACCGCCCGCAACCATCCCGAATTTTGTCCGAACACACGCCGACCATCGACCCCAGCCACGCCGGCGGAGCCGCGCTCGTCGTCGGCTTCCTGGTCGTGATCGGCGCGCTGTACGCCCGGGACCCCACGGCGGCGGTCGACACCGCCACGGCGAACCCCGCAGCGGCGGCGTACTTCCTCGTTCTCCCGGCGGTCGGCCTGGCGGCCGGGGTCTACGCGTACGCCGGCGGCCCCTACAGCGGGGTTCCACTGTTCTGCCTCGGGAGCTACCTCGGGGTGTTCGGGGTAGGCCTGGCGTTCGGAACCCTAGCCGCGGAGTCGCCGTCGGTCCCCCTATTGATCGGGGGCGTCGCGCTGGTCGCGCTCGCCGTGGTGGCGATCGTCGCCAGCCTGCTCCGGCTCTTCGGATCGGTGGACGTCAGCCTCCTCGGGATCTCCCCGAAGTGACGTCCCAGTCGCCGGCCTCAAGTATCGAAGCGAAGACCCACACCAATGAGACCAGCGATCGTCCCACACGAACGCATCGGCCCGCACGTGGAGGTTGCCGGCGACGGTGACCGGGTGTGATCACCGGTACGCGGCGACGGGTGCCGAGCGGGCGTGTCCGCGCCCCACCGCCGACGGCCATGGGAAGTGCGCGTTCCACCTTCGACCCGAAGAGCGGGCGGTAGCCGGCGTGACGGGGGCGGACCTCCGTGCGGCGGTCGTCGCCGACCTCGACGCCGACGACCCCGCCAGACGGGAGTACGTCGACGTCCACCTCCGGGACCTCGACCTGGACCTCTCGGCGCTGATCATCGACGGCGACGACGTGGGTCACCTCACCTTCCGCGACGTCACCATCGAGGGCACGCTGGACTTCACGGGGGCGGTGGTGCGACACCCGATCGCGATCGAGGACGCGGCGGTCGGCCGGTTGGTGGCCGACCGCGCGTCCTTCGAGATGGAGGTCACAGCCGAGGGAAGCGCGATCGGGACGTCGGGTGGCGGAGCCGCCGTCCGGGCCCGTCGAGGATCGTTCGACCGGAGCCTCCGGATCGCCGCCACGCGGTTCGATGGCGGCGTCGACCTCGCCGCCTGCCGGATCGACGGGTGGCTGAGCGTCGACGACACGACGGTCGCGGGCGGGGCGCACTTCCCGAACCTCGCGGTCGGCACGGCACAGTTCGTGTCGACCACCTTCGAGTCGGGAGCGGAGTTCGCGGGTGCCACCGCCGAACTCGCCGCGTTCGAGCGCGTCGAGGTCGGCGACGACACCCTCGACCTCACTGGAGGTCGGTTCGAGGAACTCCGGGTTCGCCCTGCCGGTGCCCTTCGGTGCCGGCTGGTCGAGGCGACCGTCTCGGCCGGGCGTCTCGACCAGCCCGACGAGGGGGTCGCGGCCTACGACCTCACCGGCGCCACTGTGGGTGACGTCGACATCGACTGCGACGCCGAATCCTTCGACCGATACCGGTTCTACCGCACCGGATTCGACGGCTTCCGCTTCTCGTCGTACCACACGGTGTTTCGCGACAACCGATGGCACATCCACGAGTACGCCCACGACCCCGAGCAACCGGATACCGTCGAGGGGCTGGAGCAGACGTATTTGGAGGCGAAACAGGGGGCCGCAGACGTGGGCGACAGCGAAACGAGATCGATGTTTTTCGTCCGGGAACTCCGGTACCGGCGCCGGCGCTACGCGGCACACGCCCGGGGGGCGACGCACCCGACGTCACACCGCGTCGACGCGGCGCTCCGGTGGGTCACCAACGGGTTCTTGGACCTGATTGTCGGCTACGGCGAGCGGCCACAGCGGACGGCGATGTTGGCACTGGCGGTCATTCTAGGGTGTGCGGCGGCGTTCCCAGCGACCGAGGGGCTCGTTGCGGGCGACGAGGTCGTGACCTACACGAGCCACGGGCTCGCGGCCGTCGTCGACAGCCTGTATTTCAGCATCGTCACCTTCGCGACGCTCGGGCTTGGCGACGTCCACCCGGTCGGAACGCTCGGGCGGTTCATCGCCGCCGCCGAGGGGCTTGTGGGAGCGTTTCTCACTGCGGTGTTCGTGTTCTCG
>CAZDEJ010000185.1:0-3036 GCA_964504395.1 uncultured Halobellus sp. | reverse complement strand
GCAGCCAGGGCCACGCCCACGCCCAGAACCTCGCCGACAGCGGGGTCGACGTGGTGGTCGGCCTGCGGAAGGGCTCCTCGTCCCGCGAGGCCGCAAAAGCCGACGGCCTCCGGGTCGCGACGCCCACGGCGGCCGCCGGCGAGGCCGACGTCGTCTCCGTGCTCGTGCCGGACTCGGTCCAGCCCGCGGTGTTCGAGGCGGTCCGCGACAACCTCGAACCCGGCGACACCCTCCAGTTCGCCCACGGGTTCAACATCCACTACAACCAGATCCAGCCGCCGGCGGACGTCGACGTGACGATGGTGGCACCGAAGTCGCCCGGGCACCTCGTCCGGCGGAACTACGAGGCCGGCCAGGGCACGCCCGGGTTGGTGGCGATCTCACGGAACGAGACCGGCGAGGCCCGCGAGGAAGCGTTCGCGTACGCCCACGCCATCGGCTGTACGCGTGCCGGCGTCATCGAGACCACGTTCCGGGAGGAGACCGAAACCGACCTGTTCGGCGAGCAGGCGGTGCTGTGCGGCGGCGTGACCGCCCTGGTGAAGGCGGGCTTCGAGACGCTCGTCGACGCGGGGTACTCCCCGGAGATGGCGTATTTCGAGTGTTTGAACGAACTGAAGCTGATCGTCGATCTGATGTACGAGGGCGGGCACTCGGAGATGTGGCAGTCCGTCTCCGACACTGCCGAGTACGGCGGGCTCTCCCGTGGCGAGCGGCTGATCGACGATCACGTCCGCGAGGAGATGGACACGCTGCTGGAGGAGGTTCAGGACGGCACGTTCGCCCGGGAGTGGATCTCCGAGAACCGGGCGGGGCGACCCTCCTATACCCAGCTGAAACACGCCGAGGAGACCCACCATATCGAGCAGGTGGGAGAGCCGCTCCGGGACCTGTTCGCGTGGGACGACACCGACGAAGAGGAGGCCGCGGAGGCGGCGGCGGACGACTGATGACCGACCCGACGCGGGCGGACGAGCCGACAGTGAGGCCGAGGCGGGTCCCCGGCCGGAGCGTACCCGTCGAGTGTTCATCAGGCGTCGACGCGCACGGGTCCGCGTCCGGTCCCACGATCGCGCCGAAGTCGGCCGCCGGCTCCGGTGCCGCGGTCCCGCGGCCGTCGGCGCCGGGTATCCACCCGAAATCCGACGATGCCGGGCCGGAACGACGGATCGGTCCGAAGCGGACGACCCGCCCGACACCGACAGCGCGAAACCACGCCGACACGAACGGGGAGTCGAGAGACAGATGAGTCGGAACACACTGTACGATAACGTCTGGGAGAAGCACAAGGTAGCGGAGTTGCCCAACGGACAGGATCAGCTGTTCATCGGGCTTCACCTCGTCCACGAGGTGACCAGTCCGCAGGCGTTCGGGATGATCCGCGAGCGCGATCTCGAGGTCGCGTTTCCGGACCGGACGTTCGCGACGACCGATCACATCGTCCCGACGACCCCCGAGGGCCGGGAGCGGCCGCTCGTCGACGACCAAGCGGAGAACATGCTCCAGGCGCTCGAACGCAACACCTCCGAAAGCGGGATCACGTTCTTCGGTCTCGACGGCGAAAAACAGGGGATTACCCACGTCGTCGCCCCCGAGTTGGGGCTCAGCCAGCCCGGGATGACGGTCGCCTGTGGCGACTCCCACACCAGTACCCACGGCGCGTTCGGGTCGATCGGCGTCGGAATCGGCACCACGCAGATCCGGGACGTCCTCGCGACCGGGTGTATCGCCGCCGAGAAGCAGAAGGTCCGGCGGATCGAGGTCACCGGCTCGCTGGGTGACGGCGTCTACGCGAAGGACGTCATCCTGAAGATAATCACGGACCTCGGGGTCGGAGGTGGCGTCGGCCACGTCTACGAGTACGGCGGCGAGGCAATCCGCACCCTCGGGATGGAGGGTCGGCTCGCGGTCTGCAACATGTCGATCGAGGGCGGCGCCCGGGCGGGGTATGTCAACCCGGACGAGACGACCTACGAATACCTGAAGGGGCGGGAGTACGCCCCCAGCGACGACGAGTGGGACGAGTACGTGGAGTACTGGGAGTCCATCCGATCGAGCGAGGACGCCGAGTACGACGACATCGTCGAGGTCGACGCCGACGGGCTCGCGCCGATGGTCACCTGGGGTATCAACCCCGGACAGGTGGTCTCGGTCGACGAGCCGATCCCCGATCTCGACGCGATGGAGGACGACACCGCGCGGAAGGCTGCGCGGAAGGCATTCGAGCACATGGGTCACAGCCCCGGCGACACGATGGAAGGCTACGACGTCGACGTGGCGTTCCTCGGGACCTGCACGAACGGTCGGCTCTCGGACTTCCGGGAGGCTGCCCGGGTCCTGGAGGGCCGTCACGTCGATGACGGCGTGCGGGCGCTCGCGGTGCCCGGCTCCGAGACCGTCCGCACGCAGTGTGAGGCGGAGGGGCTCGACGAGGTGTTCCGGGAGGCCGGCTTCCAGTGGCGCCGCGCCGGATGTTCGATGTGTCTGGCGATGAACAACGACAGCCTCGGTGCAGGCGAGGTGTGTGCGTCGTCCTCGAATCGGAACTTCATCGGCCGCCAGGGGGACAAAGACGGGAAGTCGGTACTCATGTCCCCGGCGATGGTTGCGGCGGCCGCCGTCGAAGGAGAGGTAGTCGACGTGCGCGGTTACGACGAGGTGGCGAACTGATGCCGGGTCGGAACGAGGCGGAGATCAGACGGGTCGCCGGCACCGGCGTCCCGCTCCGTGGCAACGACGTCGACACCGATCAGATCATGCCCGCCCGATTCATGAAGGAGGTCACCTTCGAGAACATGGGCAAGTACGTCTTCTACGACGCCCGGCGGGACGACGACGGCGAACGCAACGATCACCCGTTCAACGAGTACCGGGGGGCGAACATCCTGATCGTGAACAAGAACTTCGGCTGTGGGTCCTCCCGTGAACACGCCCCGCAGGGGCTGATGCGGTGGGGGATCCGCGGCGTGGTCGGGGAGTCGTTCGCGGAGATCTTCGAGGACAACTGCAAGTCCCTGGGCATCCCCGCGATGACGA
>CAZDEJ010000184.1:0-3078 GCA_964504395.1 uncultured Halobellus sp. | reverse complement strand
CCACGACCGGACTCCGGTGTACGTGGGCAACCCCGAGTTGATCGACGACCTGGAGGCTCGACTCGCCGAGTGAGCGCGACGGTCACCGCGGAGTCTAGTATATAGAAACTGGCCTTCAGGCCCGAACTCGCTTGAATACGGTTCTGAGCGCTTCCAGGTGTTTTATTCGGGAACGTATTCCAACTGAATATACATAACCAACCGGATCGATCCAGCCGTCCGCAACGCGACCCACAGCGCGCGGCGACCGCAGGCCCGCATCCCCGAAGTTGGGCCCACAGCTCGCCCCGCACGGCCGCTCCGCTGGACGACCGTCCGGCCGGCGGTAGACGGGGGTAGCCGCGAGGAGCGTGAGCGCCGTCGCGCCGCCGATCACCGCGAAGGCGCCCCGGATCCCGATCCGGTCGAGCAGTCGGACCCGCACCGGCGGCAGCACCAGGATCCCGAGGCCGTTGGCGGTGAACGTGATTCCCATCGCCCGCCCCTCGTACTCGTCGAACCACTGCGGGGAGAGCGAGATGACGACGAAGGTGGTGCCGCCGGCCGTACCGACGAGCCCGAACGCGGCGACGACCGCGAGGTACGAGGTGGTGACCTGCAGGATCCCGACCGCCGCGGCGACGGCCACCTCGGCGGCGGCGACGACCGGGCGGAGCGGCACCCGCGCGGCGAGCACCCCGGTCACGCCGCCCGCGATACAGAAGCCAGCGGTGGTGATCGAGAGGACGGTCGACGTCCGGAGCGCCGAGAGCCCGAACGCAGTCGCAAGCGCCTCGGAGTAGACAGCGAAAGTGGACACCACACCCCACACGAGGAGGAGGGCGAGCACGCCGAGGGCGACGACGAGCCCCCACGGGCGAATCGAGTTCCGAATCGGGTGTCCCGGTCATCGTGGCGTTCCCAAGTCAGGGCCGGCAACCGGTTACCAACCCGGGTCGGTGTACATGCACACTCCGCAGCGAGTCTTATACGTTGCCGTTGCCGGCGGCGCCATCCCCGCCGCGGGGCCGGTCGAACGCGGGTCCAGTCCGGGCGACCGCCGGCAGATAGCACCGGTGTAACCAGGTGGGACGCGGTTTAGCCGAATTGTACCAAACTTTGATTACCTATTCGCGCTACGTTCGGCTATGGCGCTCGAAGGCCGGTCACAGTACAGTATCGACGCCGACTGGAGTAGCCTCTACATCGGCGGGGAGTGGCGCGACGCGGCAAGCAGCGAGACCGTCGCCGTTGAGGATCCCTCGACCCGACAGACGGTAACACACGTACCGCGGGGAACCGAGGCGGACGTCGACGCCGCGTACGAGGCCGCCGAGGCGGCACAGTCCGAGTGGGCGGCGACGCCGCCCGCCGCCCGGGAGGAACTGATCCACGGGCTCCAGCAGGCGATCGCGGAGCACGAATCGGAGATTCTGGAGCTGTACACCACCGAGGCCGGGGCAATCCACGGGGTCAGCGAGACGGGTGTCGAACTCACACAGGACCAGGTCGCGGAGGCGGCGACGCTCCCCCGGCGGATGAAGGGTGAACACGCGACGTCCAACATCCCGGACAAGGAGCACATCGTCGAGCGAGAGCCGCAGGGCGTCGTCACGGTTATTTCGCCGTGGAACTTCCCGTTCAATCTCTCGGCGCGCGCGGTCGCGCCGGCGGTCGCTGCGGGCAACACGGTCGTGCTCAAGCCCGCGACCGACACCCCGATCGTCGGCGGGCTCCTGTTCGCCCGGCTGTTCGAGGAGGCGGGCTTCCCTGACGGCGTACTGAACGTCGTCACCGGGCCCGGATCGGAGATCGGCGACCGGGTGGCGAGCCATCCGTCGAGCGACGTAGTCTCCTTTACCGGTTCCACCGACATCGGTCGACACGTGGCCGCGTTGGCCGGCGAGAACCTCGCGGTACCGGCGATGGAACTCGGCGGGAACAACGCCCACATCGTGACCCACGGTGCCGATCTTGACGCCGCGGTCGATGCGGGCGTGTTCGGGTCGTTCATCCACCAAGGACAGGTGTGTATCTCGATCAACCGTCACATCGTTCACGAGGGCGTGTACGACGAGTATGTCGCTCGGTTGACCGACCGGGCGGCGAACTTGCCGGCGGGAAGCGCCCACGACCGGGTGGCTGTCGGCCCGATAATCAACGAGGAGCAGCGGGACCAGATGCTCGAGCTCGTCGACCGAACCGTCGACGCCGGGGCGACGCTCGAAACTGGCGGTGGGGTGGTCGACACCGACGCTGTCGACGACTCTCTCGTCGTCGAGCCGACCGTCCTCTCGGGCGTGACGAACGAGATGGCTGCGGCATGTAGCGAGCATTTCGGACCGATCGCGCCGGTGATCCCGGTTTCGGACGTCGACGAGGCGGTCGCCGTCGCAAACGACACCGAGTACGGGCTGTCGGGGTCGGTCCACGCGAGCGACGTGAGTGCGGGTCGTCGGATCGCACAGCGGATGGACACCGGAATGGTCCACGTCAACGACCAGCCGGTGAACGACGAGGCGCACGTCCCGTTCAGCGGGACGAACGCGTCCGGGATCGGCGGGTACAACACCACCGACTTCCTCGACGAGGTCACAGAAAAGAAGTGGATCTCGCTACAGCACGAGCCGCGTGAGTTTCCGTTCTGAGCTGGACGGGCCCATCTGTGTCGTCGCCGGCGGCGGCAACGGGCTGGGCCGGGCGGCGGCCCACGAACTCGCTGGTCACGGCGTCAGCGTGGTCGTCAACGACCTCGGCACCGTGGTCGACGGCACCGGCAGCGACCCGGCCGCCGCGGAGTCGGCCGCCGGGGCGATCCGCGCCGAGGGCGGGATCGCCACCACCCACCACGGTGACGTGCGCGACTTCGGGTACGCCGAGCGGCTGATCGCGGACGCGGCGTCGGAGCACGGCCGACTCGACTTCGTCCGTAACTTCGCGGGGATCCTCCGCGACGGGGTCGCACACGAGGTAGCCGAGGACGACTGGCGCGCCGTGATCGAGACCAACCTCACCGGCCAGCTCGCGCCGTTGCGAGCAGCAGCGGCCTACTGGCGGGAGGCTCACGAGGAGCGCGGGGGGTTCGACCGCCAGCGGTCG
>CAZDEJ010000183.1:0-3088 GCA_964504395.1 uncultured Halobellus sp. | reverse complement strand
CAACCACCCTCCCAGCCACAAACTCGAAATAGGAAGGCACCGTACGTACCACAACTGAACGTGGCAACTGATCGCACGCCCATCCCGCCGGACGCGTTTGCCGCCGCGATCGACCGACTGGACCGCGACGCGCTCGCGGCTTTTGTCGGTCGCCTCGAAGCCGCCGCCGACGAGGCGACCGAGGTCGTGGTCGATCCCCCGGTCGTCGGTGTGAGCGACGGCGACGGCCGGAGGCGGATACTCGTCGCCCCCGACGGCGCGGATATCGATACCGATGGCTCGGATCCGAGCCCCGATTCGGTCGTCATTGGCCCCGGCGAGTCGATACCCACGGAGCACGACGTTCCCGTCCGGACAGCCGAGGACCTCCGGCATCAACTCCTGTATGCGGTATCACCCGAATCCGCAGCGTCGATCGCCGAGGAGTGGCTGGACGTTCCGGCGCGATCGGCGTCGTACACTCCGGAGCCGACACCGACAGCTACGTCCGGGAGGGACGCCGACGCCGGCACTGGTACCCCCGGCGGGTCGGATCCAGGGGCTTCGGGTAAACCGCCCGATGCGGGATCAGCTGACACGGGATCAGCCGACACGGGATCAGCCGACACGGGATCAGCCGACACGGGATCAGCCGACACGGGATCGGCCGAGCCGACTGTCGGACTGGTGAGCGGGCGGGGAGCGTCCGCAACGCCGGACAGCGCGGCGTCGACCAGGGGTGGCGCCGGGTTGGTCGTCATCGGGGTTGGCTTGGTGATACTGCTCGCAGTCGCCGGAGGTGTGGTGTATGCCGCCGACGTCTCCCCCGACGGCGACGCCGGGACGTTCGCGGCGTCCGCCCCGGTCGAGAGCGGGGGGTTGTCGGATGCCGACATCGACCGTAGTTCACGGGATCCGATCGAGGAGAGCGGCGCAGTTACGACCGCGACGCCGACGGCGAGTAGCGAGGACGGGCCCGGAGGGGACTCGGCAGGCGACACCGAGACGAACCGAAACGTCCGGCCGGCCCCGACCTGTGAGCGGTCGTTCCTCAGCGTAGTCCAGGTTCAGATGAACGCCTTGCGGTACAACAACAACACCACGGACGATGGGATTCGGACGGTTCGGCGGTTCGCGTCCCCGCGAAACCGACAGGCGATCCAGACGCTCGAGGAGTTCGTCCAAGTGATCAAGAGCCCGACGTACCGGCCGATGCTGTCACACGATAGCGCGGAGTTCACCCCGATACAGTCCAGCGACGACTACGCGCAGGTCGAAGTGATCACCCGCGAGGGCGGAAACGTGACCGGGAAGTACTACTTCCGGGTTCGCAAGGTCGACGGCGGCGAGTACGACGGGTGCTGGATGACCGACGCCGTCGTCTCGGTGCCCGAGCCGTCCAACTTCTCGGGGAAGGTGGGGGCCCGGAGCACCGGGACCTCCAGCGGGACCTCGTGACTACCGTCCGCCAGACGCGGCGGAGTTCCGCCGGCGCACCATCCAGACCGGAAGTGCGAGCGCGGTCGCCACGGGGATCGTCCACAGGTCCGTGCTGGCGTAGAGGTTCACGGCGGGCGGGAGCCACCCCGATACCGGAAAGAGGTACGGCGGCGCGACGCCGTCGACGCGGATGACGAACAGATCCAAGACGAGGTGGCTCACGCCACCGCAGAGCAGAAACCGGAATCCGGGTCGGCGGTCGGACGCCCGCAGCGTCACTGCCCCGATCCCGCTTAGGACGACGACACCGCCCAGCGTATGGAGCCCCCAGAAGGAGTACGGAAGGCCCAACGCCGTGCCGGCGACGATCTCCGGCGGAACGGTCGCCTTCATCCCATCAGGCGCGACCGCCCCGACGAGGACGGCGGGGAGGTACCGGTCGGAGGCGCCCATCCACCGCACGACGGCGGCGCCGACGACGTACGCGATCAGGACGTGCGTGAGGAGGTCGGGCATCACTTCCCCTCCCGCGGCACGAACGCCCACCGGTGGGTGTCGACGCGCCACCGACGCAGGAACGCCCCCGCAGCGAGGGCGATGCCGACGACCGACACGAGGTACATCCGTCCGATCGCCTCGGACGACTGTGCGTGGTGCGAGGCCGAAACGACTCGACGGTCGGAGGTCAACGTCCCGTACACCTGTACCCCGTCCCCGGGCGCGATATCCGGTGGTAACGACCCCTCGACGCGGAGAGTGAGCGGACCGGAGGTGACCACGAACGTTTCATCATCGACCGCAGTCACCTCCCCCCAGACGTGAACCGTCTCCCCGACGTACGCGTCGTAGTTGGCGTCAACCGCCCCCGAGTCGGGGTACGCGTCGGAGCCGTTGAACCACACACCGAACCCGACGACGAGTACCGCCGCCGCAAGGCAGAGTCCAGCGAGAAGTACGAGTCGTCGCACGTTGTGTATCAGGAGGGGTGCAATGATATGTGGCTGTCGCTCACCAAGGCAGTCGGGTCACAGTCACCGACCGCGGGACGTCACCGAAGCCGGCCATCCGCTCCGAGGCCCGTCCCGTAGAACTGATACGGCGAACGGGCTACGGATCAACCATGCACGTCCTGCAACTGTCGGCTCCGCTGTCGATCCCGGCGCTGTTCGTGGTCGGAGTCGGAGCCGGCGTCCTGGCCACGCTGGCGATGGATCTCGTGATGAGACGGCTCGAGGAGGGTGAAACGCCACCACGGATCGCAAGCGGGGTGTTGACCGACACCGAACCGGACCGGTCCCCCGAAGGGGTGGCGTCGGCCGTTCACTACGTCGCCGGGGCACTCACCGGCCCGCTGTTCGTGTGGCTGTACCTCGTCGCAGCCGCCGTCGTCGGCGCCGGGACCACCGGCGTGGTCGCCGCCACTCTGTCCTGTTACCCCCTGATGGTTGGGTTCTTTACGTTCGTCGTACTGCCTCGGTCCCGCGGGTTGTCCCGACAGCGGCTCTCCCTGATCCGGCGGGCGTGGGCCGTCGAGGCCGCGGTCTACCTGCTCGTCATCGCGCCGCTCGTCGGAGGTGCGGCAGGTCTACTCTGATGTCGGCCAAGAACTGGAAGTGGGACCGCTGAGAGTCGAACTCAGGTCCTACCGACCCCATCGGCAGAGGATACC
>CAZDEJ010000182.1:0-3225 GCA_964504395.1 uncultured Halobellus sp. | reverse complement strand
AGCGAGGGAGTCGGCCTCGAGTCGGAGCGGCGAGCGGGAGCGAGCCGCGGAGACGAGCGAAGTCAGTAATTGAGCGGAACGAAACTCCGGTCCCCGCCGCCACCTCCGTCCCATATAAAAACCACCGGCACGCCTGACGCTCGTGGGCGATCAGTGTGTACGGTTCGCAACCATCAGTGCTGTTCGATAGTACCGCTCTCCTGAATCCGCTGAGGTGGGTCCGTCCGCTCGGGGGACGACCGACCTGCACTTACACCTCGGCTATCCGCCGAGCACGGCGCTCGCGACCAGCGGTGTCAGAAACGCCTCGATGAGCGCCGCGACGACGAAAAGCGGCACAAGCCCCAGCAGGACTCGGTAGACACGTCGGATCGCGGCGGTAACGTCGTCGTCGTCGGAGCGGCCGCGAACGGCGCCGACTCCGACGCCGCCCAGGGAAATCCCGGCCGACCCGGCGATCACGATGGCGGGAATCTCGATCACGCCGTGTGGGGCGACCAGTGCGAGAAACGCCACGGGATCCACGACTCCACTGACAGCACCCACGATCAGCCCGTTGAATACCAGGCTCACCACCGCCGGGACGCCCGCGGCGAGTCCGCTGTACGATACATCCACCGCGACCAGCCAGTTGTTGATCGCGAGGTTCACGAACGTACCGACCGGGACCGTCCCGAACACGCCGCTCACGTCGCTCCCGACGGGGAAGTCGACGCCGACGGATGCCGTTGCAACCCATCCGGCCGCGCCGCCCGCCGCGACACACCCCAGCGAGGCAAGGTTCGCCGCCGGGTGGTCGCGCACGAACCCCCCGACCGACCGGAGGCCATCGCCGAACGCCGACCGGAGCCGCGTCCCGACGGGCGGCGGTGCCACGTCCGGCGCCGAAGACAGTGAGGCGTCCGCGTACAGTGCGGTCTTGAACCCGTCGACGACCGGTGGCACCAGCACCGTGCCGACCAGCGCGGCGGCCCGTGGTGCGCCGGCGGTTGCGGCGAGACTCCCGCCGACGGCGGAGACGAGAAGCGCACCGACGGCGACGGCGACGTA
Source organism: uncultured Halobellus sp. (assembly GCA_964504395.1). Lineage (GTDB taxonomy): Archaea > Halobacteriota > Halobacteria > Halobacteriales > Haloferacaceae > Haloquadratum. The sequence goes on along the minus strand of CAZDEJ010000182.1, from coordinate 2,175 downwards.
CCCGAGTACGGCGGCCGGGCGGCGCAGCGGGAACCGGAAGCTGCGCTTTACCGCCGCACCCGCGCCGACGTCGTCGACCACGATTGCCTGGTCGGCAAACGCGAAGAGCACGAGCACACCCGCGACGAGCAGGGCGACAACGAGGCCGGCCAGAACCGTCACGCCCGCACCAACGGCCGCGGCGCCGACACCGCCGGTGCTGCCGGTGGAGACGACGCCGATGACCGTGGCGACCACCCCGACGGCCGGTACGAGGACCGCGCCGATTGCGGCGAGAAGCAGGAGTCGAACGCCGAGAAACGACCGCCAGTGTCGTCTGACGCCGGTGACAGCCGTATGCACGCCGTCGTTGCCGCGGAGGAGGCCGAGCAGACCGCTGACAGCCGCGGCGTTGCCGACAGCGGACGCGAGCACGGCGAGGGCGGCTGCAACGAGCGCGCCGCCGGCGATCAACAGCAGAACGCTCGGCGTCAGGAGGCCTGCCACAGCACTACCCAACTCCGATTGTGAGAGAGCCTCTCCGACTCCACCTCCGGACTCGGGGCCGACGGACCCGCCCTCGGCGGCGCGGAGTTGCTCGAGAAACGGGTCCAACCGGCCGCCGGCGGCGAGAAGCCAGACCGCAGCGATGCCGGCGACGACGAGCGGTGCGCGAGCGGCCCCGTAGAGACCGCTCGCGAGAAGGTACACGGGGAGAACCGACGCCGACCGCTCCCAGAGCAACCGGGCGCCAGTCCGAAGGGCAGTAGCGGGGTTCACGTCACGTAGGTGCGGGCGCGGTATCATAGGAGTTCGGGCGGGACAGCGATCTCACAGCGCCCCTAAGTTTATATCCGACCGGGCGGCCACCCGGCGTGTGACCTGAGAGCGACCCCGCGCCGGGCAGCGATCGTTCGGCACGTCGGCGCGGGTCAGCCGACCGAGTGCCGACTGTGTGCCCGACCACAACGCGCCGATGGCTACAAGCGGTCCGGCGGCCAACGTGGCCGCATGAACGGCGATGACCTCGCACGCGAGTTGCGTGACGATCACGAAACCGAGTTCTCCCGGCTCGGCTCCTCGAAGGCGATGTACGCGCTCACCGGCGGCGATATGGACGGCGACTCCGTTCGAGCCGCAGCCGCGACTGACGCCCTGGCGTTCGCGACGACTCTCGATGGGTGGGTCGAGACCGCGGGCGACGCTACAGGGGTGCTCTACACCAGCCTCGCGGCCGCCGCAGGTGATCACGCCGCTGCGGTCGGCGACGATCCGTCGCTCGACGGGAAGCCACTGCTATACGCCGAACTGGTGGGGTTCGACACGACGCCCGCCCGCCTCGGCGGCCTCTTGGGCCGCTATCTGGTGGTTTCGGAGTACGCCAGCCAGATGGTGGGCTTCTTCGTCGGCGACGCCGACCCGACGGCTGCCGCCGACTTCCGCGAGTTGCGGTCGGCGCTCGACACCGAGCACGACCGCGTGGTCGACACGCTCGACTCGGCGTGCACGACCGACGACGGGTGGGCCACCGCTCGCGACGCCGCCGAGACGGTGATCGACGCCGCCTACGATGATTACGTCGGGACGCTGGAGTCGATGGGGATCAAACCGAAGAACGTCTGCTGATCGTTCTTGCCGACGTGGTCCGGGGCCGGTCTCCGCGTGTTGTCGGGGCCCGATCTCCACCCGAAATCAAGGGGTAACGCGGCTGAGGATCCGATTTCGCACGACATGCGTCTGACACACGTCAGACGCCGTCGACGTCTTCCCGGAACGTCGAGAGCGTCGAACGGGCGTCGACAACTGCCTCCTGCGCCGCCCCTTCGGTCTCCTCGGCGAGCTCCGCAAGAACGTGCATGTGCCGGGCAAGCCGGCCGTGGTCGGCCCCGCGCTCCCGTGCAGCGAGTGCTGCGAGCGCGTCGGACTGGTCGTGCAGCCGTCGTTGCGTCGCCCCGTCCGTCGCCTCCGCAGCGGCGCGCAGCCGGTCGCTGGCGTCCTTGAGCAGTTCGTACGACACGTGTCAGCGTACGCGCTCCACGCACAAAACCGTTGCACTGGCTCGAAGCGTCGCCGTTACACTGGTTCGGGGAGAACCCCAACGAGTTTACTCGTGGGATGAGTCCGATACCACCCGAGACAACTACCACGGGCTGTGATACCGAGTCCGAGGTACGGATACGTACCCCTCGCGGGGGG
>CAZDEJ010000181.1:0-3253 GCA_964504395.1 uncultured Halobellus sp. | reverse complement strand
TCGGGTACGCGGGGCTCTTTCCGTCGAGTCGACACGACCGGCCCGGAAGCGGTCCGCTCACCGCTTCCCTGCGACCGCGAACTGCCGCGTGAGTTCGTCGACGGCGCGGTCGGGGTGTTCGTGGTGGAGCCAATGTGTCGCATCCTCCCACAGCACCAGCCGCCCCCGGTCGCAGTACGCGGAACTCCTTGCCGCCAGCGGCCGCCGGAGGAAGGTGTCTTCGGCACCCCACAACACCAGGGCTGGCGGGGCGACCCGACGGCGGCGCGGCCGTGTATCGTCCCGGAAGACCGCCCGGTACCAGTTGATCATCGACCGGTAGGCGTTCTCGACGCCCCACGCCCGGCGGTAGCGGTCGAAGTCGGTCGCGTCGAACGCGTTCGGACGGCTGGTGTCCGCCATCGAGTCCACCGCGACCCGCCAGTCGTTGCGTCGGGCGAGTGCCTCCGGGAGCCACGGCAGTTGAAACAGGATGGCGTACCAGCTCCGGGCGAGCTGTCGGGGGTCGGTGACGAGCGCGCGCCGGAACGCCGTCGGGTGCGGGACGTTGAGTGCCGAGAGCGTCCGGACCCGGTCGGCGTCGTGGAGCGCGAGCCACCACGCCACGAGCGCGCCCCAGTCGTGACCGACGACGTGGGCGTCGGCCGCGCCGACGGCGTCGAGCAGCCCCGAGATGTCGCCGGCGAGGGCGTCAAGGCGATACGCCGACACCGGCTCGGGCTTGTCGCTCCGGTTGTACCCGCGCTGGTCGGGGACGATCACGCGGTAGCCCGCCGCCGCGAGGGGGTCGATCAGGTCGTGCCACGCGTACCAACACTCCGGAAAGCCGTGCAGCAGTACCACCGGCTCGCCGTCGTCGGGGCCCGCAACGACGGTGTGGAGGGTCACGTCACCGACGTCCGTGAACCCGGCGACTCCGGCCGTGGCGACCGAGTCAGGGTGGAGGCCGGTCATCCGTCCGGGTCGATCGCGACCCCGTCGTCGAGCGCCGCCTCGACCGACTCCCGGGTCCAGTCGTCGGCCGTGCCCGCGACCTCCGCACGGATCCGCTCCTCGAGGAGGTTTACCGCGACGCTGTTTGCGCCCTCCGGGACGATGAGGTCCGCGTGCGTTTTCGTGGGTTCGACGAACTGTTCGTGCATCGGTTTGACGGTCGAGAGATACTGGTCGATCACGCCCTCCAAGTCGCGGCCGCGGTCGATCACGTCGCGTTCGATCCGCCGGAGGATCCGGACGTCGGCGTCGGTCTCGACGTACAGTCGGAGGTCACACAGCTCCCGCACCGCGTCGTCGTAGAGCGCGAAGATGCCCTCGATGATGACGATATCGGTGGGCTCGACCCGGGTCGTCTCGGCAGTGCGGTTGTGCACCGCGAAGTCGTAGGTCGGCATCTCGATCGGGGACCCGTCGAGGAGCGACGACAGTTGGTCGCGGACGAGGCCCCACTCGAACGCCGAGGGGTGATCGTAGTTGACCGCCTCGCGCTCCTCGAACGGGAGGTGACTCAGGTCCTCGTAGTAGTTGTCCAGCGGGATCCGGGTGACCGCATCGCCCACGCTCCGGCCCACCAGCCGCGCGACGGTGGTCTTTCCCGCGCCGGTGCCACCGGCGATCCCGATTACGAGCGAGGGGGTCGTCATCTACCACGGATACGATAGCGGAAACGTTTGGTCCTGACGGTTCGACCGACACGAACGATAGTTGACATCCGGCGAGTATGATGAGTCGGTGCGACGAACTGGGGTCCGAGCGGAGAATCGACTCCTCTCTGGTCGAGCGCACCGTCTGTCAGGCATCCGGGTTTCGGCGAAACCGCCGTCGCAACGGATACATTTATATTAGGAAAACACAACCTCACGGACATGGCACGTGACATCATTCGGCGTGAGTTCATCAAGCGCGTCGGTGCTGCGGGCGCGATCGGTGCATCGGGACTGGCTGGTTGCATCGGAAGCCCCGACAGTGGCGGCGGCGAGGACACCGAAGCCGAAGCCGACTCCGACGATGGCGGCGACGGCGGCGACGGCGGGATGACCGGGACCGAGACCGACTCCGGCGGGGGAAGCGCCGACGGTCCCGACGGGCTCGTGGTGATCGGCTACCCCGAAAGCGGGATCCAGCTGTTCCGCGACTACTACGGTTCCTCCGACGGCAACGAGGAGATCCTGGTCTCCGACGGCCTCCAGGACTCGGCGATGCCCGGGCAGGTCGGCAACGACATGGAGAACGTGACCGGGACGGCCCCCGCCGCGGGTGGGCCGAGTCAGGAAGCGTTCAACAGCCTGTTTCAGAACGAGTACGACTCCTCACCCGGCATTTTTACCTCGCAGTCCTACGACTCGGTTGCGATTCAGCTACTCGCGAACGCCGCGGCCGGCGAAAACGACGGGACCGCGATCCGCGACCAGATGCGGAACGTCGCCAACCCAGGGGGGATGGAGGTCACCCCGGACAACCTCATAGAGGGGATGGAGGCGGTCGCGAACGGCGAGGACGTCAACTACCAGGGGGCGTCGTCGGTGACGAACTTCAACGAGGCCGGCGACCCCGCCTCCGCGGCGTACAACATCTGGGAGTTCAACGCCGACGAGCAGTCCACGGCGAACGTCGAAAAGCAGAGCTTCGAGGGGGCCAACCCCGACGGTGCCGGCCCCTCGGCCGACAGCATTCCGGGCGGAACTGACCGCGAGATCTCCGTCGGAATCCTGCTGCCCGAGACGGGCGGGCTGGCCTCCGTCGGCGGCCCGATGATCCAGGCCGCACAGCTACCAGTGATGCAGGTCAACGAGGCCAACCCCGCCGGCCTCTCGGTGAACGCCCAACTCGAGGACACCCAGACCTCACCCAGCGCCGGGACCGCCGCCGCGGAGTCACTCGTGAGCGCGGGCGTCCCGAGCGTCTGTGGGTCGGCGTCGTCGGGCGTGAACGTTCCCGTCTCCCAACAGGTGTTCATTCCGAACGAGATCGTCGGGTGTTCGCCCTCCTCGACCGCGTTGTCGGTGACGAACCTCGAAGACGACGACTACATCTTCCGGACGGCGCCCTCCGACCTACTTCAGGGGCGTGTGATGGCGACGGTGATGTCCGAGCGGCTCGGGGCCGACACCGCGTCCGTGCTGCACGTCAACAACGATTACGGGCAACAGCTCGCCGGCCGGTTCGCCGAGACGTTCGACGGCGAGGTCTTCCAGCAGGTCGCGTTCAACAAGGGCGCGTCGTCGTACTCCTCGGTGATCAACACGGCGCTGTCGCC
>CAZDEJ010000180.1:0-3324 GCA_964504395.1 uncultured Halobellus sp. | reverse complement strand
TCCACTCGATCGCGTAGAGCGTGCCGTCGTCACGGAGCCGGCGGCCGACCTCGCGGAGGTGTTGGACGTTGCCGCCGTGGGCGTTGACGAAAACCACCCGGTCGATCCCGTGGTACGCGAGGTTCCGGGTCAGTGACTCGACATAGTCGCGGAATTCGGGGGCGTCGACCCACATCGTGCCGTGAAACTGTCGGTGGTGTGGGCTCACGCCGACGTTCACCGTGGGGGTGCGGAGGAACCCCGTCCGTTCGGCGGCCTCGCGGGCCAACCCCTCTGCGATGAGGTGATCCGTGGCGAGCGGGAGGTGCGGGCCGTGCTGTTCGGTCGACCCGAGCGGGACGATCGCGACGGACTCCTCGGCGACGTACTCGCCGAGTTCGGGCCACGTCCGGTCTGCGACGTACATACCGGATCGTTGCGACCAGCGGTAATGAAGGTACGGCACACGGGCTGGAGCGACGGCGCTTCGAGTGTGAACGTCGATGGGGCGAACAGTCGGCACTCCCGGATCCCGCGTCGACGTGCCGAGCTCCCGCTGCCCGACGCGGGCGACGCCTCACGACGTACGGCGGGTGGTCGCCCCATCGAAGATAAACTTACGCCGTAGGGGGTGCGGGGTCGTCGTCACTCCCCGCGTCGCGTCCCCGGAGCTCGTAGAGCGCGGTGGCGAGCGCACCGAGACCGACGAGGAGGACCACGAACCGAGCCACCCCACCGACAACGGGGAGTTGCCGCAGGAGGGCGACGGCGACCACGCCGACGACAAGGGCCGCCCACCGGTTCCGGTAGTCGCCGAGCGACAACAGTAGCGTCCCGAGCACGAACGCGCCGTAGACGGTAGCCGCAAGGACAACCGCGCCGAAGACGAGAGCGCCGCCGATCGAGAGGGGGATGCCCACGATGGTCACGAGCAGGATCAGGAGCGCGATCGGTGTCCCGAGAAGCGTCAGGAGCCCGACCCCGCCGCTTCGGAGCGGCTGCGTCGTCCCGACCGTCGCGATCCGGCCGCTGAAACGCGGTGCGGCGAGAAGCAGGATGGCGCCGAGAAGCAGACTCGACAGCCCGGAGTAGACCGCGCCGACCCACGACGGTATCGTCGGCAGTTCCGTCTCGGAGCCGCCGTCGAATGCGCCGGGACTGGCGACCTCGAGGTCGTCGTCACGGGTCACTGTGCCCGAGACCGCGGCGCCGTCGGCGACGGTCGCGTCCTCGGACTGGTAGGTCAGTGATCCGTCGATCGTGGTTGTCGGGGCGACAGCGAGTGTCGTCGCGCTGACAGCGACGTCGCCGCCGGTCGATCCTGCGATCCGGGCATCCGCGACGCCGGCGTCGAGGCTCCCACCGACAGCCGACCCGTCGCGGAGTTCTAGCGCCGCTGCCGCGACGGCGACGTCGCCGTCGACGTGCCCTTCGAGGAGGACGCTGGCGGCGGTGGCGTTGAGGTCGCCCGCTACTCGGCCGGAGTCGGTGACCAGAACCGACCCCGCAGTCGCCGAGACGTCGCCGTCGACCGTGCCGGCGATGACGACCGCGCCCGCGGTGGCGTCGAGTGTGCCCTCGACTGTCTCGTTCTCGTCGATCCGAACGACCGCGCCGGAGGAGTCGGGCTCGTCCGCGGCGGGTTGCTGTGCGACTGCGACCGTCGGGAGGCCGCCGATAACCACGAGGGCGACGAGGAGGGCGGCGGCCACCCGGTGTGGTGACTGGAGCATACGGGTTCAGTGGCGGGGACCACTCGAGTCGGGATTTGTTCGACGATCCAGATAAATCCCTCGAGAGTCGACGCCGGACGCCGGAGGCCGGTGTATCACCACGCCGCTCCGCGAGGGCAGTAGCGGACCCGAACGGGGCCGTCGGAGATCCCCGTTTCGCGGACGGCGGCTACGATGTCGACGAACGGGCTCACGAGCGTACCGACGGGGGAGTGTGCGGACGGTCCGGATCGGCCCCGAGCAGTCGTTCGGAGGGATCCATCGACCCGTCGCCGGTATGACAATCGTCGAACGCCCCGGAGATACGGTCGGCGCACCCGCGGCCGGTGGTTTCGAGTCCGACCCCGAGCGCCCGGGGGCGCCGCACCGGTCCGTCCGGGCGTCGAGCCGCAGGGGGCGGCGTCGGTGGAGTGCCCTCGTCCCCGCCGGGTCACTCCGCCGGCCGGACCGACGCGCGGGCGGGGTCCGAACCGTCGGAAAGCCGCCACACCGCCCGTGCGGCCACGACCGCGATCGCGACCTCCGAGAGCCCGACCACGAGGAAGGCGACGAAGTAGCCCGCGGTCGACGTGGCGAGGCCGCCGAGCAGAAACCCCGTGAGAAACCCCAGACTACCGAACACGTTGAAGCCGCCGAGGGCCGCCCCCCGGGTTTCGGCCGTCGCAACGTCGGTGACGAGCGCCATCGTCGCGGGGGCGACCAACGCGCCGAGTGCGCCGACCGCGACCATCGCGGCCACCGCGAGCCACAGCGTGGGCGCGACTCCGACCGCGACGATCCCGAGTCCGTAACAGACGGACCCCGCGATAACCGGGATCGCTCGACCGATCCGGTCCGACAGCAGCCCCGCGGGGTACTGCAGCAACGCAAACGGGACGAAGAAGGCCGCAAGCGCCAGCCCCGCGCCCGCGGCGCTCAGTCCGAACGTCGTCCGGAAGTAGAAGACGCCAACCAGGGCGAAGAACCCCGCCGTCATCCGGTCGATGAACCCGAACGCGTAGGGGACGGCGAGTGCCGGTTGGCGACGCAGGCCGTCGAGCGCGTCGCCGGTACGGGGCGGGTCGACGTCGAGGCCGTCCTCCGGGATCGTCACGAACAGTATCCCGACCGCCGCGAGCGTCACCGCCGCGGCGTAGAGCGGATACCGGGGAGCCGCGTCCGCCAACCGGCCGCCGACCACGGATCCCAGCGCTGCCCCGAGCCCGATCGCGATGCCGGCGGCACCCATGTTTCGACCGTTGCCGCCGGCGAGGTCCGCGAGCGCGGTGATCGAGAGTGAAAAGGCCCCGATGGTGGCGGCACCGCCGACGACCCGGATCACGAGGATCCCCGCGAAGGGCAGTCCGAGTCCGGGCGCCGCGGCGAGGGCGAGGTAGCCGGCCGCGCCGCCGAACGCCCCCGCCGTCGCAAGCGACATCCGCCGTCCGAGCGCGTCGCTCGCGGCACCCCACACGCTGGCGAACGCGACGAACGCCGCGAACTCGGCGACCAGGAACCACATTCCAGCGTCCACCGTAGCGTCGCCGCCGAGCGTGACGACGATGTCCTCGACGCCGGGGTACAGCAGCACCTGCGAGACCAACACGCCCCACACCCCAACAGCGAGTCGGAT
>CAZDEJ010000179.1:0-3328 GCA_964504395.1 uncultured Halobellus sp. | reverse complement strand
GCAGTCCACCCGCCGCCCGTCGTCGGCCCGCCGGCAGCGATTCGGCGACTCCGGAAAGGCCGAACCCGGCCGCCATCGCCACCGTCCAGACCAACCTGGTCCCGCCGGCCACGTACCCGTAGCCGGCGAGGCTGGAGAGGACGACCGCCCCGCCGAACATCACGAGCGTCTGTGGCCGTCCAGAGGGCTCACCGAACAGGGCGTTTCGGACTCTGGATGGCATGTGTGACCCCGCGAGCCGCGGGGGTAAGATACCACCGGAGACTAACACACGGATCTCAGTCTTCCCCGAGAGTCTCGCGTCCGGGGCGTCTCGGCCGGAGGACTCCGGAGCGGCCCTCCGAGGGAGTCGAGCGGAGCACAGCGAACGCTGCCGGGCCCGAAGAGTAAAATCCGGATTGAATCATCCGGCGCGGCTATGTTTCCACCCGCGTATGATCGATTCGAGACGAAATGTCCCTCCAGATCCGAACCTCCCTGACCGGCGGTATCGGTCGGTGTGTGAACCGAAACGGCTTGATGTTGGCGCTGGCGTACGTGGTTGTGGGTGCGGCGTGGCAGGTGCTGCTGTACAGCGCAGTCGTGACGGCGGTCGGGTCGTCGGCCGCCCCCACCGGCGCGTCCGCGCTCCCGACCGTCGGACTCCCGCTCGCCGCGTCGGCGGGCGGCGCCGTGGCCTCGTTGGTGCTGCTGCAGTATCTCACGATCGTCACGATCCGAACGTTCGTCGGCGGCCACACCCGGACGATTCCGGTGGAGTTCTACACCCGCAATATCCCGTACGTGCTCGTCAACTCGATCATCGGTTCGCTCGCGCTCGGCGTCGTCGTCTTCGTCGGGTCGATCCTGTTCGTGATTCCGGGGATCGTCGCCTACGTTGCGTTCATCTTCACGCTGCTCTACATCGCGGCCGAAGATCAGAGCTTCATCGCCGCGTTCCGAAGTAGCTGGAACGTGACACGAGGGAACTGGCTCCGGCTGTTCGGCCTGTTGGTGATCGTCCTCGTCGCCATCACCGTCGTTCCGGGCGTGTTGTCGGCGCTCACGAGCGCCGTCTTCGCCGCGACGCTGGGCCCGGCGCTCGCGACGCTCGCGTCCGGGACGCTCACGCTGCCGTTCTCGCTGCTCCTGCTCGGCATCCTCGCCGAGGCGTTCACGCAGCTCCGGACCGCGCAGGAGCGGTCCGGGTCCCGACCCGGCGCCTCAGCCGCGTGACGGCGTCGCTCGGTGCCGGACGTCGGCGGCCGGGCGTAGTCACGACGGCTGCCGGGGGAGTCAGGGTCGTCGTGATCTCCAGCCGAAACCACACGCTTTGGAGTACGTATGGGTACATATATCGCTATTTCCTCCCGTACGTTCCCACCCGACACGGAACTGCGCTGATGACGAGTCCCGCCACCGCCCGACGGCGGGCGGTCGCTCCGGACCGGGCGTCGGTTCAGGGGTTCGTTATCCGGTTCCACGCGGCCGCCGGATCACCGAGGACGGCGCGCGTGTACCGACGGAACACCCAGGCGACGAGGTTGACGAGGTTCAGCGTGACGAGCAGGACGACGACGCCGAGACCAGAGAACGCGAGCGCGTCGCCCAGCGAATCGACGGCCCACTCGCTGACCGTAACGGCGAACTCGATTCCGACCAGGACGTCGCCCCACGGAACCGACAACGACGGCGAGACGGTAATGGGGTCGGCCAGGAAGACGCCCACACGTCCGCCCGGGGCGTCGTAGTACGCCGGCGTGGCGACGAACGCCAGCGACGTAGTCAGGCCGGTGACGAGGAAGACGAACACGCCGACGCCGGCCGGGAACTTCGACAGGAGGTAGCCACACTCGACCCAGGTCCGGCGGTTCACCACGAGCGCCCGAAGCCGGTCGGACACGCCACCGGTCCGGAACGGATACGCCGGTGCAGGGATGTCGGCGTCGAGCAGGCGGTTCGCGAGCGAGCGCTCGACTGCCGCTAGGCCGCGCACGAGCAGGAGCGTCAGGGTCAAAAGCGGGAGTCCGACGATCAGGACGATCAGCGACGCCGAGACCGAGAATCCGACCACGAGGGCGACGAAGTACGCGATCCCGAGGGGAAACGCCGCCCCGAGATAGAGGAGGTGGCGGTAGGTCCGGGTCTGCACCGGCGCGGCGACGAGGGACCGCAGAGAGGGCAGCGACGAGGGCACGGACGCGTGTTGGACGGCCACCGAATAAAAACGTCGGCCGGTCGTGGCGGTCGTGTTTAGTTAAGTATCGACCGGCCGGAAAACCACCGCGGGGGCTTCCGAGATCTTCACTCCACCATTCTCACCCATCTCACTACTAACTAAACAGCACCGTCGTGGCCGCGGGTAGCGGGGCCGAGATTAATACGGGCACCGCCACAACACCGGAACGATGGATCCGGCCGGCGAGCGGGACGAGGAGTTGCTGTCGCTCCTCGACGACGAGAACGTCCGGACGATCCTGATCGAAACCAGGGAGGAGTCCCGATCGGTCGCGTCGCTGAGTTCCCGGTGTGGGGCCGACGACTCGACGGTCTACCGCCTCGTCGACCGGCTGGAGGACCGAGACCTGCTCGTCGACCACCAGGAGCTGGATCCGGACGGCCACCACTACAAGACGTACTCTGCACGCGTCGAGCGGGTCGAGATCGAGTTCACGAACTCGGGGATCGAGATCGATGTCGACCGGCGTGAACCGCCCGCCGACCGTTTCACCCGCCTCTACGAGGAGCTCACCGGATGACACAAGCTCACATGGTGCTGCAGGTGACCGTGGAGGGCGGAGAGACGGTGACCACCGTCGCGGCGCTCGTGACCTTCCTCGTCGCGACCGCGCTTGCCGTGCTCGTCACCTACCGGTTCCTTCGGGGGTACGTCCGGTCGCGGTCGAAGCCCGTCCTGCAACTGGCCGTCGGGATGTTCCTGCTCGCCCCGGCGCCGATGTTCATCCGGCTCGTTGCGGGGAACGTCCTCGTGGTGGCCCCGCCGGTGCGCGTCGTGTCGACGGCGACGGTCGAGGTAGCGGGGCTGCTCATCATCCTGGGCGTGATCTACCGGGGGGACCGATGAGCGGGATCGAGACGGTCGCGACGGTCGGCGTCAGCATAACCGCCCTCCTCGGCGCGGTCGTCGCGTGGCTGGCCCTCCGCGGATACCGACGCAACGACAGTCCGGTGATGCGTGGGCTGGGGGTCGGCATCGTGGCCATCGCAGTCGTCCCCCCGCTGGTCGTGAAACTGCTCGCGCCACTGTTGTCGCTGACGGACGCACAGACCCTCCTGTGGGCGACGCTGTCCCACGCCGTCGGACTGCTCGCCATCTACCGGACGTTCG
>CAZDEJ010000178.1:0-3348 GCA_964504395.1 uncultured Halobellus sp. | reverse complement strand
ACCGAGACCGCAACCGCAACACCGACCCCCACCGCAACTCCGCCCGACGAGATTGACGTGACGATCGACAACGAAGGGATAAGCGCATACGTCGTGGTCAACGACGAGAGCGGGTCGGTCGCCCCTACCGACGAGCGGAACCCGACGATGACCTTCGCGGTCGGCACCCGGTACGTGATCGACAACGACGGGTGGAGCGCACACCCCTTCGCGCTACGGACCGCGGACGATACACCGCTGCTATCGCAGGACGCCGCCGGCACCTACGAGGACGACCCGGCCGTCGAGTGGCGGGACGACGGCGAGACGTTCGCGTTCACGATGACCGCCGACCTCGCCGCGGAACTGGACTACTACATCTGTACGGTACATTCGTCGATGCGGGGCGACGCGACAACGCGGTAGTGAACTGACGGATCGCTGTGAGCGGTGGACGGACGGGCCGGGAGTGACTTGAACCACGGTCACTCCGCTCGCTCCCCGTTTCAACTCCCGTAACAGTCGCTCCTCACGTCGTTCGGAGACGACGGGCCGGGAGGGACTTGAACCCCCGACCGTCTGGTTAAAAGCCAGACGCTCTCCCAAACTGAGCTACCGGCCCACACGTATGAGTAACCGCGCGGTGGGTATAAGGGTTTACGCTCGGGTACGGCGCCGGCCGCATCACTCCACCAGGTACGCCTCGAGTGCCTCCGACACCATCTCGTCGGGGTCCCGGTTCTCGACCGAGGCGCGCCGTCGGAGTTCCCGGTACACTTCGAGCGACAGGGAGAGTTCGATCCGGCCGGGGTCGATCCCGCTGGCCTCCAGTGCCGCCGCCGCGGAGGTGTCGGTGTCGACCGCACTCGCGATCCGGCGGACCTGCCGGACCGTGAGGTCGGCGTCCACCACCGCACACGCCAGGTCGTAGCGGTCGACGCCGGAGACCCGAGCGATGTGTTTGGCCGCAGTGGGGGCGATGTCCCCGCGGGCGACGTGCCGCCGGATCGCCTGCGGGAGGTCGTGAACGCGTGCCCACTTCCGGACGAACGAGACCGACACGTCGCCGCCGGCGCGCTTGACTGCCTCCTTGTACGACCCGACCCCCCGGACGAGGGCGGCGCACGCGGCCGCGCCGCGAAGCATATACACGTTGTCCGCGCCGCCGACGGTGTTCTCGGAGAACGCCCGGACGGTTTCTGCGGCCTCGGCCACGCTCTCCGGGTCGTCGGGATCGAAGTCGACAGCCCGCCCCGCGCGGTCGCCGGTAACTGACGGATCCGCGCGGACGACGGGTTCGCCGACAGGTTCCTCACGGTCGACCGGAAACCGGTCCGGATAGTCGACGGCGTCGTCGTCGGCCATTTCAACCGTACGTAGCAAGCCGGCGAGTAAAAACCTCCCCCCGGCGTGTCCCGGTGGCGGGTGCGGCGCTACTCGTCGCCGCGGGTCTCCGAGAGGTGTTCCCAGATCTCCGCACATCCCGCGCCGTCCTCGAGGCTGTCGAGGTGGGCGAAGTCGTCGTCCTCCCCCTCGTCATCGTCCCCGGCCGATTCCGCGCCCGCCGGCGCCTCCTCGGTCGTGTCCGCCGGATCGCCGTTCGGGTTCGTGTCCATTCTTGCGGTCACTTCGACTCCGCCGAACTGTCGGTCGGATCCGCCGGGTCGTACAGCTCCGGTGCCACGTCGGCCGGGGCGTGTTGTCGCCGCCCCTCCGGGCTCTCGCCCGTGGTATCACGTATCGCAGTCCACTGTGTCATCGTCCCAGTTCACAACCCCGTCCGGCATAAGCGTCAGTCCCGGAGTAAATCGAACCACTACTCCCGGATACCGGAACGGATCTCCGGCGCCTGCGACGGGGGGAGGTCGAGAAAACCGCATCACTGCAGCCGAACTACGCCGGTATCGCGTGTCGCCGACACCGTCGCGGTTTGCGGGCGCCGTCAGAGCCGAACGGATCGGGCACGTACGGGTCGGTATGACAACCCGACTCCGCGTGCTCGACGACGGTGCGTGGCTCTCCGTGGACGATACGCGCCGTGTGAGCGTCAGCGAACTCTGGCGGCTCGACGCCCCGGGGTTCTGCGAGTGCGACCTCGCGGATCTGGTCGTCGAGAGCTTCCTCGACGTAGGGGTCGACGGTCGTACGGTCACCGCCCGCGTGTACGGCCAATGCATCGTCTGTGGCACGAAATCGACGGTGAGGTGGGTTCCGGTCGGGCGGATCATCGACGGCGAGTTCGTCGACATCGACCGCGAGGGCGTCCTCAGCGTGCGCCGGAACGCCGCCGGCGAGTCGGCCGCCGATGAACCGGACAAAACGACCGGTTAGTGGGAGCAGCGGGGAGGGTTGACGCTACGCGCCCCTCTTTGTGGGTGGGGGGTCCTCATACGACAACGATGCCAACCGACGTGGAAAACTGGAAGTCCGAGGTCTACGGCAACGAGATCAGAGACCACCTCTTCGAGTTCGCCGAACGGGGGTACGACTCCATCCCCGAGGACGAACACGACGCGTGGTTCGAGCGGTTCAAATGGTGGGGACTGTACCACCAGCGGAACGGCCAGGAGGGGTACTTCATGATGCGGATCGGAACGCCGAACGGCGTGCTCGAACCCGGCCAACTCCGCGTCGTAGGCGAGATCGCCGACGAATACGCTCGCGGGCCGGGGGTTAATCCCGTCTTCGGCGAGTCGTACGCCGACTTCACGACGCGGCAGTCGATCCAGCTCCACTGGATCGAGCTTTCGGACGTGCCCGACATCTTCGAGAAGCTCGAAGCCAACGGGCTCTCGACACAGCAGGCCTGCGGCGACTCCTGGCGGAACATCGTCGGCAACCCCGTCGCGGGCAAGGACGCACAGGAGGTCATCGACGCCTGGCCCGTTATCCGCGGCCTCAACGAGGAGTTCAAGGGTAACGACGACCACTCGAACCTCCCCCGAAAGTGGAAGGTATCGGTCACCGGCTCCGCCGACGGCTCCGGCCAGGGCGACATCAACGACCTCGCGTTCGAGCCCGCGTACAAGGAGATCGAGGGGGAGGACGTCGTCGGGTTCAACGTCCGCGTCGGCGGCGGGCTCTCCCGCAACGAGCCCCGCCTCGCCCGCGACATCGACGTGTGGGTTCGTCCTGACAACGTTCCCGCCGTCGCCGGCGGTATCTCGGCGTTGTTCCGCGACAACGGCGACCGCGAGGACCGCTACAACGCCCGCATCAAGTTCCTGGTCGACGAGTGGGGCGCCGACGCGGTTCGGGATACCCTCCAGGCGGAGTACGTCGACTTCGAGCTCCGTTCTGCGGGCCGCGACGTTCGCGAGGAGTACACCTACAACACCGGCGGCGGCGAGCGCAACGACCTCGTCGGCG
>CAZDEJ010000177.1:0-3348 GCA_964504395.1 uncultured Halobellus sp. | reverse complement strand
CCGGAGTCCGGCCTCAGTCGGTCGTCGCGGCGCTCGCCTGCGGGGTAGTGTCCTCGCTCTTTAGCGTCCGCAGCCGCCACCGGAGGGTGACGACGAGCAGGAACCCGACGACGAGTGCAGCGTTCGTGACGTACAGGGCGTTCGTGTATCCGCCGGTGGTTTCGAGGATAACCGACGCGAGTTGCGGCCCCGCCACCCCAGCGGCACCCCACGCGGTGAGGGCGTAGCCGTGGATCGCGCTGACCTCCTTCGTACCGAACAGGTCGCTGAGATACGCCGGCAGGCACGCGAATCCCCCGCCGTAACACGTGATGACGAGGAACATTGTCCCCGCGAGGATCCACACCCCGGCGAGTTCCGGCATCAGGAGGAAGGCGCCGATCTGGATGATCATGAACGCCCCGTAGGTGGTGGTGCGGCCGACGTAGTCCGACAGCGACGACCAGAAGATGCGGCCGCCGCCGTTGAAGATGCCGATGTAGCCGGTGATGAACGCCGCCGTCGTGGCGGTCGCGCCGCCGATCTGCTGGAGCATCGGCGACGCGAACGCGAGCAGCATGATCCCCGCGGAGACGTTGATGAAGATGATGAGCCAGACCATCCAGAACCGCACGGACGTCCGCGCTTCCGTGGCAGTAAGGGTGTCGATACCCGGGAGCGCGCTCTTTGCTTTCTCGTGGGCGCCCTCCTCGTCTTCCATCCCGTCAGGGAGCCACCCGTCGGCGGGCTTGGCGAGGTAGCTCGCACCCAGCGTCATCAGGACGAAGTAGAGCGCGCCGAGTCCGTAGAACGCGGCCGCGACGCCGAACGTCTGGATGAGGTAACTCCCCAGTGGGCCGGTCAGCAGCGCCCCGGCGCCGAACCCCATCACCGCCAGGCCGGTCGCCATCCCGCGTCGGTCCGGGAACCACTCGAGCAGCGTTCCGATCGGCGAGATGTACCCCAACCCGATCCCCATCCCGCCGACGACGCCGAACGTCCCGAGGAACAGCGGGAGGCTCCCGAGTTGGACGCTCAGGCCCGCCCCGACCATCCCGAGTCCGTAGAGAACGGCCGCAACCAACCCCGCCAGCCGTGGTCCGTACTCCTCGACGTACGTCCCGAGGAACGCGGCGGTGATGCCGAGAACGGCTACCGCGACCGAAAACGCCAGCGTGACCTGTGACGTCCCCCAACCCTGTGTCTCCTTGAGCGGGATCTGGTAGATGCTGTACGCGTATATCGATCCGATCGAGAGGTGGATCGCTACGGCCGCAAGGGCGATTAGCCGGCGATCCTTGTTCGGTTCGACGTTGCCTGCGTCCGTGTGAGACATCACCATACAGTAGGGTTACATATAGTTAACCGCGTTCCCATGGGGAGGATAATCCTACGTATTTGAACCGACACAAGGAATTCTCCATGCTTTCAAGTACAATCGCGGTCGTCTCCCGCCGAACCCCAGCGAACGTATAATCGATCGTACCACTTCCCCGAGCGGGTCGGACGGCGTCGTCGTGTCGGCGTAGTACAGCCCCCGCGCGCCGACGTCACGCTCGCTACTGCAGCGGCAGGACGTCCGTGACCTCGGGCCGCGGACGGAGTCCGATCCCCGCAACCCCCGGACTCGACTGCCAGTTCTCGCGCAACGCGGTCGCTCCGAGAGTCCCGGGACGCGGGATCCGGAGACGGTGGTCGGGACACCGGTCGCGGATGGTCACTCGGTGACCAGCGCCGCTCGGGTGACGGTCCTGTCCGCGGAGTCCCGCAGGGCTCGGTCAACATCGGAGAGTGCGTACGACGCGTCGATGAGGTCATCGAACGGGTAGTCGTCGCCGTACGCCGAGAGGAACGAGAGGGCCTCGTTGAGCCGGGTCGGAGCGTACCGCATCGTCGTCACCACCTCGATCGACCTCCGAACGACCTGGCCAGGGTCAATCGTCGCTTCGGTTCCGGGGATGATGTTTCCCATCACCAGATACCGCCCGCCCTTGCCGAGCAACTGGAACCCCTCCTCCACGGCTGCCGGCACACCGGTTACCTCGACGGCGACGTCCGCGCCGAGTCCGTCGGTCAACGCCTCGACTCGAGCGCGTCGCGCCGCAACCGTTTCGTAGTCGGTCAGGTCGATCGTATGGTCGGCGCCGAACTCCGACGCACGGTCGAGTCGGTCAGCGACACCATCGACCACGATGGTCTCCGCGCCGATTTCGGTTGCGACCGCCGTCGCGTTCAGTCCCAACCCGCCAGCGCCTTGGATCACGACCGTCTCGCCGAGTCCCAGGTCGACCTTGTCAAGCCCGTGTAGCACCTGTGAGAGCGCACAGTTCGCTGCGGCAGCGGCCGTTTCGTCGACGGATTTCGGCACGCGGTATACGTACTGGTCGTCGTGGATGTAGTAGTGCGTCCCGAAGGTTCCGTGAAAGTGCGGCCACTCGTCGGGCGACCGCGACCAGTATTTATACGCGTTCTCGCAGAACTGCGGGTCACCACGGCCGCACTGGACGCACTCGCCGCACGTGGCGAAGTACGCGGGAACGACGAGGTCGCCCTCGGAGACGGGCGCCCCCGCGCTGTCGTGGACGGTACCGCCGGTCTCGATCACACGACACAGCGCCTCGTGCCCAAGGACACCGTCGTCGATGTGCGGGTGCTCGCCCCGCCAGATGTGGAGCTCGGACCCGCAGACGTTCGCTCGAACGATCCCCGCGAGTATATCGCCGTCGGACGGCGTCGGGAGTTCGTACTCGTTCAACTGCACTGATTCAGCGCCGTCGAGATACGTCACGTGTCCAGTCGTCATCGGTACGGCCTGTCGGGCGTGTGGGTCTTGACATCTTCCCTCGATTGTGTCGCCGGAGACCCGAGGGGGGTAGAGATTACGACAGGGGTAGGGTGTGCTGCAGGACAGCAGTGTCCGTGACAGGTGTTCGACAACGCCCTCTACCGGGTGCGTCGTTCACAGGAACCCTCCGGAGTTATCCTGTTTGCTGAGAACCGCGCCCCCGAGGATCGCGTCGCAACTCGGACAGACCAGTTGGAACCGTGCGTCGGTGACGCTGGCCCCGGCTCGTTGTCCGATCAGTTCGAACTCCGCCTCAACTGTCGCGTCGCAGTGCGGGCACCGACCCATAGACCGTACTCCCGAGGCCCACCTCATAGTCCTTCGTGCTCATACTGTCGGCCATGGTCACGTGACGATAGCCGACAGTATGAGGGTGAAGACCGTCGCATACGGAGTATCGTATTGACCTCCTCCACGGCCTGAAGGGCGTGGAATCCGACCATCGGATTCGGGCGGTCGACGCCGTTCAGTTCCAACCCGCACTCGGAGGGAACCGGCGACACACCGGGGGAACTCTCGTTTGT
>CAZDEJ010000176.1:0-3379 GCA_964504395.1 uncultured Halobellus sp. | reverse complement strand
TCCGGGGACTCCTCCCACGCGAGGTGGTTGACACTCCCACGTTCGCCGACCGATGCGGGGGTCCGGAGCCCCGCCCGAACGAACTCGATCCCCCGCCCCACGGCCGTCGACAACGACGCGCCCTTCGCGAGTTCGGCGGCGATCGCACTCGAGACCGTACACCCCGAGCCGTGTGTCGCGTCGGTGGCGACGCGGTCGGCGTCGAACGCCGTCACGCCGCGGTCCCCGTCTACGACCAACACGTCCGTGACGGTCCCGGAGCCGTCGTCGACGTGACCGCCCTTGAACAGGACGGCGTCGGCGCCCCACTGGAAGAACTGGTCGGCCGCGCGCTCGCGCGCAACTGTCGAAATCGGACGCTCGCCGACGAGTTCGGCCGTCTCGTCCGCGTTCGGCGTCACGAGGGTCGCCTCGGCGAACAGGTCGCGGTAGGCGTCGAGCGCCTCGGCTTCAAGCAACCGGTCGCCGCTGGTCGCGACCATCACCGGGTCGACGACAACGGGGCCGTCGAACGAGCTGAGGCAGTCGTGGACGGTCCGGACGCCCTCGGTCGTCGCGAGCATCCCGGTTTTTACCGCCCCGACGTCGATGTCGTCGACGACCACCTCGTACTGTGCCCGTACCTCGTCGGGCGGGAGGGTGTGTGTCGAGCGGACGCCGGTCGTGTTCTGTGCGGTCGTCGAAACCACGACCGAGCCGCCGTACACCCCGAGCCGCGACATCGTCTTGAGATCGGCTTGGATACCGGCGCCGCCGCCGGAGTCGCTCGAGGCGATCGTCAGCGCGTACGGAACCGCTTGCGGGTCCGGGTCGACGCCCGTCATCGCAGGTGCATCCCCCCGTTGACGCTGTGGACCTCGCCGTGGGTGAACTCGCTGTCGACGAGGTACGCCACCGACCGGGCCACCTCCGAGGGCGGACAACTGTACGCTGGAAGATGGGTGTCGACCTTCTCGTGACCAAGGAAGTCAGTCGATTCGAGGTGGTCGACGATGACATCGTTCATCGACGTGTCAACCGGGCCGGGGGTGAGGGCGTTCACCCGGACGCCGTCGGGCCCGACCTCGCGTGCGAGCGCCCGTACGAACCCGTGAAGCCCCGCTTTGCTCGCCGCGTAACTGGTGTCGACCGTGCCCGCGGTTCCCCCGACGCTCGACAGGATCACGAGCGACCCGGCCGACTCGCGCAGCGCCGGGAGGAACGCGCGGGCGACGCGGGCGGTGCCGGTGAGGTTCGTGTCGACGACTCGGCCGAACTGTTCGTCGGTCGACTCTTCGAGCAGTTCTGGTTCGACGATGCCGACCGTGTGTACCACGGCGTCGACACTATCGAGCGTCGCGGCGGCCTCTTCGGCGAACCGCTCGACGGAGTCCCTGTTCGTCACGTCCATCGCCGACGCGACGGTCCGGCCTTCCGGGGAGTCGGTCGCTTCGACGAGCGCGTCGGCGCCGTCGGCGTCGTCGTGGTACGAACACACCACGTCCGCGTCGGCGTAGTGTTCGACGACCGCCCGGCCGATGCCGCCGGTGCCGCCGGTGACGACCACCCCGGTCACGCCATAACCTCGTGGATCCGGTCGTCGGGATTGGCCGTCGGCTCGTGGCCGGCGACGGCGTCGAGAAAGGTGGTCAGGTAGCTCGCGGTGCCGTGGTACTCCCCGAACTCCTCTGCCGCAGCCGCCTCGCCTGCGAGCCCGTACGAGAGCGTGCCCGCGAGCGACGCCTCCACCGGGTCGTCGAGGGCGGCCGCGAACGTCGCGAGCGTGACGCCCAGCATACATCCGGTGCCGACGACCTGCCCCAGCATCGGATCGCCCGACTGCACCTCGAAGGCACGCTCTCCCGTCGCCACCACGTCCGTCTCGCCGCTGGCGACGACGACACTCCCCGTCTCGCGGGCGCAGGCGACGGCCGTCTCGGCGATGTCCGCGTGTTCGCTGACCGACTCGACGCCCCGAACGTCGGCGTCGTCACCGACGAGCTCGGCGATCTCGCCGTAATTGCCGCTGACGATCGTCGGCGGCAGATCCGTCACGAGCCGGTCGGCGACCCGAGAACGCGTCAGCGTCGCTCCGGCACCGACGGGGTCGACGACGACAGGAACGCCGTGCTCTGCGGCCGCCTGTCCGGCGGTCATCATCGTCGCCTCCCCTTCCTCGCTCACCGTGCCCATGTTGAGCAACAGCCCCTGAGCGCCCGCAACCATATCAGCGACCTCGCGGTCGTCGTCCGACATCACCGGGAGGCCGCCCCAGTGGAGCGTGACGTTCGCCACGTCGTTCACCGTCACCTCGTTCGTGAGCGCGTTCACGAGCGGCGTCGTCTCCTCAACCGCCGCCCGGGCCCGGCCGAGGTCGATTGCGGCCGGGTCGACCGGTTCGGAGCCGTCGTCGGTCATCGCGAGGCGACCCCCGTTTCCACTTCGACGGCCGCACGCAGTTCCCGGGTCGCCGCGGCGGGATCGTTGGCCCGGGTGATCGCCGTCACGACCGCCACGCCGTCGGCCCCGGCGGCGGCGACGCGACCGGCGTTCTCGGGTGTGACCCCGCCGATGGCGACGATCGGGATGGACACCGCGTCCGCGACGGCCGCGACGGTGTCGACGCCGATCTCCGACTCCGACTCCCGTGTGTCCTTCGTGTCGGTGCCGAACACCGCGCCGACGCCGAGATAGTCGGCGCCGGCCGCCTCCGCCGCCCGGGCGGCGTCCGGAGTCGACACCGACCGGCCGACGATCGCGTCCGGGCCGAGTTGCTCGCGTGCGACCTCAACCGGGAGGTCGTCGCCGCCGAGGTGGACGCCGTCAGCGTTGAGCGCGACAGCAAGGTCGACGCGGTCGTTGACGATCAGCGGGATGTCGGCGTCCCTCGTCAGGTCGCGGAGTTCCCGCCCCAACTCGTAGCGGTCGGCCGCGCTCGCGTGTTTCTCGCGCAACTGAACCACGTCGACACCGCCCGCGACCGCCTCGCGAACGATGGCGGCGGTTCCCCGTCCGGCGCTTCGGTCCGCCTGCGTCACCAGATACACCGACATCGTCTCGTCCATCTGTGACCGTCGGTAATGATTACGTAGTAATATTAGTGTCGAATACCCGGGCCGTCCCGTTGCGATCCGAACGTGAACCGACCCTCATCCCGGCGGTATCCGAACGGTGAGTTCGGGCGCGCCGTCGACCGGAATTCCAAGTGCTTGGAGTTCGTCGAAGACGATCTCGGTGGCGTCGTGGACGGCCTCAACGCTGCTTGCACCCGTAAGACGACCTTACCCGACCGGAATATCAGCGCAGCTGCTTTCGGATCCTGTGTTCGATAGGTGGCGACCCGGCGGTTCGAATTTCGTCGATTCGGCTACCGGGGAACAAGGTGGCTGTAAATCTGGTC
>CAZDEJ010000175.1:0-3496 GCA_964504395.1 uncultured Halobellus sp. | reverse complement strand
GGCCGGGTTATATACTCTGTTTTATCGGGACGCGCAGTCCGGCCCCACAGCGCGGATCACGTGGCGTCAGGCGTGCGCGTTGCTAGTCAGGTGTGACCGCAAAAAAGACCGCAGCGCGGTTCGACGTGTGCGGGGACGTCCCCGCGCGTCAGGCGTCGATCAGTCGGCCGCTTCCGCCCCGGCGCCGACCTCGGCGGCGGCGTCGAGGACTTCGCGACTCGACAGCAGGATGAAACCGAACCCGACCTTCGCAACCAGGTCCAGCACCATGAAGCCAGCCGTCTCGATCGGCAGTCCGACGACACTGAGCCCTTCGGTGCCGACGATCCACCACACGGGATAGACGAGCCACACGACGACGATCAGCGTCCGGAGGGTGCTGAACGTCGAGGCGGCCTCACCCGAGAGCCGCTGGGCCTTCTCGTCGAGGGAGCCGTACAGGAAGTACAGCAGGACCACCAGGAAAGCGGTCGAGACACCCCACCAGATGAGCCGACGGGCGCCGTCGCCGAGGCCGAACACGGTGAAGCTTCCGCCCGACAGCGTCGCCAGAACGCCGGTCCCGATCATCAGCATGTCGAGGCCGACGAGCGAAGCGATCTCGTTCCGGTTTGCACCGGCGAGCAGCGCGAGGTCGATCAGTAGCAGCGGAGTGGTGAAGAACCAATCAGTGTACCGGGCCCAGTAGATGGGGACGCTTTCGCCACCCACCATCACCGAGGTGAGCCCGAATCCGAGCGCCATTGCCAGGTAGTTCGTGAACGCAATGGCGGTAATGAAGATCGTGACGATATAGAACTCCTGCCGCCGTCTGTTCGTCTCGCCCCAGCCCCTGGCAACGAAGTACATCGTCCCCAGGAACATTCCGAGCGTGCCTATCCATAGCCAAATTCCTTCGCTTCCAGGTTGCGGCATAGTACACCTATGAGTATATTAGGTGATCGTAATAAGCACTGTACACAACTGGTTTGGTATCCCAGCGCAGTCCCGGGTTTGTCGGCTCCATGACGACGTTTCGGGGCCGTTACGGTGCTCTACCCGTGCATTCACACCCGTCCGGCGGTCCGGCACCCCCGAGTCGGTCCGGTCAGGAGTCGACGATCGCGCCCGCGAGTTTCCGCTGTGCCGCCCGGAGGTGCTGGTGGAACGTCGACCGGCCGATCCCCATCGCGTCAGCGATCTCCTCGCCGGTGGTGTCGTGCGGCCACTCGAAGTACCCGGCGGTGTAGGCCCTGGCTAGCGCGGCGTACTGTCGGTCGGTCAGTTCCGTTCTGAGGTCGGCGACGAAGCCCCGTTGGGTTTCGGCGCGGTGCTCCCGGCGGCGGTAGCTCGACAGCTCAACCCGCTCGAACGTGGTTTCGATCGCGTCAACGAACGACTGCGCCAGCGCCTCCTGACCGACCTCGGCGGTCACCGTTGCCCGGGTCTCGTCGACCGACAGCGACAGGAGTTCGCCGCCGTGATCCGTCAGGATCGACCGGAACGCCGGGTTGATCACGGAAAGCTCCACCACCGACCCCTCGGTGTCGGCGTCCAACACGCTGTGGACGTCGACGGCGTCGCCGCCGGCCGTGCGGACCGCCTGTGGGTCGGGACTTCCGGACGGTGCCGTCACCTCGAACAGCATCGACGGCTGGCGTCGGTCGCCGACGTTCCCGGCGTATTCCAGCCGACACCCTGCGGCCGCGGCGAACCCAACGAGCGGGTGATCCCCGATCCCGAACCGGAGTTCCACCACGCCCTCTCCCTGGAGCGTCCGCTGGCTCTCGATGGCGTTGATCCCCGTCGCCACCGTGCGCCCCAGCGCGGTCAGGATGGCGCGCTCGTGACTGTCGAACCCGTCGTCGTCGTGTGTGTACACTCCGATCGCCCCGTACGTCGCGTCACCGTAGTGCAACGGCACTGCCGCGACCGCGGTCACGTCGATCCCGGCGGCGTCCCCGATCGACTCGATCCGGACGTATCGGTCGGTCACCGCGCCCGCGACCGCAGTCTCGGTCGCGCCCTCGGGACCGAGCACGTCACCACTACCCGCAACCCCGTCGCCATCGGGGCGTGCGACCCGAAACTCCTGCGCCCCGACGTCGCGATCGGGGGCGACTGCGGCCTCCTGCGGGACGATCGCCTCCTCCGCGGGGTCGTACGCGCCGACCCACGCCCCCGCGTACGTACCCTCGATACTCTCGACCACCGCGCGCTCGAGGCCGCTCCGGGACTCCGCACGCGTCACTGCCTCGGTCACGTCGGCCACGACGCCGTCCAGCCGTTCGAGCAGGCGCTCCTGGGTGCTTCGCTCGCGTTCGATCCGAGCGGCGCGCTCCGTGGCCGCCCGTTCGGCCCGCTTCCGCCGGGTGACGTCGCGCTGGAACCCCACGTAGTGGGTGACCGCTCCCCCGCCGTCCCGGAGCGGCGCGATGGTCACCTCGTTCCAGAACACCTCGCCGTCCCGGCGGTAGTTCCGGAGTTCCACCGACGTCGCCTCCCCCGCCTCGATGGCCGCCCGCATCTCCGCGACCGGTTCCTCGCGGGTCGCCTCCCCCTGCAGAAACCGACAGTTCCGCCCCACCGCGTACTCCGGCGGATAGCCGGTGATCCGCTCGAAGGCGGCGTTGACGTACACTAACGGCATATCCGGCTCGGTCGCGTCCGCCACAGTGATTCCGATGGGCGCCTCGTCCATCGTCCGGGTTTTCAGCGACTCGTCGATGGCGTCAGCGCTTGCGGACGTCGCCTCGGAGTCACCGACGGGCCCGACACGAGTCCCCATATCCCGTCTCCGTGCCATACAGGGCTGAGGGTCCGGGTGCTGAAAAGTTCAGGTGGTACGTATCGACCGCCGGGACTCCGCGCGACTCGCTCGTACGTCCCCGACCGGAAGAATCGCCGCCGAGCGTCAGTCCGCAGTCGCTTCCGCTTCGGTCTCGGCGTCGTCCTCGCGGTAATACGTCTCGATGAACTCCTCGTCGACGCGGTTGAGTTCCTCCTTCGGCAGCGTCGACAGCAGGTCCCACCCGATCGAGAGGGTGTCCTCCAACTCTCGGTTGGTGTCGAAGTCCTGGTCGACGAACTCCTGCTCGAACCGGTCGGCGAAGTCGAGATACTTGTTGTCGCGGTCCGACAGCGCCTCCCGACCGACGATGTTCACGAGGTCGCGGAGATCCTCGCCCTCCGCGTACGCCGCGTACATCTGATCGGAGACGTCGGCGTGATCCTCGCGGGTGAGCCCCTCGCCGATCCCGTCGTCCATCAGCCGCGAGAGGCTGGGGAGGACGTTCACCGGGGGTTCGAGCCCCTGGCTGTTCAGGTCGGGGTCGACGTAGATCTGGCCCTCGGTGATGTAGCCGGTCAGGTCCGGAATGGGGTGGGTGTCGTCGTCGCCGGGCATCGTGAGGATCGGGATCTGCGTGACCGACCCCTCACGCCCTTCGATCCGGCCGGCGCGCTCGTAGAGCTGCGCCAGGTCGGTGTACATGTATCCCGGGTAGCCACGCCGGCC
>CAZDEJ010000174.1:0-3499 GCA_964504395.1 uncultured Halobellus sp. | reverse complement strand
CGGGTGGCCTCCCACTTGAGCTCGCCCGTGTTCCGGTCGTACCCCTCGTAGATGGGCTCGGAGGTCGGCACCGCCTCCCACTCCGTGTTCATGTCCAGGAGGTTCACGAAGAAGTCGTTGCTCAGCGTCCCCGGCCGGTCGGTGAAGACCCCGACGTCGGAGCCGTCGTAGTTCGCGTCGAGCACCCGCAGCCCGCCGACGAGCACCGTCATCTCCGCGGGCGTCAGGTTCAGCAGGTCCGCCTTGTCGACGAGCGCCTCCTCGGGCCGTTCGTCGAGCCCGTCGCCGAGGTAGTTCCGGAACCCGTCGGCGTCGGGTTTGAGCGCCTCGAAGGAGCCGATGTCGGTCTGCTCCGCGGTGGCGTCGGTCCGACCCGGCTCGAACGGCACCTCGACGTCGTGGCCGGCGTCGGCCGCGGCCTGCTCGACGGCCGCGTTGCCGCCCAGCACGATCAGGTCCGCGAGCGACACCCGGGTGTCGTCCGACTGCGCGGCGTTGAACTCCGCCTGGATCCCCTCGTAGGTGTCGAGGACGGTCTCCAGTTCCGCCGGCCGGTTGACCGCCCAGCTCCGCTGGGGTTCCAGCCGGATCCGGGCGCCGTTTGCGCCGCCGCGCTTGTCGCTGTCGCGGTACGTCGACGCCGACGCCCACGCGGTCCGCACCAGCTGCGGGACCGACAGGTCGGAGTCGAGGATCGTCCGCTTGAGTTCGGCGGCCTGGGCGTCGTCCACGAGGTCGTAGTCGGCGTCCGGCAGGGGATCCTGCCAGATCATCTCCTCGTCGGGGACCTCCGGACCGAGGAACCGTTCGGGCGGGCCCATGTCACGGTGGGTGAGCTTGTACCACGCCTTCGCGAACGCCATCCCGAACTCCATCGGGTTCTCCTGGAACCCCTCGACGACCGCACGGTAGTCGGGGTCGCGCTTCAGCGCGACGTCCGTGGTGAGCATCATCGGCGTGACCTCCTCGTCGGGGGCGTGAGCGTCCGGGGCGGACGGCACGAGCTCCCCTTCCTTCGGCGTCCACTGCCACGCGCCGCCGGGGCCCTTCTCGGGCTCCCACTCGTACTCTAGGAGGTTGTCGAGGTAGCCCATGTCCCACTCGGTCGGCGAGGACGTCCAGGGCCCCTCGATCCCGCTCGTGATGGTGTCGCCACCCT
Organism: uncultured Halobellus sp.; assembly: GCA_964504395.1. GTDB lineage: Archaea > Halobacteriota > Halobacteria > Halobacteriales > Haloferacaceae > Haloquadratum. The sequence goes on along the minus strand of CAZDEJ010000174.1, from coordinate 2,340 downwards.
TTCCGGTGCCGTTGGAGTTCTCCCACCCGAGGCCCTGGGCCTCGATCGGCGCCGCGTTCGGTTCGGGGCCCATGTTCTCGTCGGGGTCGTCGGCGCCGTGGACCTTCCCGAACGTGTGACCGCCGGCGATGAGCGCCGCGGTCTCGGTGTCGTTCATCGCCATCCGGTCGAACGTCTGACGGATGTTCTTCGCCGACGCCATCGGATCGGGCTGGCCGTCGGGACCCTCGGGGTTCACGTAGATCAGCCCCATCACGGAGGCGCCGAGACCACCCTGGATCTCGCCGGCCTCCTCGAACCGCTCTTGGGTGTCGAGTTCCTTCTCGGGGCCCCAGTCGACGGCGTCGTCGCCCTTGAAGTCGTCCTCGCGGCCGCCCGCGAACCCGAACGTTTTGAACCCCATCGACTCGATGGCGACGTTCCCCGCCAGGATCATGAGGTCGGCCCACGAGATGTTCCGGCCGTACTTCTGTTTGATCGGCAGCAGCAGGCGCCGCGCCTTGTCGAGGTTGGCGTTGTCGGGCCAACTGTTGATCGGGGCGAAGCGCTGGCGGCCGCCGGCCGCGCCGCCGCGGCCGTCGGTCGTGCGGTAGGTGCCGGCGCTGTGCCACGCCATCCGGATGAACAGCGGTCCGTAGTGACCGTAGTCCGCGGGCCACCAGTCCTGCGAGGAGGTCATGAGCTCCTCGAGGTCGTCTTTCACGGCTTGGAGATCGAGTTCCTGGAACGCTTCGGCGTAGTCGAACCCCTCGTCGATCGGGCCCGCCTCACGGCCGTTCTGATCGAGGATGTCCAGTTGCAGTTGGTTCGGCCACCACTCTTGGTCGGACTTAGACATTGAGTTTGGGTTTGTCTCTTTTGCATATAATCCTGTCCACTTCGCGGTGGAAACCTTCGCAACACCCGAACCGATTTACCCGAATCACGAAATGATCGGGCGCGCAGTCGGTCTCGCCGGCGGGACCGCGCTCCACACCGGCGGGATCGTCGGCGCCTGGCGGGGATGCGGCCGCCCTCCACACCGGGTCCGCCGACGTTACTCCCGTCCGAACGGTGCCACCGCTGGAGGGCGAACGTTTACTACAGCGGGACCTAAACTATCGATCGTTATGGAAATCCGGGCAGCCGTCACCGAGAGCGAGGGCGCACCGTTCAGGATCGAGACCGTCGAACTCGAAGAGCCGCAGGCCAACGAGGTACTCGTACGCGTCGTGGGCGCGGGCGTCTGCCACACCGACATGATCGTCCGGGACCAGATGTATCCGACGCCGCTGCCGGCGGTACTCGGCCACGAGGGCTCGGGGGTCGTCGAGGGAGTCGGAGCCAATGTCACCACCGTCGAGCCGGGCGACCGCGTCGTCCTCACCTTCGACTCGGATCAGGACTGCACGAGTTGTAACGCCGGCCACCCGGCGTACTGCGAGGACTTCTTCGCGCACAACTTCGGCGGTAGCCGTCCGGAGGACGGTACCTCGCCGCTGTCCCGCGACGACGAGGCGCTCAGCGGCCGGTTCTTCGGCCAGTCGTCGTTCGCGACACACTCGATCGCCACCGAGCGAAACGTCGTCAAAGTCGACGACGACGTCCCGCTCGAACTTTTAGGCCCGCTCGGCTGCGGCATCCAGACGGGCGCGGGCGCGGTGATAAACACCCTCGACCCGCAAGCGGGGTCGTCGATCGCGATCTTCGGCGCCGGGTCGGTCGGGCTGTCGGCCCTGCTCGGCGCCGACATCAAGGGCTGCACGGACATCGTCTCCGTGGACCTCAAGGGAACCCGCCTGGAGAAGGCCGCGGAGCTCGGCGCGACCGCGACGGTCAACCCCGGCGAGGTCGACGACGTCGTGGAAGCAGTCCGGGAGGAGACCGGCGGCGGCGTCGACCACGCCGTCGAGTCGACCGGCGTCCCCGACGTCGCGGAGCAGGCCGTCGAGACGCTCACCCAGCGGGGGGAGCTTGCGGTGGTCGGCGCCCCCGCGCTCGGTACCCGCGCGAGCTTCGACGTCAACAACCTCATCCTCAACGGCCGGTCGATCACGGGGGTCGTAGAGGGCGACAGCAACCCCGCGGAGTTCATTCCGGACCTGATCGATCTCTACCGCCAGGAGAAGTTCCCGTTCGACGAACTCGTGAGCTACTACGACTTCGACGAGATCCAAGCAGCCGTCGAAGCCTCCGAGGCGGGCACCGCGATCAAGCCCATCCTCCGCGTGAGCGAGCCCTGACGGCGTGGTACTGTGTAGTTAGGAGTGACTTCGCTGTGAACGGTGTGGTGAAGACTTCGGAACCCCCCGCGCTTTCGACTCCCGGGACTCGCTGCGATCCTCGCCGCTCACTACGTTC
>CAZDEJ010000173.1:0-3625 GCA_964504395.1 uncultured Halobellus sp. | reverse complement strand
ACCTGGCAGTTGACCCGGACGGTCCGGACGTCGGTCTGGGCGCCGAGCTCGCCGAAGAGCTTCTGGACCGCGGTGGTCTTTCCGGTTCCGGGCGGGCCGCGGACCATCGTGTTGAGCGGACGGGATCCGCGGACCGCGGGCCGGAGTGCGTACTTCAGGCTCTCGAGTTGCGTCTCCCGGTGTGCGAACGTCTCGGGCACGTAATCGATCTCGAAGACGTGCTCGTCGCGGAACACCGACTCGTCCCACGACAACATCCCCTCGTCGGGGTCCTCGCTCATCAGGTGGATGACGGCGAGGAATCCACTTAACCGTTCCCCAGCCGCCGACGCGGCCGCCGGGCTCGCCCAGCTACTCCATACTGCTGTCTATACCGACGTGAAGATGTTCGATACCCCGGGGTATCGAACCCCGTCACGTGACGATAGCCGACAGTATCAGAACTTTCGGAGCAGCCGATCGTAGAACCCGGAGCCGTCGCCGTCGGCCAACTTTTCGACGATGAGCTCGGGGGTCGACCGCGCGAGGTGGTCTTTCACCGGCGACCGGTTTACCACGAGCTCGCCGTTCTCCAGCCCGAGTGCCTCGATCCCGTCGACCGCGACGTCGAAGTCGGCCGCCGCTCGTATCTCCCGAGCCAGGTGCGAGACGAAGACGGCGGTCGCGGCCTGCTCCTCGAGCGCCTCCAGAATCCCGGCGACGATCTTGGCCGACGCGCCGGGTTCGGTGATGCTCTCGAGTTCGTCCACGAGGACGAGCCTGCTTTCGGCCCCGTCGGCGAGCCCCCGGAAGTCACGGAGCGTGCTCTCGAACGCCCCCGCGTCGAGTGTTCCCTGGGTCTTCGCGTAGTAGTGCAGTTCGGAGAACCGTTCGAGTTCGACCCGGTCGGCGGGGACGGGCAGCCCCATCTGAGCGCACACGACCACGAGCGCAACCAGATCCAACGTCGAGGTCTTGCCGCCGGAGTTGACGCCCGACAGCAGCGTCGGTCCCGACACCGCGTAGTCGACGGGGTCGACGTCCGCGAAGCCGACGTCGAGGAGTGGCGACCGGCCCCCGTCGATGGCGATCCCGTGGTCGCTGTCGCCCGCGTCGGCGGCGTCTCCCTCCCCGACGAACGTCGGCAGCGTGCACTCGAAGTCGGCGGCGAACCGCGCGACCGCGAGTTCGACGTCGACCTCCAGGGCGTCGCGCACCAGCGACTCCGCGGGGTCCCGAAGCTCCGAGAGGTCGGCGGCGAGTTCCCGTTTCAGCCGGGCGGCACGGCGGTCCCGCCCGGTCTTGAGCTCGGTCCGGAGCCGCGAGATCACCGACTCCTCGTGGGCTACCGGAAACGCGGGATCCTCGGGGAACGCCCGCTCGGCGAACCCCGCTTCCTCGGGTTCGAGCGAAAGCGCCCCGACCAGGTGCTCGCGGGCGGCGTCGATCGCGTCGGCGTACTCGTCGGCGAGTTCCCGATCGAGGAGGGAGTCGACCCGGGCGCCCTGCTCGACGAGAGAGAGGAAATCAGTCCCGTCGATCGTCACGTCCCGCTCCCGGATCGCGTCGCGCAACCGGTCGTTGGCGACCGATTCGGCGGTCCCCACCGCGGCGTCGAGGTCGTCGACCGCGGTCGCGAGCCGGTCGAGTCCGGCGTCGCCGACGACGGTGCCGTTGTCGGCCACACGGCCGAGCGCGTTGCGGAGGGCGTCGAGGTCGCAGTCGGGGTCGAGATCGGCCGTCTCGGCGACCTCCGCGGCCGCGAGGAGTCGCCCGCGGTTCTCCGCAAAGAAGGCGAGAACGCGCTCGGGCACGATCTCGTCGGGCGCGTCAGTCGCGTCGGGGCGGACCCGCACGTCGCCGTCGACATCGACACCGGCGAACTGCTCGTCGAGAGCGATCACCGTGGCGTACGATCGCGCCAACTCCGCGAGGTCACGGGTGGTTTCGACGACCTCGACGGAGAGCTCCGGGAACGCGTCCTCCGCGGCCGCGAACCGCTCCGCGTCGACGGTCGCGAGACACCGGTCGCGGACCCGTCGGGTCGGCGGCGGTGCGAGGGGTTCGACGCCGGCCAGGGCGTCCCGCACCGCCGGATCGGGGTCGCGGTCGGTCGCGCGGTCGACGAACTCCCGGACCTCCGCGATCCGCGATGCCGACGCCGTCGGGTAGAACGTTGCAACGCGTTTTGCCCCGTAGTCGGTGACGGTTCGCTCCCTGAGGAGGTCGAGGACGTCCCGGTAGACCTCCCGGGCGCGGTCGGTGGCGAGAAACCCGCCGCCGTCGCCGTGACGCCGCCGGATCGCCCCGCGGGCGATGACCGCCGCTCGCCCCTCCGAGAGTCCGGGCGCACGCGCCAGGGTGGCGATATCGCCCTCCTCCAACGCCCGTTCGGCGCCGTCGAGGTCCGCAAGCGCGGCCGCGGTCTTCTCGCCGACCCCCGGGATTGCCTCGAACTCCATTCGAGCGCCGTTGGCTCCGCATCCGACAAAACGTTACGGGTAGTTTCGATACGACTGACGCGACGGGACCTGATACTGTTGGCTATACCGACGTGAAGATGTTCGACACCCCGAGGTGTCGAAACCCGTCACGTGACGATAGCCGACAGTATGAGCCATCGGCACTGCGACGACGACTCCGGGCGCGCCCTTCGATCCCACCCGCGGGAGGCGATCCGTTCGCCCGTAACACGTCTTAGCGCCCATCGACGCCACGGACGCCCCGAAACACCGCGAGCGTATCGCCCTGCCCGCCGCGCCCACGACAACGCGCTTTTGCGACTCCGCGCTAGTGGTTGCGATATGCACACTGGATCGGACGCCGCACCCGACCCGAGCGACGTCCCGGACACCGACGCCGACGCGACTACGCCCGACGACAAGGCCGCGGCGGTTCGGAAGTCACTCGCCGAGTGTGACGGCGTCCTGATCGCGTTCTCGGGTGGCGTCGACTCCTCGGTCGTCGCGGCGCTTGCCCACGACGCCCTCGGCGACGCCGCGGTGGCGTGTACGGCCAAATCCGAGACCCTCCCGGCCGCCGAACTCGACGACGCCCGCCGGGTGGCCGACGAGATCGGGATCCGCCACGAGGTCGTCGAATTCTCCGAACTCGACGACCCGGAGTTCGTCGCCAACGACGAGGATCGGTGCTACCACTGCCGCACGATGCGGCTGGGCCGGATGTACGAGGCGGCCCACGAGTTGGACATCGCCACAGTCTGCGACGGCACCAACGCCTCCGACCCCGGCGAGGGCCACCGCCCCGGCCTCCAAGCCGTCGAGGAGCTGGACGTGCGCTCGCCGCTGTTGGCGGCCGGGATCGAGAAGGACGAGGTCCGGGCGATCGCGGACGGCTACGACCTCTCGGTCGCGGACAAACCCTCGATGGCGTGTCTCTCCTCGCGGATCCCCACCGGACTCGAGGTCACCGACGCGCGACTCTCGCGGATCGAGGCCGCCGAACGCGTCCTCAGGGAGTGGGGGTTCTCCCAGTTCCGGGTGCGCGACCACGACGGCCTCGCCCGGATCGAGATCGACCCCGACGAACTCGACGCCGCGCTGAACCACGACTTCGCGGTCGCCGCCCGCGAACACCTCTCGGACCTGGGGTTCGACCACGTCACGCTCGACCTCCACGGCTACCG
>CAZDEJ010000172.1:0-3629 GCA_964504395.1 uncultured Halobellus sp. | reverse complement strand
TGAGCTTGGCCTGCTCGCGGGCGCTCGGGTTGACCGACTCCTTGAACGGCACCTTGGCGACGGTGGCGAAGGTCGACTCGCCGGGCTCCTCCGAGTACTCCTCGGGGAGGTGAACCTGGAACTCCAAGTCGAGTTCCTCGTCGTAGATCTCGTCGTTGAGCGGCGTGTCGGTCACTTCCTCGATCTTCTCGGCGGGCACGAAGCCCATCGCGATGTTGGTTTCCAGATCCGGGTTCCACCACGGCGAGGTGATGTACCCGCACTCCTCGCCCGTCTCGGGGTCGGAGATGAGCCAGAAGTCCGGCGCGTAGTCGCGGATGGGTTCGCCGGCCATCTTGAGGCCGATGAGCTTGTGGGTGAACGGGTAGTTGCCGTTCTCGATCTGTTCTTTCTGCTCCTCGAGCGTCTCCTTGCCGATGTAGTCGGCTTCCTTGTCGTCCGGCACGTGGTAGCCGAGGTTGACCTGGAACGGCGAGGTCTCGAAGTCCATGTCCTGCCCCCAGGACATGATTCCGGCCGCGATACGCCGGTGGTGACCGGGCGCGATCTGGCGACCGCCGTGGTCTTTGACGCTCTCGTGGACCGGGTCCCACACCTTGTCGGCGTTCTCGTGGGCGTCCCGGACGTAGATCTCGAAGCCAGCCTCGCCGGAGAAGCCGGTCTGGCTGATGAGCACGCTGGCGCCGTTGATCTCGGCCTCCATCAGGCCGTAGTAGGGGATCTCTTGGACTTCCTCGCCGACGACATCGACCATGACGTCCTCGGATTTGGGGCCCTGAATCTGCATCGGGGCGACATCGATCTCGTCGATCTCGACGTCGAATTCGTTGTCGACGTTGACACCCTGCAGCCACTGCATCAGGTTCGAGTCCGACAGGGAGAACCAGAACTCGTCCTCTTCGGGGCGCAGCAGGATCGGGTCGTTGAGGACGCCGCCGTCCTCGTTACAGAGGATCACGTACTTTCCGTCCATCGGGTCCATGCCGGTCACGTCGCGGCTGACGACGTAGTTCGTCAGCGCCTCGGCGTCGGGGCCCTTCACGCGGATCTGCCGCTCGACCGCGACGTCCCACAGCGTTACGTCGTTAGTCAGCGCGTCGTACTCCGCCATCGCACCGCCGTCTTCGGGCTCGACGAGGCCGCGCGGGTGATAGATCCGGTTATACACGGAGCAACGCCACGCGCCGTTCTCGACGAACGACTTGTGGAAGAACGGCGACTTGCGGACGCGGGTCGAAACGAGCATCTCGATTCCCGGGTCGCCCGTCTGACGGAGGTTCCGCGGAACGGAGCGATCGGACTGATCTACACTTGGATGGTTCGGATGGTCGGACTCTCCTGACATCTCATAGAGGGAGGACACAGACCCAAATAAAAGGTGACCCTGATAGTGGCGTATTTTTATCCCGGCTGCAGGTGGCGCCCACGCCGGACAAACGACTTATTTTGATCAAGTTCGTATGACAGATATGAGCGACGAACACCCTCCACCGGGCCCGGATGCCGCCCGTGCGTACCGATTAGGGATGGTCACCGGCGCGGTTGTCGGGCTAGCCGTGGTCGGCGTGCTCTTCTGGACCGGCGCCCTAACCCCGCTGACGCTGGGCTACGTCATGGTGGCGCTGTTTCCAGTCTACATGATCGCGGTGGCGGCCGTCCTTAGCGTCTGGCTCGGGTACAGCAAGGATGCCACCGCCCTCCAGCCGGTGTATAAACCGAAATAACCATACCGGGACCGGCGGAGGAGTAGCCATGGCGCGGCTCGAACGCCTCCGAACCTATCCGGTGAAGGGACTCGACGGTGTCGACGTCGACACGGCAGCCGTGCGGGCGAGTGGAACCCTCAGCGGCGACCGCGAGTTCGCGTTGCTCGACGCCGATGGCGACCCGCTCAACGGGAAGCGCACCGCTTCGGTCCACGAGCTCACGACGACGTTCGACCCCGAGTCGGGGCGGTTGACCGTCGATCCGAGCGCGGGCGAAGCCGTCGAGTTTGCGCTTCCGGCGGATCGCGGCCGCGCGTCGGCGTGGTTCAGCGATTTCTTCGGAACGGAATTCACCCTCGAGCGGAACGACGAACGGGGGTTCGTAGACCGCCCGGGCATGGGCCCGTCGGTCGTCAGTACTGCGACCCTCGAGGCGATCGCGTCGTGGTTCGACAGCCTCACCGTCGGGAGCGTTCGGCGTCGGCTCCGCGCGAACGTCGAAGTGAGCGGCGTTCCAGCGTTCTGGGAGGACCGCTTCGTCGGCGCCGACGCGCCTGAATTCGCGATCGGGGGTGTGCGCTTCGAAGGGATCACGCCGTGTGGCCGGTGTGTGGTGCCGTCACGGGATCCCGATACCGGCGAGGCGCTGGAGGGGTTCCGCGAGGAGTTCATCGGGAAGCGACGGGACACCTTCCCCGAGTTCGCCGACCCCGAGGCGTTCGATCACTACTTCGCGGTGATGATCCTCGCGCGGGTCCCGGCGGCGGCCGACCGGCCGACGCTCGAAGTCGGGGACCGGGTCGAACTCAGCTGAGCGCGGTCGGTGCCCCGTCGCGTGGAGCGTGACGACAGTCAGTCCGACCGGTCGCGTTCGGCGATCGTGGCCGCGATGAGGTTCCGCATCCCACGCCGGAGTCGACCGCTCGTCGCCGTCGACGACAGCCCCATCCGGTCGGCCACCTCCCCCAGGGAGATGTCCCGGGGTTCGTTGAAGTAGCCCTCCGAGAACGCGAGTTGGAGCGCCGCCCGCTGTTCGTCGGTGAGCCCGTACGACGATTCCCCGCCGGCGTCGTCGTTGCTGTAGATTTCGATGATGTCCAGTGCGATGTCGTTGGCGATCGCGTACTCCCAGATCGTGTTCAACGCCGCGCGGTTCGGCAGTAGCAGGTTGACCAGCCACCCGTTGTCCTTGGTTTCGGTGTGGACCAGAAAGCCGTTCTCGTCGGTCACGATGCTGCTTATCAGCCGGGTCTGCGGGGTGTGCTCGATGTAGTAGATCGCGGTGTCGCCGGTGCGGTCGATCAACTCGAACGCCTCGACGGTTCCGTCCTCGGCGAGCGTCGCTTCGAGTTCCGCCGCGTCGTTGTATTCGATGAGGAACGGGAAGTGCGTGGATCCGGGATCGGTCGTCCCCTGGGTTATGACGCGCATCCGCACGCCGTCGAGGGCCCGCAGCGTGGGGACGAGCGCGAGGTATTCGTGCTCGATGTGGACTTTGGCTGTGATCGACATGGCTTCGATGGCCGCCGGTGCCCCCTCGGAGCGTGATCAGCACGACCGCCCGAACCGCCGCCGAGGCAGTGCACCGACGATGATGTATCGCTTATTGAGACCCGTCCGTGTTATAGTATCGGTCCACCGTCGGCCGGCGGGCGGCGGGCGGCAGCCGTATTCGCTCGAGCGACCGCGAAACGAACGACTATCGGAGGTAGGTGCACGGAATCCACCACGTACGAACGGTCTCGCTGTGTACTGCTGGGTGCAGTCCGCGACGACAGTACCCGGTAGGCGGAGCCACGAGTAATTAGTACCGACTGAGCGGCCCGAGCGTGAAATAAAATGGTGCCGCACCGTCGGCCTCGGAATCAGCGGACGACTGGGTTCGGCCCGTCGTCACCGCTCCCGAGGATATCGTCGACGATG
>CAZDEJ010000171.1:0-3696 GCA_964504395.1 uncultured Halobellus sp. | reverse complement strand
CGGTCCCACGCGTCGGCGACGAACTCCTGGCTTCCGACGTGGAGGTCCGACACCAACGCGGCCTGGACGTGCCTGTCGGCGGTGTTCGGCGTGTGGGTCCGGGGGACGTCGGGGACGTACATCGCGTCGACGAACACGATCTCCGTGTCGTCCGACAGCGTGCCCTCGATCGCGACGCACTCGTCGAGCAGGAGCTCCTCGACCATCCCCACGAACTCCCGGTCTTTCATGACGAGACACGGGACCGTTCCGGTGGTGTCTTCGAGTTCGACGATCCAGTGGCCGTTCTTCGTCGACCGGACGTCGTTGACCAGTCCGATCATCGCGGCGTCGGCCCCGCCGTTCATCGACCCGATCGCCGCCGCGGGGCGGTGGTTCACCCGACCCCGAAGCTGCTTCGAGAGCTTCTCGTAGCGGTCCTTAAACACCGTCACGAAGTCGCTGTACTCCCCGGTCCCGGTGCTGCGCCCGGTCACGTCGCCGGCGATTTCGAGCGAGCGGAGCGACGGGTCCACGGCCCGGGTCGCAGCCCCCTCCGTGGCACCCGGCGTCGACTCCGGTGGCCTGGTCGCGGTCGGCGCCTCCGCCGGGTCCACCCGCTCCGCTGGTTCCGGCCCGCCTGCCGGGTCCGTCGTCCCCGCCCCGTCCACCTCGTCACCCACGGTTTCCGGTCCAGCCCCGCTATCACCCCCGGGTTCCGATTCAACCCCGACAATCGGGCTCACACCGGCTTCGACCGACTCGGACGACCCATCTCCAGTCGAAACAGAGGGGTGTTCGTCGGCGGCCTCACGACCGGGCGGTGCCGTCGGCTCGGGTTCGGTACCCGCCCCGCTTTGGGAGTCGTTTGCGCGCCCCGTGTCGTTCGCATCCGCGAGGGCGGCCCGGACGTCCGCCGCGGTGATCCGGAGCGCATCGTCAGCGGCGTGATCGACGACCGCAGCGACCGCGTGCTCGGGGACGTTGGCGCCGGCAAGCAGCGTCACTGCCTCCTGTTCGGCGTTGTACCCCCTGCGGGCGAGTTCCGTCACGATGCGGACCGGCGTCTCCAGCGGCACACCCCTCCGAACGTGGCTAGCATGGAAAAGCGTGCTGCACCGACCGATCGGCCCAGAAGGTTGAAACGCGGCGGCCCGGAATGAACGGCCGATGACGGACGAATCGGGCGACCCGAACGCCCCTACCGACCCGGACTCCGAACCGACGGAGGGAACCGACGGGACGCCCACAGAGCGGTCCTCGACCGATCCTGGCGCCGACGCCGACGGGGACGGGTCGGATGCGGGCGCCCCGGATCCGTCGCCCTCCGACGAGGCTGCTTCCACCGTTCCACCGCGCCTCACGGAGCCCTGCCGGGAGTCGGCAGCCCCGCCACGCCCCAAGCCGGGGTCGCGGGCTGCGGGGGGAGACGAGAGCCTCCTCACGCGGTTCCGGACCGCCCGCAGCGGCCCGCTGCTGTTCATCCGGGAGACGATCTACAGCGCGCTGGGCGTGCTCGCCGTCGGACTTCTCCTGTTTGCGATCAGTGGGGTTTGGCCCCCGATGGTCGCGGTCGAAAGCGGGAGTATGGAGCCCGAAATGCAGCGCGGCGACCTGATCTTCGTCACCGACCCCGAGCGGTTCACCCCCGACTACGCGCAGGCCGGCATCGTCACCGTCGAGATCGGCACCGACGAGGGCTACCGGAGCTTCGACGGCAACGGGTCGGTGATCATCTACGACCCACCCGACCGGGTCGGATCGCCGATCATCCACCGCGCGCACTTCCACGTCGAGGCGGGCGAAAACTGGTACGACCGGGCGAACCCGGCGTATCTGAACGCCGACGACTGCGAGTCGCTCTCGAACTGCCCCGCTCCTCACGACGGGTTCATCACGAAGGGCGACGCCAACGCCCGGTACGACCAGGCGTCGAACATCGCCGGGCCGGTCCGCCCGGAGTGGGTCCGGGGAACCGCGCGGCTCCGCATCCCGTATCTGGGCCACATCAGGCTACGACTGGCGGGGACGCTCGTGACGTAACGTGGCAGTGGCTCCTTACGAAAAAACCGAGTCTGCTGACGGGTCCATCCGCGCGAAGACCTCCGACACCCTGGAGTGTCGAACCCCCTCACGCGACGACGGTCGACAGTATCAGTCGTCGGCGTACTCGATCGAGTCGATGGCGTGTCGGGGCTCCTCGTCGTCGTCGTTCTCGTATTTGTAGGTGGTTCCGTCCTCCTCGTCGGCGGTGGCGGTGTGTGACCCGTCACAGAACGGCTGATCGTCGGACAGTCCGCACGAACAGACGTAGATGTCGCCGTCGTGATCGTCGGGGTCGATCGGTGTCGGTCCGTTGGCGTCGTGGGTAACTTCGCGTGCCATACACGCCCTTCGAACCGTACGCGGATATACCCCAGGCGACATTAGTGTAACCTAAACCCGGCGCGCTCTCACGCCCGGCACCGAACCCGGGGGCCGACGGAGCCACCCGTTCGGGTTCTTGTAATGCCGTTGACATAGATACGTGGAGATTCTCGATACCCCGGGGTATCGAAATCCGTCACGTGACTGTGGCCGACGGTATGACGAATTACCGGCTATTGCTGGAGACGGGGTACTTGACTACAACACTCCGTATCAGGTGTCGTCGAGTTCCTCGAGCGCGGCCGCGGCCGTCCGCGCGGCCTCCAAGTGGTCCCTCGCCCGCCGTGGCTCGTCGGTGTCGGCCGCACGCCGTGCGTGCCGGGTCACTGCCGCAAGCAACGACTCCCGGGCGGCCTGTCGGGTCGGTGCCGCGCGGTCGCCCCCTGCGGCTGACTCGGGTGCAGCGCTCTCCGGAGTCCCGGTCGCCGTTTCGCGGTTGCCTGCCCGACTCCCCCCACCGTCCCGCTCGTCGCCCGCCGCGTCGGCGGCACCGACCCCGTTCGACGCCGCCACGCCCTCCGGACTCGGCGTTTCCGGCTCCGGCGTCGCTCCCGATGGAACTGTCGGGTCTCCGGGCTCGGTCGTCGGCTCCTCCCCGCTGGCTCCTGCCGGCGCGCTTGCCGTGCCGGGGTCGGTCGGGTCGTCCGAGCCACCCGCATCGACGCCGGCTGACGTCCCGGGAATCGACTCCGCTCCGGTGGTGGCACTTCCTGCTTCCACTTCGCCGCCCTTCGCTCCGGTGTTTGCGTCCCTCGCTTCAGCTTCGCCGGCCCCCGCTCCGGCGTCGACGTCTCCCGCTTCGGCTTCGCCGTCCGTCGCCCCCACCGCCCGCTGACAGCTCGGACAGAACGTCTGCTCCTCGTACTGGAAGATCGGCGACCCGCACTCCCCGCAGTGGCTGTTCGTCATCGTCGCCCCCTTCAGCAGGAGCTCGCTCATCTGCTGGGTTCGCTTTCGGCTCTCCGCTTCGGCCTCGTACTTCTCACGGAGCCGCTCCCGCTCGGCTTCGGCGTCGAAGTCGCTCATACGTGGGGCCCAGGCGACCTGTCTCGAAAAACCCTCCGGACGACCCTACAGCAGCGTCCCCGCGTAGAGGTACAACGCGGCGAGTGCGACCTCGAACACGAGCGTGCCCGCCGCCGACAGCACCACGAACCGGCGGTCACCCATCCCCGCAAAGCCCGCCGGGACGGTGAGCATCCCCCGGGTAAAGAGCAGGGCGTTGGTCACGGGCACGACCACCGGCCCCCACCGCTCGAACCACCCGTCGAACCGGTCGAGCTTCGACTC
>CAZDEJ010000170.1:0-3809 GCA_964504395.1 uncultured Halobellus sp. | reverse complement strand
GGAGAGTGGGCTCGTCGACGAAGGAACCACGCTCGCGACGACCGCTTTCGAATTCCGCCGGCAGTCGGTGTCGCTCGCGCCCGACGACGCCACCCACTACCCGTGGGACAACGAGACGTTCGCCGTAGAAGGGCGGACGACCCGCGCGCCCAACACGGAACTCGAAGTCCGGCTTCGGTCGACGAACCCCGACGCGTTTCTCCTGCTCCGCGAGGCGACCGTCGACGACGGCAGTTTCACCGCCGCGTTCGATCTTTCGGAGGCCTCCCGCGGCACCAACGCAACCCTGTGGGTCCGCGAGCACTTCGCCGAGACCGAACGGCGGATCCACCTCGTCGCCCCGGATCCGACCGTCCGGTTCCGGAACCAGACGGTCGACGGGACCACGGTCGAGTTGACCCGCGCCGAACTCCCCGAAGGCGGGTTCGTCCGGCTGGTCGACGGGAGCGGCGAGGGTGTCGGCCGCTCCGACTACCTCGAACCGGGGCGCCACACCGCGATCGTCGCCGAACTCGGGACCCCGTTGTTCGAGACCCAGCAGTTGCGCGCCGAAATCGTCCGAGCGGCCGCCGACGAGTCGTACACCCCCGGCGCTCCGGCCTACACCGCCGGCGGGGCGCCGGTAAACGACACCGCCGTCGTCGACCTCCCGCCGGAGCCGACGGAGACACCCGCCGCAACTGACACCTCGACGGCGACCGGCACGGCCATCCCGACCGCAACCGACACGGCCACGCCGACCGCGACGCCGTACCCCGTTACGACCCGGACGCCGCTGTCGCCGTCGGGGGAGACGCAGTCGAGCCTCCCGCTGTCCCCGGGAATCGCCGTCGTAGCGGTGCTCGCCGCAGCCGCGCTGTTCGCACGCCGGGGTGAGTCGTCGTGATCCCGGAACTCGACCCCGAGGCGTTCGTCGAGTTCCTCTCGGCGCTGTGGAACGAGAAGGGGTGGGAGACCTCGGTCCGGGAGCGGGCCGACGGGACGCACTTCGTGACGGGCAAACGTTCGAGCGGGAAGCGAGGTGCCATCTACGTCTTCCCGACGACGACGTCGACGGTGACGGAGCGCCACATCAGGACGTTCGTCCAGTTCTGCACGAAGAACGGGATCGACGTCGCGGTCGTCGCAACACAAGGGGCGTTCGCCGAGGGTGCCGAGCGCGTTGCGTCGCAGCGGGGCATCCACCTGCTCGACCGCTCGACGCTGGCGGACACGGTCGAGGAGGGCGGCCTCGGGGAGGTACTGGCCCGCTTCACCGACGATAACGGGGCGCTCGGCCGACTCCGGGAGGTTGGCGTTCCGGTCCCGGAGTCGGTTGGGAGCCGGATCCCGTCGCCCGCGGTGGTTGTGGCCCACGTCCACGGCGTGCTCCCGGGCGGCGGGACCGCCACCGCCCGCACCGGGGACACCGGATCGTCGTCGGCCGACAGACCCACCCCGGCGTCGTCGTCTCCGAACGGGTTCGGGATCGTCGCCGGGTGCCGGAAGTACGCCACGCAGCCGGTTCCCGCGGTCCTGCTTGCGGTCGCGCTGCTCGGTGCGTTCGTACTCGGCGCGACCGTGGGCCCCGCTGTCGGGGTCGGCGGGGTACCGGGTGGCGGGGACGCCGGCCCCGACGTCTCCGCGGTCTCGACGGTCGGCGAGGCCAACGCCACCGCGGACGTGCGGTGGAACGCCCGGGCGACCGGCTCGCTCACGGTGAACGGAACCACTTACGACGCGCCGTCGGGGCAGACGTTCCTGCTCGTGCGGATGAACGTGACAAACGACGGCAGCGAGCCGATGCAGTTCGAGCAGTCTGCGCTTACGGCCGACGTTGCGGGGACGCGGTACGGCCACCAGCCCCTGACGGGCGTGACCGGCTTCCCGAGCGCCGGACTGTTTGCGCCGGGCGACACCCGGGCGGTCTGGACGGCGTTTGCCGTGCCGGAGGACGCCGGGAGCGTCACCATCGTCTCGGACGGCGAGGCGAACGTCCGGTTCGTTCGCGACAGCGGGGTGACCCCGGAGGCGACGGCCGGCGGATCGGCGCTCGGGTGACACCACTGACGCCCCGACCACCGGAGTTTTTTTACGGCGACGGGCGACTCTCCGGACACCTGTGCTCCACCCGATCCCGTGGCTCGCGCTCGCGTCGATCGCCTCCGGGGTCGTCTCGCTCGGCTTCATGAGATACCTCTGGCCGTACCGGAACCGGCTCGGGGGTCGCTTCTTCATCGCGACGATCGGGTGTGAGGCGCTGTGGGCGCTGTCGTACGGCGGTGCGCTGTTCGTCTTCGACCCGGCGCTCAGGTACGCCTTCGAGGTGCCGATCTGGCTCGCAATCAACTTCATCGGGGTGTTCTTCCTCGCGTTCGCTCTGGAGTACACCGGGCGGAGCGGGTTGCTCCGCTCGAAGGCGATGGGCGCGATCGTCGGGCTGCAGATACTCCACACGCTCGTCGTCGTCACCAACCCGATCCACGGGATCGCGTGGACGGGCTACCGGATCGACCCCGTCTTCGGGCTGGCGACGGTGACCTACGCCCACCAGCCGTGGCTGTTCGTAAACGCGGCCGGGTTCGTGCTGATGATCGGGGTCGCGTCGTTCCTCCTGGCCGATACCGTGTTCAGCTACGGCCGATTGTACCGGACACAGGCGGCGGCCATCGCGATCTCGCCGATCTTCCCCGGGCTCCCGTTTCTCCTCTGGCTCGCGAAGGTCGGGGCGACGCCGCCGCTGAACCTGACGCCGCTGCTGTTTCCGGTTCACCTGGCGTTCGACATGTACGCGTTCTTCTCGCGGGACATGTTCGAGATGGTGCCCGCGGCCCGCCGGATCGCCGACCGCGCCGCGATCGACAACCTCGGGACCGCGGTCGTGATCGTCGATACCGGGGAGCGGATCATCGAGCGTAACGACGAGGCGGCGCGCGTGCTGGGGCTCCCGGTCGGGACGGCGCTGGGCGGGCAGCTTTCCGAGTACGCACCCGACGTCAACCCGGCCGAAAGCGGCGGGACGGTGACCCGGACGGTCGACGGCCAGGAGCGAACCTACGCCGTCACGACCGCGCCGCTCGAAGCCGCCGGCGGGACGAGCGTCGGCAACTCCATCGTGTTCCAGGACATCACCGCCGAGCGCCGGCGCGAACAGCGGCTGGCGGTGCTCAACAGGGTGTTGCGCCACAACCTTCGAAACGACCTGAACGTGGTGCAAGGCTACCTGGATATCGCGGCCGATCGCGTCGACGACGCCGACCTCCGGGGGATGCTGGAGACCGCAACTCGGAAGACCGCGGGCGTAATCGAACTGGGGGAGAAAGCCCGGAGTATCGAGAACGCGATGGGCGACGGCGCGGACGGCACCGCGTCGGTCGCGGTCCGACCTCTCCTACGTGACATCCGCGACGACCTCCGCGCCGGAGCCGACGCCGAGATCCGGATCGAAGCCCCGGGAGAACCCTCGGTTCGCACGGATCCCCCGGTTCTCGCGGTCGTCCTCGAGAACCTCGTCGAGAACGCGGTGGAACATACCGATACCGACGCGCCGGCCGTGACTGTCCGCGTCGGTGCCGACGAAGCCGGCGTCACCATCGAGGTCGAGGACGACGGCCCGGGGGTGCCCGACCACGAACTCGACGTGCTCGACGCGACCGAGGAGACCGCGCTCGAACACGGCAGCGGCTTGGGACTGTGGATCGTGAAGTGGGGCGTTGCCTCCCTCGGCGGCACCGTCGCGTTCGACGTCTCCGACGCCGGAACGGTCGCACGGGTGACGCTGCCCGACGCCCCCGTCACCGCGACGGACCCCGGCGAGGACCCGGACGACG
>CAZDEJ010000169.1:0-3872 GCA_964504395.1 uncultured Halobellus sp. | reverse complement strand
GGTCGGGGTCGGGGTCGGCCTCGCTGTCACTCCCACGGGTGACGTCGTCGGTCAGGTCGCCGTCCCGCCACGACCCGCTCTCGAACCAGACCGCAGCCACCACCGCGGCGATGATCCCCGAGGCCGCAAAGCCAAGCCAGATCCCCTCGGGGGTCGGACCCCGGAATATCCAAGCGTTCAGCGGCACCAGCCCCTGCGAGGCGACGTACGCGATCGGGAGCCTGATGAACCCGAACAGTACGACCGCGATCGTCGCCGCGGTGAGGGTCTTTCCCGCGCCGCGGAACCCGCCGCTGTACGCCCGGAGCACGCCGACGAACCCGAACGTCGGCGCGATCCACCGGAGGAAGGTCGCCCCCTCGCTGACAACCGAGGGGGTGTTGTCGAACACCCGGATGATGTCGGGAGCGAAGACGAAGGTGAGCACGCCCAGGCTCGCGAGAAGCAGGAACGACGCCTTGGCGGCAAACCGGTTGGTCTTCGACACGCGGTCGAGTTTTCCCGCCCCGATGTTCTGGCCCGTCATCGTCTCGACGCCGCGGTCGATCGCGATCGCGGGCATGAAGATCATCGAGAACACCCTGATTCCGACGCCGAACCCGGCGACCACGGGCGTCGAGAACAGCGTCACGATGAGCAACACCGCGTTGACCGAGATGGCGCGGCCGGTGTTCTCGAGCGACGCCGGCGCACCGATCCGAAGCAGTCGCCGGATGTACGCGGGGTCGGGCCACATGTCACGGGGATTGATCCGGATCCCGTGGGTCCCGCGGAGCATGATCCAGACGCCGACCACCATCGCCGACCCCCTGGAGAAGACGGTGGCGATGCCGGCACCCTCGACCCCCATCCGCGGGAACGGCCCCCACCCGAAGATAAGCACCGGGTCCAGCGCCACGTTCAGCACGACGGTCCCGAGCATCACGAGCATCGGCGTCACCGTGTCGCCCGCGCCGCGCATCAGTGCAACGAAGACCGCGAACCCGAACAGGAACGGCAACCCCGCGGTGATGATCCGCATGTACTCCGTCGCCAGGGTGAGCACCCCCGGTTCCGCGCTGAACACCTGCAGGAGTTCGTCGATGAACACGAACCCGACGCCTCCGACGACGAGACCGGCGACGACAGTGAACACCACGGTCTGTGACGCCGCGTACTCGGCCTCGCCGGGCTGGTCGGCGCCGGTGTGTTGTGCAACCAGAACGCTTCCCGCCACGGTGAGCCCCAGTCCCAGGGAGATGAACAGGTATACGAGCGGGAACCCCAGGCTGATCGCGGCTAAGGCGTCGGTGCTGAACCGCCCCAGCCAGAACGTATCGGCGAGGTTGTACCCCACCTGAAGCATGTTGGTGACGATGATCGGAAGCGACAGGAAAAACAGCGACCGCGGGATCGACCCGCCGGTCAGGTCCAGTTCGTCCTTGCTTTTGAACACGCTCCCGACCCGGTCGCGGACGCTCATCGGTCGGCCCCGGGCGTGCGGTCGCGCGGCGGGTCGAGGGCCGGCCGGTGGTCGGGTGACTGTCGGCGCCCCCGCGCTCGGGGGCATCGGTACTGCGGGACGGACGGAGGGGTACGAACTCGGGGACCCAGGTGTGACGCAACCGAACTCACTATAGATCGTAGAAGTGCGACCGGTATAAATGAATCCGTCCGGCGGCGCGGGACACCCGCGGTGGCGACCCGTGCTACGCCCCGTTCCACTCGATCCGGTAGACCTCCGCGTCGATCGCCTCGGTGTCGGCGTCGTGGAACTCGAACTGTCGGTCGACGTCGAGGGTCGCCCGAAACGCGTGCGTTACGCTCCCGCCGTTGTCCGCCGCGAACGCCTCGACGAACGCCTGCGACCCGCCGTTGTGGACCGAATACGACACCCGTGCGAGGCGTGCGGCGGCCGCGAGAAACGCCCGGTCGGCGTGTTCGTTGCCGTCCTGGGCGCCGAACGGCGGGTTCATCACCACGGTGGTCGGTCCGGACGGGGTGACCCCGGCGTCGGTCGCGTCGGCACAGACCCACCCGACCGGTGTCGTCGTCCCGACTCGGCGCCGGTTTTCGACGGCCGTGGTCAGCGCCGACCGATCGATATCGACGCCGACGACGGCTTCGGGGGTTCGGAGCGCGGCGCCCAACGCCAACATCCCGGTTCCGGTCCCCAGGTCGATCACGACCCGGTCCTCGATGTCACCGTTCAGGTCGGCGGTGTGGACGACGTGGGCGGCCACCCCTGGCGGCGTCGGGTACTGTTCGAGGTCCGCCCGGGGGTCGTCGAACCCCGCGACGACCGCCAGCCGGGTCTCGAGTCCGGAGCGCGTCGCCATCAGACCCACCCGTCAGCGTCGGTCGGCGGGTAGCGTGTGGAGCACCGTCGCATCGTGTGCGGCTTCGACTGCCGGGAGCAAAAACCCTCCCCGAGCGCGTGACCGTCTCGGAATCAGTACGACACTCGAGCCACCGTCGAACCCGTGGCGTTGCGGACGGTCACCACGTCGCCGCCGTTGTTCCAGACCGCACCGGACTCCCCCCAGTAGTAGGTCGTCGCCGTGTCGGTCCCCGACCCGGTCCGGAGCGTCACCTCGGCGTCGGGGTCGACGACCGCCCCATCAGAGAACGTGTAGGTGTGGCCACCGTCGTCGGCGACGGTCCACCCCGAGACGTCGAGCGGTTCGGGGCCGGTGTTCCGGAGGACGACGTACTCGTCGTTGAGGTTCTCGTTGTCGTTACCGGCGGCATCGTGGTTGATCTCGGCGACTTCGATGGGGGGTTCGGTGGCGGTCCCGCCCTCTGCGGCCGTGCCGCCGCCGACCGCCGCGCACGACCACACCCCGCGTCCGTCGTCCCGGGCCGCCGCCTCGGTCCGTTCGTAGCGTTCACGTTCGGTAAACGTCGATTCGTACACGCGGGCGTGTCCGTCGCGGAGGAGTGCGTGATTGAACGACTCGTCGCCCACGAACACGTACGCCAACAGTCGACCGTAGTAGCCCCGACGCTCCGACTCGGCGTCGAACACCAGCCTGACAGACCTGTTGGCGAGTCGATCCGTGGCGTACGCCGAGGCGGTTCCGCCGGCACGCCGGAGACACCGCGTGCCAGCTTCGGTGTCGGGCACCCCGGGGAACTCCTCGGGGTCGTTGGCCGCGTGCACCTCGGGAGTGTCAACCCCGAGCAGCCGTACCGTGTCCCGCGTTCCGTTGGCGTACGCGATCTCGATCGTGTCGCCGTCGACAACGTCGACGACGGTGACGGTGACACCCTCGGGGGAGTCCGAGTCGGCCGTTCGGGTCGGATCCCCAGTCCCGGTTCCGGACCCGCTCACCCCCGAGAGGCACCCGGCGGAAACGACGAGGACGAGGAACACGACTGCGAGCGTGCCGCGGGGAGGGCCGGCGTCCGACTCGCCGGACCGGCGTCCGTCTGCGGGGAACACGATAAGTTCATATTGTTGTACTATCACAAAGGTTTAAATCCACCCTTGACCACAAACCTTATAATGGAACGCTCGCGTCCTCAGCGCCAGCGGGAGCAGGAGACAGAACGGACCGACGAGGAAGTGGTCGTCTGTCCGGAGTGTGACTCCGAAGATATCGTCACCGACGCCGACCAGGGCGAACTAGTCTGTGACGACTGTGGGCTCGTCCTCGACGAACGGCAGATCGACCGCGGTCCGGAATGGCGGGCGTTCAACCACTCCGAACGCCAGTCGAAGTCCCGCGTTGGCGCGCCGATCACCGAGACGATGCACGACCGCGGGCTGACGACGACGATCGACTGGAAGGATAAAGACGCCTACGGCCGGTCGCTCTCCTCGGAGAAACGGTCGCAGATGCACCGGCTCCGGAAGTGGCAGGAGCGGATCCGGACGAAGGACGCGGGCG
>CAZDEJ010000168.1:0-3899 GCA_964504395.1 uncultured Halobellus sp. | reverse complement strand
TACCACGGGCTGTGATACCGAGTCCGAGGTACGGATACGTACCCCTCGCGGGGGGTAGATGAAGCCCACTATCCCGGCTGGGGGCCGCACTGGCACGGCTCACGACCCCACCGTCGGTGCGTGGGGACCTTTCCGCCGTGGGACGCCTGGTCCGTGACCGGGACCCCCACGGCTTCACTCGTGGACGGATGTCAGGACTCCCAACCTATCCGACCGACCGCCTCAAGTGCGTGTGCGCCCAACCGTAGTTTAATGAGCGACACCTCCGGAACGAGCCCGCTGTCGCCCGACCGGCCGGCGGCCGACCGGGAGTTTCGCGTCGATGCCCCGTTCGACCCTGCGGGCGACCAGCCGGACGCGATAGAGCAACTTGCCGCGGGATTCGAGTCGGGGATGGACAAACAGACCCTACTCGGCGTCACCGGCTCGGGAAAAACCAACACCGTCTCGTGGACGGTCGAGGAGCTTCAACAGCCAACGTTAGTGATCGCCCACAACAAGACGCTCGCAGCGCAACTCTACGAGGAGTTCCGGAGCCTCTTCCCCGACAACGCGGTGGAGTACTTCGTCTCCTACTACGACTACTACCAGCCGGAGGCGTACGTCGAGCAGACCGACACTTACATCGACAAGGACATGTCGATCAACGAGGAGATCGACCGGTTACGCCACTCCGCGACGCGGTCGCTTCTCACCCGTGACGACGTGATCGTCGTCGCATCAGTGTCGGCGATTTACGGCCTGGGCGATCCCGGAAACTACACCGAGATGGCGCTCCGGGTCGAACTCGGCGACCGGATCGACCGCGACGATCTGCTGGCGCGGCTCGTGGATCTGAACTACGAGCGCAACGACGTCGACTTCCAGCAGGGTACCTTCCGGGTCCGCGGCGATACCGTCGAGGTGTACCCGATGTACGGCCGGTACGCGGTCCGCGTGGAGTTTTGGGGCGACGAGGTCGACCGGCTTACCAAACTCGATCCCCTCACCGGGGAAGTCGTCTCCGAGGAGCCCGCAGCGCTGATTCACCCAGCCGAACACTACTCGATCCCGGACGAGAAGCTCGAAACCGCGATCGGGGAGATCGAGGACCTGATGCACGACCGCGTTGCGTACTTCGAGCGACAGGGTGACCTCGTGGCCGCCCAGCGGATCGAGGAGCGCACCACCTTCGACATCGAGATGTTGCGGGAGACGGGCTACTGCTCGGGCATCGAGAACTACTCGGTGCACATGTCCGATCGCGAGTCCGGGGCGGCCCCGTACACCCTGCTGGACTACTTCCCCGATGACTTCCTGACTGTCGTCGACGAATCCCACCAGACGCTCCCGCAGATCCGCGGGCAGTTCGCAGGCGACAAATCACGGAAGGATTCGCTCGTCGAAAACGGGTTTCGGCTACCGACTGCCTACGACAACCGCCCGCTGACCTTCGAGGAGTTCGAGGAGAAGACCGACCGCACCCTCTACGTGTCGGCGACGCCCGGCGACTACGAGCGGGAGCACTCCGGACGGATCGTCGAGCAGATCGTTCGTCCGACCCACTTGGTCGACCCCGAGATCGAAGTCGCGGACGCCACCGGCCAAGTCGACGACCTGCTCGAGCGGATCGACGAGCGGGTCGACCGCGAGGAGCGCGTCCTCGTCACGACGCTCACGAAGCGGATGGCGGAGGATCTCACGGAGTTCCTCGAGGAATCCGGCATCGACGTGGCGTACATGCACGACGAGACCGACACCTTAGAGCGCCACGAACTGATCCGGGACCTCCGGCTGGGAACCATCGACGTTCTGGTCGGGATCAACCTCCTGCGCGAGGGTCTCGACATCCCGGAGGTCTCCCTGGTTGCGATTCTCGACGCCGACCAGGAGGGCTTTCTCCGGTCGGAGACCACGCTGGTCCAGACGATGGGTCGTGCCGCCCGGAACGTCGCGGGCGAGGTCGTGCTCTACGCCGACGAAACCACCGACTCGATGGCGTCGGCGATCTCGGAGACCACGCGTCGCCGCCGGATCCAGCGGGAGTACAACGAGGAACACGGCTACGAGCCGAAAACCATCGAGAAGTCGATCGACGAGATCACCCTTCCCGGGAGCGACACCGACCGCTCCGGGTCGACGGACGAGGAACCCTCCGACGCGGCGGAGGCACGCGAGCGGATCGAGTACCTGGAGGCCCGGATGGAGGACGCCGCCGACAACCTGGAGTTCGAGCTCGCGGCCGACATTCGCGATCGGATCCGCAACCTCAGGGGGGAGTTCGGGATCGCCGACGACGGGAAGCATGAGGAAAACGTCGACGGCGTCGACCCTGGCGACGACCCCCTCGGCGGCGTCCCGGTCGGCGGCGACCCCGACGACGCGTTGGTCGAGGACGATACTGGGGACTGACCGAACCCGGGATCGGCGTCGAAGCCCGTGTCGTTCCGTCGGGTCCCTACAGGTTCAGGTCCACGTCGGCCGCGGCCTCCCCGTCCCGGCCCTCGAGGTCGCCGACGACGTCGTCGCTCTCGGCACCGTCAACCGACGCGACGATCTCGTCGATGTCGTCGAGTCCGAGCAGCGTACGGGTCTCGGCGTCGAACTCCAAGCTCTCGAGGCCTGCGGACTCCTGGACGTCGGAATCGGTAAGCCCCCGGCCGTACCGCCCGAACAGGCTGGTGAGTTCCTGTGGAAGCACGAACGTCGACGACGGCGCGGTGCCGATCCGTTCGAGGCTCTCTAACCCGCGTTCGACGATCGCGCGCTCGCCCATCGACTCCGACGCGCGGGCTTGGAGCACGGTTGCGATCGCATCGCCCTGCGCGCGGAGCACTGACGCCTGCTTTTCGCCTTGGGCGCTGATCACGTTCGACTCCTGTTCGCCTTGGGCGGTCTCGATGGCGGAGCGGCGCTGCCCCTGTGCTTCGAGGATCATCGCGCGGCGGCGGCGCTCCGCCGAGGACTGCTGCTCCATGGCGTCCTCGACGCCCCGGCTGGGCTTGACCGACCGCACCTCCACGCTCTCGACGCGGATCCCCCACTCGTCGGTGGGTTCGTCGAGCGCCTCGTTGATGCGGCGGTTGATCATCTCCCGCTCGGAGAGGGTGTCGTCGAGATCCATGTCGCCGAGGACTGCCCGGAGGGTGGTCTGTGCGAGGTCCGAAACCGCGTCCACGTAGTCGTCGACCTCCAGAAACGCGCGTTTGGCGTCCATCACGCGGATGTAGACGACCGCGTCGGCAGTCACCGGGGAGTTGTCGCGGGTGATCGCCTCCTGTTTCGGTACGTCGAGCGTCTGCGTTCGCATGTCGAACGTGTAGGTCTTCGAGACGAACGGCGGCACGACGGTGATCCCCGGCTCCAGGAGCCGCCGGTACTCCCCGAAGACCGTCAGCGCCCGCTTCTCGTAGGCGTTGACGATCTCGACCGCGCTGTAGACGGTTGCCGCCGCCAACATCAGCGCGAGGAGCCCGACGATCGTCGCCAGGTTGGCACCGAAGACCGCGACCGTGAGGACAAGCGCGACGCCGACAGCCGCCGCGGGGAGGAGTCTGTCCGGCACGCCGCTGGCGGATCGGCGGCCGAGTTCCCGAAAAATGCTCGACATACCGTGTGTTGGGAACGTATCGCATTAAGCGTGTCCCGGGCTGAACCCCATGCCGCGTTCGACCGATCGCTCCGACTCAGCCGCTCGGACGCGCGCCGGCGCCGACGGGCTCCGGTCGGGCCCCTGGTCGACGTTCCGGACCGTGCCTGACTCGAGGTCGGGGAGGTGGTCGTGTCGGTGTCGGCCGGCGATGCGGTCGCACCTGGGTCGGTCGGTGGTGCAGCCGCGTCGGTCGCGGTGGACTCGCCCGGCGGGTCAGTTCCGGATTCGCTGTCGTCGGTCGCCCCCACGCAGCCGGCCAGCACCCCGA
>CAZDEJ010000167.1:0-3915 GCA_964504395.1 uncultured Halobellus sp. | reverse complement strand
ATACCACACACGACGACAGCCGACCCGCACCGCCGGCCGGAACCGGGAAGGACAATCCATAAGTTTAGGTCTCCCTAATCCGGGGGCGTGGAGCTGACACGACGCGACGCGTTGGCGGCGCTCTCGGCCGTCGGCGCGACGGTCGGCGGTAGCGTGCTCGCCGCCCGGTTCGACCCGCCCCGGGCTGACGACGGAAGCGGTGCCGACCCCACCGGCGACGACACCGGAACGGAGGTATCGCCGTCGACGGACCTCCTGGACCTCCTGGACGCGGTCGCGGAGGTCGTCTACCCCGATGGCGTCGGGGAACGCCGAGCGTTCGTCGACTCGTACGTCGTCGGCCGGGTCACGGACCGTCCGGCGTACCGCGAGGGGCTTCGCGAGGCTGCCGCCCAACTCGACGCCGTCGCTCGCGACTGGCACGACGCGCCGTACGCCGATCTCGACGTCGACACCCGGGACCGGATGCTCCGGAACCTCGGGGTCGAAACCGCCGACCCCGATCCCAAGGGCCCGCTCACCGACCGGGTCCGTTTTTATATCGTGAACGATCTGCTTTTCGCCTTCTACTCGTCGCCGACGGGCGGCCGGTTGGTCGGGATCGAGAACCCGATCGGCCACCCGGGCGGCACCGAGAGCTACCAGCGGCCGTCGATGTCGCCGACGGGGGAGGAACAGTGAGTGGCGGGCCTGCCGACGGCGGCGTCGGCGACGGCGTCGACCGCACGCCATCGTCGCGGGCGGACGTCTGTATCGTCGGGTCCGGGCCGGCGGGCGCGCTGATAGCCCACCGACTCGCCGAAGCGGGCGCGGACGTGACGGTCCTGGAGGCGGGCCCGCGCTTCGACCCGGTGGAGCGGGGCCGTCAGCAGGAACAACACGTCCGGCCGGGAATGGGCAACCCCTGGGAGATGGGCGGCTCGCGGGACGCCTACACCGACGCCGGCCGGGGATACCCCCTGAACGACGCCCGGGTGAAGGGTGTCGGCGGGTCGACGCTCCACTGGCAGGGGATGGTGATGCGGCTCCACGAGCGGGACTTCGCGCTCGACTCGACACACGGTGTCGGGGTCGACTGGCCCATCGACTACGACGACCTCAGGCCGTACTACGCCGCCGCCGAACGCGCGCTCGGCGTTTCGGGCGCGATGGACAACCCCTACGCGCCGCCGCGGGACGAGCCGTTCCCGCTCCCGGCGTTTGCCCCGTCGCACTCGGATTCGCTGTTCGCCCCGGCGTGTGAGCGGCTCGGGATCGACATGCACTCGGTCCCGAACGCGCGTAACTCCGAACCCTACGACGGCCGCGCGGCGTGTCAGGGCTACGGCACGTGCAGGCCGGTCTGTCCCTCCGGTGCGAAGTACACCGCCGAATCCCACGTCGAGACGGCGATCACGGCGGGTGCCCGAATCGTCGACCACGCCGCCGTCCAGCGGCTCGCCCACGACGACGCGGGTGACGCTGTCGAGGCCGCGGTGTACGCCACGCCGGACGGAACCGAGTACCGACAGTCGGCCCGGCGGTTCGTCCTCGCGGCCGGCGGCGTGGAGAACGCCCGACTGCTCCTCCTCTCGGCATCGGAGCAGTACCCCGACGGGCTGGCGAACTCCTCGGGGGCTGTCGGCCGGTTCTTCATGGACCACCTGTTCGCGGGGGTTGGGGGGCAGCTCGACGAACCCACCCGCCAGAACCACGTCGGGTTCAACACGAGCGAGACCCACCAGTTCTACGACGACACGGACCCCATCGAAGGGATGAAACTGGAGTTCCTCAACTACGCCGGCCCCTCGCCGGTGACCGAGGCGCTGGGCGCGGAGACGTGGGGTGACGACCTCGTCGCGCAGTTGCGAGACTCCTACGGCACCCACATCGCGATCGGCGGGTTGGTCGAGCAACTGCCCGACGCCGACAACCGCGTGACGCTGAACACCGACGTTCGTGACGACCACGGCACCCCCGTTCCCCATATCGAGTGGTCGCTCGCCGACCGGACCCGGCGGGCGATCCGGCGGGCCAACCGGATCCAACACGCCATCCTCGACGAACTCGGTGTCGACGTCGAGTGGACGGTCGGCCCCGACGCGACCGGGCCGGCGTACCACCAGATGGGGGCCACACGGATGGGTGACGATCCCGAGACGAGCGTTGTCGACGCCGACTGCCGGGCCCACGACCTCAGAAACCTCCGGATCGTGGGCGCGTCGACGTTCCCCACCGGCGGTGCGATGAACCCGACTCTCACGATCGCCGCGCTCGCACTCCGGGTCGCGGAGTCGGTGGCGGCGTCGATGTAGTCGACCGGGAGCGTGGTCGCCGACCCGAGCCACCGTAACACTCAGGCGCTGTGCCGGCCAACGCTCGAGTGAGACCCGCCCATGGGACCCCCCACAGCGAAACTGGCGACCGAGAGCCTCTCGTTCGGCGTCGACGGGACCACCATCGTTCGCGGCGTCGACCTCTCGGTTGCCGCCGGCGAGACCCTCACCGTGATCGGGCCGTCGGGCGCCGGCAAATCGACGCTGCTCCGCCTGCTGTGTCGGCTCGACGAGCCGACCGACGGCACGGTCATCCTCGACGGCACCGACTACCGGACGCTGGATCCGACCGCCCTCCGCGCCCGTGTCGGGCTGGTGCCGCAGGACCCGGCGCTCCGCGACGGTTCGGTTCGGGACAACGTCACGATCGGCCCGCGGCTCCGCGGCGACCCGGTCGATGTGGATCGCGTCACGGAGCTGTTGGAGCGCGTCGGACTGCACGGATACGGGGACCGGGAGGTCGCCGACCTCTCCGGCGGCGAGGCCCAGCGCGTCGCGATCGCCAGGACGCTCGTTGTCGACCCCGAGGTGGTGTTGCTCGACGAACCGACCGCGAGCCTCGACCCCGACGCACAGGCCGAGATCGAGGCGCTGCTCGCGGGACTACTGACCGAACCGGACCGGACCGCCGTTCTCGTGACCCACGACCAAGCGCAGGTCGACCGGATCGCCGACCGGGTCGTCCGGTTCGTGGACGGCCGGGTCGACTCCGAGGGCACCCCACGGGAGGTGCTCGCGTGAACCTCCCGCCACAACTCCAGGATCCGGTGCTGATCACGGGGCTGACACAGGTCGCCGCCGCGACCGCGCTTGCGGCGGTCGTACTCGGACTGTCGTCCGTTCGGGATCTCGGCTTAGAGCGGGAACTCGGCGGGTCCTTCGCCCGCGGGTTCGTGCAGGTCCTCGCGATGGGCGCGCTCATCGGCGTCCTGTTCTCGATCCCGCTCCGGTTCTCGGGGGTCGTCCTCGCGGCGATGGTCGGGTACGCGGCGTGGGAATCCCGGAAACGCGGTGGCGGGGTCCCGCGGGCGTTCAGGGTGTCGTTGACCGCGATCGGGCTGGGCGCTTCGGCGGTGATCCTCACCATGCTCGCGGCGGGCGCCATCGAGTCGACGGTCCGGAACCTCGTGCCCGTCGGCGGGATGATAATCGCGAACGCGATGAAGACGAACTCCCTTGCGCTGGACCGGTTCAAAAGCGAGATCGAGTCCAACCGCGGGGAGATCGAGGCGCTGCTCGCGATCGGGGTCCCGCCGCAGGCCGCGGTGGCCGACCACGTCACCGAGTCGGTGCGGGCGTCGCTCATCCCGGTTGTCGACGCGATGCGGACGCTTGGGTTGGTCTACATCCCCGGCATGATGGCGGGGATGATCCTCGGGGGTGCGAACCCGATCTACGCCGCCCAGTACCAGTTCGTGATCATGGGGATGATCTTCGCCGCCGGCGGGCTGACCAGCATGACGACCAGCCTGCTGGTGGGGCGCTACGCGTTCACCGGCGCGGCGCAACTCCGGCGCTTCGAGGGTTCGTCGCCGACGCTGTTGTCGACACTGCGGTCGCTGCGGTGACGCCCGTCGGTTGCGGCGCTCGTCCCTGCTGT
>CAZDEJ010000166.1:0-3934 GCA_964504395.1 uncultured Halobellus sp. | reverse complement strand
GGGAGTGAGTCTCCCGGAAGACCGACACACAACCGCAACCCTTGTACTCGCACCCACACACCACCTCACGATGGCGTCGATCCCCACGGCAGACGACCTCCCGACGTATCTCGCCCCGCTGCCCGCCCGGGTGGAGACGCTGACGCTCCGGTTGGTCTGGGTGGTCGTCACGGTCAATCTCGTTGGCACCCTGTTCGGGTTCTGGTACTACCGGTTCCAACTCCAAACCACCGCGCTCGTAATGTGGCCGGTGGTTCCCGACAGCCCCACCGCGACGATGCTGATGGTCGCGAGCCTCGTGTCGTGGAAGGTGGGCCGGAACCGGGAGTGGCTCCACGCGTTGGCGTTCGTCGGGAACCTGAAGTACGGCCTCTGGGTGGTCGTGGTGCAGCTCACGATCAACGACGTGCTCACGAGCGGCGACCCGTACTACTGGTTCCTGCTTGTCGGCCACCTCGGGATGGCGCTCCAGGCGCTCGTGATTCACCGGTACGCCACGTTTACTCTCCCGGGTGTCGGGGCCGCGGTCGTGTGGTTCGGGTTCAACGACATCGTGGATTACTTCCTCCCCATCGTCGGCGACTACCACCACACGTACTTCGGCCCGCACCTCGTCAGCGCCGGCAACCACGATATCGTCGCTCACGACGTCGCCGGAGCCGCGGCGGTCTCCCTGACGCTTCTTGCGACGTTTCTCGTGCTCGCCATCCGCGTCCGGCGGCTGGAGAACGCCGGTCGGACCCGCGGGTGACACCCGCCCCGGAGCAGGGGGCGGGGATGTCTGCTCGAGCCGCCGTAATCCACCTCCGGCGTTGCGTGGGTAGCGAGTCGAACGCGACACCCTTGTGTATGGCCGAGCCGTACCCGTCGTATGAACACACAGGACGGCGGCCACCACGAGGCGGCCGTCGCGGCGATCGCCGACAACAGCTTCGTCGTCGCCGGCGACGAGTACACGAGAGCCGGATGGCGGGTACTGGCCGACCCCCGTCCGGAGATCGACACCTTCGATGTCGACGACAGGGGGTGGGTCGGGGAAGGACTCGCACACCTGGTCGTCGCCACGGTGTCCTATCGGGTGGCCGGTCGCGACGCGCGGGGGACCCGTCGGGCGATCGCGGGTGTCGCCGAGGCGAAGGAACTGGCCGACGTCGCCGGGAGTTCGGTGCAACGGGCGTGTTTCCTGGAGTTCGTCGGCGACTTTCGGGCGGCGGCCGGACTCGACGGCGCCGCCGACGCATACGACGACGCCGCCGACGCGTACCGCGCGGCCGACGCGGAGATCGAGGACCCGCAGACACGGGCGACGACACCGCTGTTTCAGGCCGCCGTCGTGCCGCTGAAGCAGGTCGCCCGCGGTCCCGCGAACGGCGAGATCGCGATCAAGTGGGAGGACATCCACGGCCCGGATCCCGCGGATCCGGGGGCGTTCCTCGCGGCGCGGGCGTCGTACAAGCGCCAACGGTTCCCGTCGCTGGTCGAGCGAGTCATCGCCGACGGCGACCTCGCGGCCCCGCGGGGGACCACCGAGTACGACACCGACCATCACCAGTGCCCCGCCTGCGGATCGACCGATGTGAACTGGGTGGATAACAACGTGTTGTGTCTGCGGTGCTCGGCGCCGACCGCCCCACAGTAGGCCGGAAGGCGGGAGAGCACGGATCGGGCGACGGCCGTCAACGACCGAATACGTAATGTCGGTCGGCCGCCACCGGTGAGGTATGCTCTACGACGCGGCCGAAGACCCCGGCGACCTGTCACCTGATGCACTTCGCGAGGCGTACGAGACACAGCTTCGGAGCGCAACCAGCGCGGTCGACACCGAGACGGCCGCCGCCGAGTCCGGGGTCGACGCCGACCGGATCCGGGCGCTCGAAGCCGGTGCGGTCCCCGGTCTCAGTGTCGAGGACGCAGCGGCCCTGTTGGCGCTCGACGACGGTCGCCCGGACGCGGAGTCGATCGTACTGGAACTCCGCGACCATCTGCTGATGGCGATGACTACCGGCGTGGTTGACGTCGACACCCTTGCAGCCAACGTCGACCTCGACCTCTCGGGCCAGGAGGTCCAGCAGGCCCTCGAAGGACGGACCGAGATGACGCTCGCACAACTCGCCGCCATCCACCAGTTCCTCGCGGCGCGAAACGACGGGTGATGGCCCGGGTCGTCATCGTCGGCTGCGGGTACGTCGGTCTCGAACTCGGCCGCCAACTCCGCGACGCCGGCCACGACGTCGTCGGCGTCCGGCGGTCCGATGCGGGGCTCGACGCAGTCGCGACCGCCGGGGTGGAACCGCACCGTGCCGACGTCACCGACCCCGCGTCTCTCACGGCTCTCCCCGACGCCGAGTGGGTCGTGTTCGCCGCCAGTTCCGGCGGCCGCGGCGCAGACGCCGCTCGCGAGGTCTACGTCGGCGGACTCCGAAACGTGGTCGGGGAGTACGCCGACCGGGCGTCGCCGCCGGATCGTCTGGTGTACACCTCCTCGACGGGAGTGTACGGCGACCACGGCGGTGCGTTCGTCGACGAGGCGACACCCATCGACCCACGGACCGAGAAGACCCGGGTGCTTGCGGCCGCCGAACGGGTCGCGATCGACGACGCCGCCGACGCCGGGATCGACGGGGCGGTCGCCCGGTTCGCGGGGCTGTACGGCCCCGACCGCTACCGGCTGGACCGGTATCTGGCGGGCCCGGTCACCGAAGGATATCTGAACATGGTCCACCGCAACGACGCCGCGGGGTCGATCGCGTTCCTCCTCGACACCGGTCGCGCCCGCAACGGGGTCGTCCTCGTCGCCGACGACGAGCCCGTCGACAAGTGGGACTTCGCCGACTGGTTGGCCGGCGAGTGCGATGTCGGCGAGCCACCGAAGCGGACGACCGAGGAACGGCTGTCGGATTCCGGCCTCTCGGACGCCGCGCGCCGCCGGATCCGGACGAGCAAGCGGTGCTCGAACGACCGGCTGCGCGGATTCGGGTACGAGTTCGCATACCCGACGTACCGGGAGGGGTATCGCCCGGCGATCGAGGCGTACCTGTCGGGGGCGGACGCCGCCGACGTGTAATTCGTTCAGATCTTTTATCGAGAAATAAAAATATACAGCCTATTTTGCGAGCTGTACCCGGTTCATATCCTGTTGTTATGGTCGGGTGAGAGCTCCGCGGACGGTGAAACGAAGCAATCTTCTTACGCGTGTGTCCTGAGGTGGGGGTATGGCCGTAGCGCTTCCCGACGTCGGAGTGGACATGCTCCGGCGTCTACTCTCGATGGCCCTCGCGAACTCGGAGGTCGCAGCGGCGGTGGTCGTCGGGGCCGCCGCCCTGGTCGCGGGGCTGTACGCCATCCGCCAGTTCACCCGGCCGCGGGGAGCGCGGTTCCTGGAGGCGCTGTCGGAACTCGACGAGGTGGCGGTCCTGCTGCACCCCAATCCCGACCCCGACGCGATGGCAACCGGAATGGGAGTTGCGAGCCTCGCCGAGCAGGTCGACACCGACGCGTATCTCCAGTACGCCGGGCAGATCCGCCATCAGGAAAACCGGGCGTTCCGGACGGTGCTGGATGTCGATATCGAGACGATCGACCACGTCAGCGACGTCGCGGCCGAGCACGTAGTGCTCGTCGACCACAACGAACCGCGGGGGTTTGCGGGCGCCGACAGCGTGCTCCCGTTTGCGGTCGTCGATCACCACCCCGGCGAGGGGGGCGGCGGGACGTTCACCGACGTCCGTACCGACTACGGCGCAGCGTCGAGCATCGTCGCCGAGCACTTCGACGACCTGGGTGCCGAACCGGTCCCGCCGGCCAAACACGAAAGCGAGGTCGGCACCGACTACACCGTTCCCTCGGCGGTGGCAACCGGGCTACTCTACGGGATCCTGACCGACACCGACCGGCTCACGGCCGGGTGTTCGGCCGCCGATTTCGCCGCTGCGGG
>CAZDEJ010000165.1:0-3960 GCA_964504395.1 uncultured Halobellus sp. | reverse complement strand
CTCTATGGAGCGTAGTGATAGGCGGAAGTTCCTGAAGATGTCCGGAGCGGCAATCACGACCGTCTCGATCGCCGGGTGCGCCGGCGGTGACGGTGGTGACGACGGTGACGGTGGCGACAGCGGCGACAGTGACAGCAGCGGCGGCACCACTACCACCGGCGACAGCGGCGGCAGCAACTCCCTGGACAAGGTCGGGATGACTGCGTACGTCCGCGGCGGCTCGTGGATCACGGCATACATCGAGGCCGCGGAGTTCTACGCCCAAGATCAGGGCATCGAACTCGATGTCCGGCCGAACCAACAGAGCGCTCAAAAGCAGGTCTCGGACATCCGGGAGTTCGCCAACGGTGACCACGACGCCATCCTGGTGGGCGTCTGGCAGACCGGGGCCGCAGAGGGGGCGATCAACGAGGCCATCGAGGGCGGGACACCGGTGTTCGCGACGAACGCCGACACGTCAAGCTCCGAGATCCCGATGTATGTCGGGTTTAGCAACTACGACGGCGGGGCGAGTTCGGCAGAGGAGATGCTCAACGCACTCGAACAACAGTACCCCGACAAGGACACGTGGCGCGTGCTGAACGTCCGTGGGGTTCAGGGCAACCAGTCGGCGAACCAACGCTCGCAGGGGTTCCTCGACGTGATGGCCGAAAACGACCGTGTGGAAGTCGTCACGACGCTTAACGGCGAGTACGCCCGCGACGTGGCCCAGTCGACAGTCCAGGAGTGGATCCAGGCCAACGGCCGCGTCGACGGCGTCTACTCCGGGAACCTCTCGATGGGACTCGGTGTCGTCCAGGCGCTGCGGAACCTCGACATGCTCGTCCCGCGGGGTGAGGACGGCCATATCTGCCTGACCCAGATGGACGGGAGCCCGGAGGTCAACCCACTCGTCGGCGACGGGATGATCGACGCGGCGGTCGATCAACCCAACTACTTCTACAACCCCATCGCGATGCACTATATGCAGGAGTACGTCGAAAGCGGCATGGACGACAGCGTCATCCCGGAGGTCGGCACGGAGGTCACGGCCGACGATCTGTCCATCGAATCCGGCCAGCACAAGGGCGTGGAAATGTGGTCCGAGCCGATCTGGGACCCCGGAATCGTTCGGGAGCAGAACGATCACCCGTGGTTCCGGACCAACAGTGTGGTCATAACACAGGACAACTTCGACCAGCCGTTCCTCTGGGGTAACGTCTGGGGGTAACGCGTAGGATGGCAACGGAACGGGGATTCATCGGTCGGACCTTCGGGGACCGGGACGACGTGGCCCTCACGCTCCTGGACAACATGATCTGGCCGATCCTGGCCGTTGTCCTCCTCGGCGTGTTGGTGTTGGTCCCACAGACGTTCAGGTCGGTCGAGTTGATCTTCTGGGGAGCCGTCCCTATCGGACTGCTCGTTTTAGCGGAGAGCCTCTGCCTCCTGTCGGGACACTTCGACCTCTCGGTCGGGTCGATCGCGGGGTTCTCGGCGATGTTCACCGGGATGATTCTGGGAACCTGCCCGAGTTGTTGGTCGCTGACCACGAACCCGTGGCTCGGGTTCGCGATCATCCTGCTCGTCGGCTCGCTGATCGGGCTCACCAACGGCGTGATGATCGCAAAGGTGGGCCTGAACCCGTTCCTGCAGACCCTCGCGTTCCTGATCATCTTCGAGGGAGCGAAAACCGCGATGCAGACACAGCCAGTAACCGGACTACCCGGGCTGTACACCCAGGTCGGCGGAACCCCGCGGCTCGCGATCGGCGTTATGCTCGCTGCGTTCGCCATTGCCGGCGTCGTGCTCCAATACACCTCCATCGGACAGGGGATCTACGCGCTCGGGAGTTCGGAGAGTTCGGCCCGCGAGGTGGGGATCAATACCGAGCAACTCATCATCGTGGTCTACACCGTCAGCGGTATGCTCTCGGCCATCGCCGGGTTGATGTTGACCGGATTCACCGGCGTGGTGCCCC
Source organism: uncultured Halobellus sp. (assembly GCA_964504395.1). Classification (GTDB taxonomy): domain Archaea; phylum Halobacteriota; class Halobacteria; order Halobacteriales; family Haloferacaceae; genus Haloquadratum. The sequence goes on along the minus strand of CAZDEJ010000165.1, from coordinate 2,000 downwards.
CTCTGATCGGTGAGGGACTCGTGTTCCAGGCGTTCGCGGGCGCCGTCATCGGCGGTATCAGCCTCTTCGGCGGCCGCGGGAAGATCACCGGCGCCCTCGGCGGCGTTATCCTCATACAGATCGTCCAGTCCGCGCTGAACAACAGCGGGGCAATCGGCGCGACACAGATCCAAGCGATCAACGGTCTCGTCCTCCTGTTGGCCATCGTGCTGTACAGCACACAGACCAAGCTCCGGGCTCGCATCCTCGCGAGTGGTGCGACGTGAGCCTCGAAGACACCGCCACGGCTGAGCAGCATTCCGCCGGCGAGGACGACGCGCGGACGGCCGGAACGCCGAAGCTCCGCGTGGAGGACCTCACGAAACAGTTCGGCCGGATTGTCGCGGTCGAGGACGTCTCGCTCGAGGTCCAACCTGCGGAGGTGTTTGCGCTTGTCGGGGACAACGGGGCCGGCAAGTCGACGCTGATGAACGTGCTCAGCGGCGTCCATAATCCGACCGAGGGGCAGATCTACAAGGACGGCCAGCCGGTGGCCTTCGACAACCCCTCGGACGCGCGGGCTAGCGGGATCGAAACCGTCTACCAAGACCTCGCGCTGATGAACGACTTGGACATCGCGACGAACATCTTCATGGGTCAGTTCCCCCGGAAGCGACTCGGCCCGTTAGGGGTGATCGACTGGGACGAGACGTACGATCGGGCCGAGGAGATCATGATGGAGCAACTCGGCCGCGACGTCGACATCAAAACCGAGGTCGAGTTCCTCTCGGGCGGGCAGCGACAACTTGTCGCCATCGGGCGGGCGCTCGCGTTCGATCCGGACGTGATCATCCTCGACGAGCCGACGAGTGCGCTCTCGGTCGACGCCACTCGGCTGGTCCAGGACACGATCGACCAACTGGCCGACCGCGGGATCACCATCGTCATCGTCAGCCACAACATCGAGTCCGTGCTGACCCACGCCGACCGGATCGGTGTCCTGTTCCAGGGGTCGCTCGTGGGGATCGAACAGCCGGCGGAGACGGATCTCGAGTCGCTGAACGACCTGATGACCACCGGCGCGCCACAGGGCGGACGGATCGACGACTGACCCGTCCGCGTCGGAGTCCACCATGCCAACGCCCGAGCAGGTCGTCGACATCGAGTGTGAGACCGGCGAGGGGCCGCTGTGGCACCCCGAGGACGAACACCTGTACTGGTGTGACATCCCCCGTGGACGCGTCTACCGGTACGATCCGTCGACCGACGGCCACGAACTCGTATACGTCGACGGCGACGAGCGGATCGGCGGGTTCACGATCCAGCGGGACGGGTCGCTACTGCTGTTCCAAGAGGCCGGAGCGGTGCGTCGGCTCTCGACGGACGACTGGACGACCGATGTCGTGGTCGACCCCGATCCCGACCGGTTTCACGAGCGGTTCAACGACGTTATCGCCGACCCCGAAGGCCGGGTCTTCGCCGGCGTGATGCCCGACACGGACCGGGGGCTCCCCGGACGGCTCTACCGGCTCGACATCGACGGGACGTTCACGCTGGTCCGGGAATCGTGCGTGCTCCCCAACGGCATGGGGTTTACCCCCGACCTCGACCGGCTGTACTTCGTCGACACCTGCGAAGTCGACCCGGCGGAACCGGGGTACATCTACCGGTACGACTACGATCGGGCGAGCGGACGGCTCTCCAACCCGGAGGTGTTCGTCAACGGGCGCAGCATCGACGGCTACCCCGATGGGATGACCGTCGACGCCGACGGCGCGGTCTGGGCGGCGTTCTGGGACGGCGGGGCGCTCCGCCGGTTCGCCCCCGACGGGACCCACGATCGGGTGGTCCGGTTCGCTCCGAGGAAGGTCTCGTCGGTGACGTTCGCGGGTGACGAATACGGAACGGCGTACGTCACGACCGCCTGTGTCGCGTCCCGCGAGGCCGAGGGGGCAGGCGCGGGCAGCCTCTACGGCGTCGATCTCGGGGTCTCGGGAACTCCGGAGTTCCGGTCGGCGATC
>CAZDEJ010000164.1:0-3968 GCA_964504395.1 uncultured Halobellus sp. | reverse complement strand
TCGTCGCCGCGAAGCTGTCGGGGGACTTCCGGCTCCGGTGGCCCAAGGTCGAGCGGCTCCACAACCCGGTCGTCGGCGGGGTGCTGATGGGCGTCGGCTCCCGGCTCGCCCCCGGCTGCAACATCGCGAACCTGTTCAGCGGGGTCGCGCTGCTGTCGCTCCACTCGCTGCTCGCCGGCGCCGGGATCATCCTCGGCACGTACGTGATGACCCACTACCTCTACCGCGAGGTCGGCTGTGCAATCTGATCCCGCCGGCCCGAGCGTGTCGCTCGCCCACCACCCCGTACCGAGGCGGTACGCCCTTGCCTGATCGCTCCCAACACACCCCAATTACGATGTCCGAAACTCACAGCTCGCCCATCGACGACACACGGATCGGCCGCACACCGCTCATCGAACTCGACGCCGACGTCCCGGCGACGGTGTGTGGGAAAGTCGAGTGGTTCAACCTTCCTGAAGCGGCCCACGGCGGCGGGTCGATCAAGTCCCGGATCGCGAAAGGGATGCTCGACGGCGCCGAGGAGCGCGGCGACCTCACCCCCGACCGGACCGTGATCGAGCCCACGAGCGGCAACACCGGGAGCGAACTCGCCAGACTCGCCACCGCCCGTGGCTACGACGTCGAGATCGTGATGCCCGACAACGCCTCCGGCGGGAAGATCGAAGCCGTCCGCGACACCGGCGCGGAGATCCACTTCGTCGACGCCGACAAGGGCTACGACGCGGTCATCGAGCGCTGCGAGGAGATAATCGCCGCCGATCCCGGGAGGTATTACCGGCCGAACCAGTACGAAAACCCCGACAATCCCCGTGCACACGAGACGACGACCGCCCCCGAGATCTGGGACCAGACTGACGGCGGCGTGACGCACTTCGTCGCCGGTGTCGGCACCGGCGGCACCATCACCGGGACCGGCCGCGGGCTCCACGATCGGGGTGACGTCACCGTGGTGGGGTTCGAGCCCGCGAACCCCCTCCACGCGATCGACGGGCTGAAGTACCTCCGCACGGGCGAGCACTACCACCCGACCACGTACGACGAGTCGGTGCTCGACGGGAAGTTGTACGTCGACACCGGCGACGCCTACGACCGCGCCCGCGACCTCCGGACCCGGTACTCGACGGAGGATCCCCGTGTCGTCGACACCGGGCAGTACGACCCCGGGTTCGTCGCCGACCACCTCCGGGTCGAGGGGCAGTTCGTGGTCGGTACCTCCAGCGGCGCCGGGGTGTGCGCGGCCGAGCAGCTCCACGAGGAACACGGGCTCACCGCCGACGACACTGTGGTGATCATCCTGTGCGACCGCGGCGACAAGTACGCCGACATCCCGCTGTGGGACGACTACCTCTCGGTCGAGGCGTAGACGGACGCGGCGGCCGACTACGCCGGCTCGGGCGCCCACCACGCCAGCACGGTGCCGACGACCGCGAGCGCGCCCGCGAGCAGGAACGCCACGTCGAACCCCGCAGCGTCGACGACGGCGCCGCCGGCGATGGGCGAGAGGAACGCCCCCGCCAGCCCGACGCTGGTCTGGAACGCCACCGCGGTCGCCGCCACGTTGGCGTCGACGAGCTCACGGACGTACTGAAACGAGAGCCCCAGCGTGAGTTGGATCGCAAAGCCGGCGCAGAACAGCACGCCGACGAGTGCCGGCACCGACCCCAGCCGGGTGAAGCCCAACACCAGCGGCGCCGCTAGCCCGAACGATCCCACCAGGACCGGCTGGCGTCGCCCACCGAACACACGGTCGGAGAGCAGCCCGCTCGAGACCCGCGAGAGCACGCCGACGGCGGGAAACACCGCGACGATGAGCCCGCTGACCGCGAGCGACAGCCCGACCTCCCCCGTCAGGTACGACGACCCCCAAGTGTTGATGAACAGATACAGCGCGTAGCTCAGAAACCCCAACGTCCCGACGAGCCACACCGACCGGGTCCGGAGGACGGTCCCGAACTCCCCGAGCGTGGGGGCGTCGGCGCGGGCGCCACCCAACCCGCGGCTGGTGTACCAGAACACCACGAACCCCGCGAGCGCGAGGCTGGTGTAGGCGGGGAAGATCGCCGGCCACCCGAACCGCGCCGCGACGAGCGGCCCCGTGCCCTGCCCGAGTGCGAACCCGATCGGGCCGCTGGCGGTGAACACTCCGACCGCCGTCGCCCGGTGGGCGGGGTCGACCGCGCGGCTCACGATGTCGATGCCGGCGTTCCACACCACGACGAACGCGGTCCCGCCGACGACCCGGGTGGCGATCAGCGCCCAGTACACCCCCGCACGCCCCGTGAGCCACCCGCCGACTCCGGCCGCGAACAGGGCGGCGACCGCAACCGCCATCGCCCGCCGGGAGTCGGTCCGGTCGAGCACCGCACCCGCGGGGAGGCTTGCGACCACCGCGGTCCCGAACATGATCCCGACGACCAGTCCCGCCAGCGTCGAACCGATCCCCAGCGAGTCGCGGATCAGCGGGGTGACGCTGGCGGGGACGATCTCGTAGGCCGCGAGTCCCGCGGACACCAACCCCGCGCCCGCGACGAGGCCGTAGGTCGTCCAGTCGCGGCCGGAGTCACCGGATCCCGCCGGGCGCCCGTCGTCCGCGGTCGCGTCGCGCTGTGGCCCCATCGGTTCGTGGTCTGCTCCCGATCGAATATAAAAGGGGCGTTACGCCGTCGGTCGCTCGGATCCGGCGGCGTCAGCGGCCGCCGCTTGCGGCCGGGATGATCCGGATCCGGCTGTCGTCGTCGACCGTCGTGTCGGGGTCCGTGGTCTCGCTTCCGTCGACGTAGACGTTGATGAACTCCTTGATTCCGCCCTCCTCGAACACGCTGTTTTTGAGCCCCGGGCCGTGTTCGGCGGCGTGGTTCTCGAAGACCTCCGCAAGCGTCGCGCCGTCGACTTCGACTGTCGAGGCGCCACCGTCGCCGAGCACCGCTGGTATCTTGATCGTCGCCATACCCCGAGTTAGTCGATGTGGCGTAAAAAGTGCGTGTCCCCGGCAACGGGTGTCGGCCACCCGTGACGTCGCGGGAAGGCCGCCGCGTCCGGTGTGACCGGGTCGGTCCGCGGCCGTGTCACCGGCACCGGCGAGGGATGCACAACTCCAACGGGCTTATTCGGGGAGACGACGTATGCGTGGCTATGTCAGATCTCGATCTCGACCCGACACAGCTCGACCGGTATTCGCGGCACATCATCATGGACGACGTCGGCCCGGACGGTCAGCGCGACCTCCTGGACGCCAACGTCCTCGTCTTGGGCGCCGGGGGGCTCGGGTCGCCGATCATCCAGTATCTCGCGGCGGCGGGTGTCGGCACGCTCGGGATCGCCGACGACGACGTGGTTGAACTCTCGAACCTCCAACGCCAGGTCATCCACGGCGACGACGACGTGGGTCGAAAGAAGGTCGACAGCGCCGCGGCGTTCGTGTCCGAACTGAACCCCGATATCGACGTCGAGACACACGAGGTCCGCGTGACCCCCGAGAACGTCGAGGCGCTCATCGACGGCTACGACTTCGTCGTCGACGGGACCGACAACTTCCAGACGCGGTACCTCGTCAACGACGCGTGTACGCTGGCTGGCATCCCGTTTTCCCACGGCTCGATCTTTCAGTTCGAGGGGCAGATAACCACCTTCGCCGGCGGCGACGACTCGCCGTGTTACCGGTGTATGTTCCCCGAGGCGCCGCCGGCGGGAATGGTCCCGAACTGCGCAACCGCGGGCGTGCTGGGGGTGCTCCCCGGAACTGTCGGGTGTATTCAGGCCACCGAGGTCATCAAGTTCGCGCTCGGAAAGGGCGACCTGCTGGACGGCCGGATGGTGTTCTACAACGCCCTGGAGATGGAGTTCGACGCCGTCGAGATCACGAAAAAGGACGACTGTCCGGTGTGCGGCGACGACCCCGCGATCGATTCCGTCCACGACGTGGAGTACACCGCGTCGTGTGCGATCACGCGTGATGCCGAACCGGC
>CAZDEJ010000163.1:0-3988 GCA_964504395.1 uncultured Halobellus sp. | reverse complement strand
TTGACGCTGCACCGCGAGACGCTCCAGAAGATCGACGAGGAGACGGGGTCGGAGTAACGGATTTCGTAGCAGCGTCCCTCCAGACCGGCACGGACGAAACGGACTACTGAATACGCATTAGTTGCCGCTTCGGAGTCCCCTTTGGGAACCACGGTCCAGGGGGAAACTAGTCATCTGGCGAGTGATGCTCGGGCTGCTTCGTAGTCGATACCGACTTTTTCATTGTTTTCGTGGCTTTCACTTCTAACGCATTTCACAGTGCGTTGCGTATCACAGGCAACGATGTCCATCGATAGAGACACCTTCGAGAACACGAGCGAGGATGAACTCGCGGAGCTTTCAGTACCGGATCGGGTGCTCGGCTTCCTCGCAGCCCACGCAGACCAAGCGTTCAAAGCCCGTGAAATCGCGTCCCGTCTCGAAATCGACGAAGGGGCAGTCAGTACCGCCCTCTCGCGATTGAAGAATCGCGACCTGGTCGAACACAAGGCAACGTACTGGGCGGTGACCGACGACGCCGAACGTCTCGACGGGTACAGCGGCCACAGGCGAGCGACCGAACTGTTCAACGAGCAACTCGGCACCGAGGATGAGGGGGCGTGGCGCGAGCACGCACCCCAGGAATCGCACCCGAGCGTCAGAGACGAACAGTGACTGACGACGAAACAACTCCGCTCTTCGAACGTGGCGACGTTGTCTACGGCGCCGATCCGTTCAAAGGTGACGCCGATACTCGGCCCTGGCTCGTTCTCTCGAATCACGAGGGACGTCCGTTCCACGGGGAGCAGTACATCGCAGTCACGCTCACGTCGAAATCCTGGATGGATGGCCACATCGAAATGCCGGAGGAGCGTTGGCTTCGGGGCAGCACACCGGACGAAAGTCGGATCGTCCCGTGGGGCGTCCAATCGATCGATCACGAGGATATCGACTTCTGGCAGGGGCGGCTTGCCAGGGACCTGGTCGACAAGACGGTTGCAGCCCTCGTCGAGGAGCTCCGGTAGTGGTACTATCAGTAACTGATCTATGCTGACCGGACGAAACGGCCGATCGGAGGTGGGAGACAGTTGTGGCGTCGTACAGGGCAGAGCGGTCCAGCAGTAGTACCGCGAGGCGAGCGGATGCGAGCCTCGCGGGTGTTTTTGGCCCAGCTTTTTGCAAGGAGCGGTGCGCCGCAGGCGCACCCGACGCAGTAAAAAGGTGGGTTCTAGAAGCTGTTTTTGATCTTCTCGAAGAACCCCTCGGAGACGTCCACGTCCTCGCCGCCGGCCGCCGCGAACGCTTCGAGCGCGTCGCGCTGCTCCTGATTGAGGTCGTCGGGCGTCACCACCTGCACCTGAACGTAGAGGTCGCCGTGGCCGCGGCCCCGGAGGTGTGGCATCCCCTCGCCGCGGAGCCGGAACTCCTCGCCGCTCTGGGTGCCCGCGGGGACCTCCAACTCCGCCGCGCCCGTGACGGTCGGCACCTCGACGGTCGACCCGAACACGGCCTTCGGGAACGAGATCGCGTGCCGGTGGTAGAGGTCGTCGCCGTCGCGCTCGAAGTCGGGGTGCTCGCGGACCGCGACGTCGATCAGGAGGTCGCCGTTGGGGCCGCCGTGCTCGCCGGGCGCGCCCTCCCGTTCCATCCGGAGGGTCTGGCCGTCGCGGATCCCCGCGGGGATGTCCACGGTGAGCGTGGCGTCCTCGCGGGTCACGCCGTCGCCACCACACACGGCGCACGACTGGCTGTAAGTCTCGCCCGCGCCGTCGCACCGGGGGCAGGTCTGGGTCTGCTGGACCCGCCCGAGGGGCGTGTCGCGGACGGTCGTGGTCTGACCCTGGCCGTTGCACTGCCGACACGTCTGCACGTCGGCGTCCGCGGGGTGGCCGCGGCCGCCGCACTCGGAACACTCCTCGGGGCGGGAGAGCGTGAACTGCTTTTCGACCCCGCGGTAGCCCTCCTCCAAGTCGAGGGTGACCTGCGTTCGGATGTCGCTGCCCTGTCGGGGGCGGGTCCGGCCGCCGCGGCCCCCTCCTTGCCCCCGGCCGCCGCCGAAGAACTGGTTGAAGATGTCGTCGAAGGGGCTGCCCTGGCCGCCGCCGCCCATCCCGCCGAAGGGGTTGCCCTGACCGCGGCCGCCACCGCCCCCACCGCCGTTGTCGAACCCGCCGCGCTTCTCGGCTTGCTTGAAGCGCTCGTGGCCGACCTGGTCGTACGCCCGGCGCTTCTCCTCGTCGGTGAGGACTTCCTTCGCCTTCTTGATCTTCTTGAAGCGCTCCTCGGCGTCGGGCTCGTCGGAGACGTCGGGGTGGTACTCCGCGGCCTTCTTCCGGTAGGCCTGCTCGATCTCGTCCTCGGTGGCGTCGTTCGAGACGCCGAGGACGTCGTAGAAGTCCTCGCTCATTCGTTGTCGACCAGTAGTCGGTTGAACCACTTCAACTGAACGGGTCCGGCGCCCGGAGCCGAGCGCCGCCACAGGGGCTATTTTGTACCCGGAGACCCACGACGGCGTATGAAAGCCGTCCAGTTCACCGGTCACGGCGACCGCGACGTCATCGACTACGCCGAGGTGCCGACGCCCGACCCCGGCCGCGACGAGGTGCTCGTGGACGTGAAAGCGGGCGCGCTGAACCACCTCGACGTGTGGACCAGACGCGGCCTCCCGGGGATCGACCTCGACATGCCCCACACCCCCGGGAGCGACGTGGCGGGCGTCGTCGAAGCGGTCGGCGACGACGTGACCCGGTTCGAGCCGGGCGACCGCGTCGCGCTGCTCGCGGGCGTCGCCGGCGACGGAGACGGGGGCGGGGACGCACCCCGCCGCGACGACCCCACGCTCTCGCCGGGCTTCCACATCATCGGCGAGCACACCCCCGGCGTCCACGCGGAGTACGCCGCGGTGCCGGCGTCGAACCTCGTCGCCGTTCCCGAGGGCGTCGAGTGGGCGGTCGCGGGGTCGGCGGCGCTGGTGTTCGGGACCGCGTGGCGGATGTTGACCCACCGTGCCGACGTCGCCCCCGGCGAGCGCGTCCTCGTCCACGGTGCCTCCGGCGGCGTCGGCCACGCCGCGGTCCAGATCGCCGCCCACGCGGGGTGTGAGGTGTTCGCCACCGCCTCCTCGCAAGCCAAACTCGACTACGCCGCGGAGTGCGGCGCCGACCACGGTATCGACTACGAGGAGCAGTCCTTCGTGGATGCCGTCTACGACCTGACCGACGGCCGCGGCGTCGACGTCGTCGTCGACCACGTCGGCGAAGCCACCTACGAGGGGTCGCTCAAATGCCTCCGGAAGGGCGGCCGGCTGGTGACCTGCGGCGCGACCACCGGCGGCGACCCCGGCGCGGGCCTCCGGCGGATCTTCTGGAACCAGCTGTCGGTGATCGGGTCCACGATGGCGACGCCGGAGCAGGCCGAGGCGGTACTGGAGCTCGTGTGGGACGGCACCTTCGAGCCGCGGATCCGCGAGCGGCTCCCGATGAGCGAGACCGCCCGGGCACACGAGCTGATCGAGGGGCGTGAAGGCTTTGGCAAAGTGGTCGTAATACCCGACAGTGAACTCTGACGACGGCGGCTACGTCCACCGCCCCGGGGAGAGCGGCGCGGCCGGGATCGACGACGACGCCGAGGCGTCGGCCGGGTCGTCCGCGGGGGACGCGCCGGGCCCCACACCCGACGGGTTCGGCGCCCGGGGGTGGGTGCTCGTCGGCGTGCTCGCGGCGTGTACGATCGTGATCCCGGGGATCATCTACGTCCGACCCGGGCTCCTCGCGGCGGTGGGGATCCCCTACATCGCCTCGTTGCTCGTGCTCCCGCTGGTGCCCGCGGCGGCGCTGGGGGTCGTCGCCGTCTGGGCGATGACCGCGGCCACGCACGACGGCGAGTGAGTCGGGACCGATCCCTCGGGCAGCGGAAAGGCTTATGTCGTGGTTTGGTGTACGGTAACACGAATAGGGATGTTCGAGACGTTCTCCACGGGCTACTACCTGGGTCGCCTCTACGTCGAGCC
>CAZDEJ010000162.1:0-4043 GCA_964504395.1 uncultured Halobellus sp. | reverse complement strand
GACTTCCGCCGGGTGAGCTCCTCGGCCTGCTTCGCGGCCTTCCGCGCCTTCGCGGCCTCGACGGCTTTGCTCACGATTGCCTCGGCGGTGTCGGGATGCTCCTCGAGGTAGGTCCCCAGCTTCTCGTGGGTGACCGACTCCACGATGCCGCGGACGTCGCTGTTCCCGAGTTTGGTCTTGGTCTGGCCCTCGAACTGCGGGTCGGGGTGTTTGATCGAGATGACCGCGGTCAGCCCCTCGCGGACGTCCTCGCCGTTCAGCGAGTCGAAGTCGCCGAGCAGCCCCTCCGCCTTCGCGTAGTCGTTGACCACGCGGGTGAGCGCGGTCTTGAACCCGGTGAGGTGGGTCCCGCCCTCGCGGGTGTTGATGTTGTTGGCGAAGGCGTGGATCGATCCCTGGAGCTCCTCGGTGGCCTGGAGCGCGACCTCGACTTGGATGTCCGCCTCGCTGTCGGCGTAGAAGATGACGTCGTCGTGGAGGACGGTCTTGGTCTCGTTGAGGTACCGGACGAACTCCCGGATCCCGCCGTCGTACAGGAACGAGCGTTCCCGCCGCTCCGGCTCGGCCGGGTTCGCCTCGTCGTCGCTTCGCGCGTCGGTACCGGGCTCCGAGGCGTCGGCCTCCTCGACCAGTCGGATCTCGACGCCGGAGTTGAGGAACGCGAGCTCCCGAAGCCGGGTCTCAAGCGTGGCGAACTCGAACTCGTCGGTCTCGAAGATGTCGCCATCGGGCCAGAAACGGACCGTGGTGCCGGTGTCCTCGTCGGGAGCGAGGTCGCGGATGCGCTCGAAGGCGCCTTCCTGTGGCTCGCCGTGGTCGAAGGAGTCGTGCCAGACGGCACCGTCGCGCTTGATCTCGACGTCCAGCCGGCGCGAGAGGGCGTTGACCACCGACACGCCCACGCCGTGGAGCCCGCCGGAGACCTGATACGACTTGTTGTCGAACTTCCCGCCGGCGTGGAGGACGGTCATGATGACCTCGACCGCCGGCCGGTCGTACTGTTCGTGCGTGTCGACCGGAATGCCCCGGCCGTTGTCGGAGACCGACACCGAGCCGTCGCCGTGGAGCGTGACCTCGATCCGGTCACAGTAGCCGGCGAGGGCCTCGTCGATCGCGTTGTCGACGACCTCGTAGACGAGGTGGTGGAGCCCGCGGGAGTCCGTCGACCCGATGTACATCGCCGGACGCTTTCGAACGGCCTCCAGGCCTTCCAGTACCTGGATCTGCCCGGCTCCGTACTCTGTATCCTGTGACATTGAATATACCGCGGCTAAGTCACGTTCACTCTTAAACCCTCGCACGCGCGGGCGCGAGCGCTGCCGGCGGCGCGACCGACAGCGAAAAGACCACCGCGCGGGAACGGTCGTGTATGAGCGAGGAGAGCTCGCCGCCCAACCCCAGCGATGTCGGCGACGACGCGAACGCGCCCCCGATCGCGGAGAAACCGTACAAAATCATCTTCGAGGGCAACAAATGCATCGGCGCGGGCCGGTGTGCGGAGGTCGCCGACAACTGGGAGATGGACATCACCTCCGGGCTGGCGCGCCCGAAGTCGTACTTCATCGGCGAGGAGGAACTCGACGAGAACGTCCGCGCCGCGGAGGTCTGCCCCGCAAAGAAGGACCGCGGCGTGATCCACGTGATCGACCGCCGGAGCGACGAGGAGATCGCGCCCGACCCCCACGGCGACGGCACGCTCAGCGTCGACTGGTGAGTCCCCGTGACGGCCGAGATCCGCGTTCTGAGCACGGGCGGGACGATTGCGAGCACCGACGCCGCCGAGGGGGCGACGCCGACGCTGTCCGGCGACGACCTCGTCGCCGCCGCCGACCTCCCGTCCGACCCCGAGGTGTCGGTCGAGCAGGTCTCGCAGGTCCCGGGGTTCGGCGTGGACACCGGGATCGTCGCCGACATCGGCCGTCGCGTCCGTGAGGCCGCGGACGTCGCCGGGGTCGTTGTCACTCACGGCACCGACACGATGGCGGAGTCAGCGTACTACCTCGACGCCGGGCTCGACCCCGACACGCCGGTGGTGTTCACGGGTGCGCAGCGCCGCCCCGACGAGGTCGGCGCCGACGGCCCGGCGAACCTCCGGACCGCGGTCGCGGCCGCAGCCTACCCCGAACTCCGCGACGCCGGCGGGGTTCACCTCGCGTTCAACCAGGAGCTTCACGCCGCCCGCGACGTGGTCAAGGCCCACTCGTCCAAACTGGAGACGTTCACCTCGCCCGGAAAAGGGCCGGTCGCCGTCCGCACCAGGCGGGGGTTCCGGGTCCATCGTGAGCCCGGAAGCCGGTCGACGCACGTTCCGGGGCTGGACTCCGACGCCGCCGTGGCGACGGTCACGAGCGGCCTCGGGGTCGGGGGCGGCCCGGTCGAACGGCTGCTGGACGAGGTCGACGGGCTGGTCGTTGCCGGCACCGGACTCGGGAACGTCACCCCGGGGCTGGCGGACGCCGTCGACCGGGCGCTGGACGACGGACTTCCGGTCGTGATCGCCTCCCGCTGCCACGCCGGCGGCGTCGACGGCGTCTACGGGACCGCCGGCGGCGGGAAGTGGCTGGCCGAGCGGGGCGTGCTTCCGGCCGACGACCTCCCGCCGTGGAAGGCGCGGCTGAAGCTGCTCCTCGCGCTCGAAGCCGCCGACGAACCCGCGGGCGTCGCCGAATTCTTCACAGATCGCGACGCGGCCGTCTGAGACGCCGGCTCGAACGTGGAGACGATCCGAAAGGGGCCACAGTCGTACCGTGAGAGGACCTCCAAACCCCCGCTACACCTCGGATGTGCTGTCGTCGTCCGGCCCGTTTCCTCGGTCGAACAGCGCCTTCGAGATGTGGGCCGATTCGGGGTCTTCGGAGTCGAGAACCCGATCGAGCGTCTCCAGGCTGATCCGACCGTTGAGGTAGCGATCGAACACGTCCTCTTTGAACGCCGCCTGGGTTTCGAGCTCTGCGAGATGGTCTCGGAGCGCATCGCTCACGATCTCTCCACGGCTTTTCCGGGTGATCTCGGCGACGACGGTGGTTCTCTCGAGAAGGTCTTTCGGGATCCGGAGACTGACTTTCGTTTTGCTCATCGATGGAGTGTCTGCTGGATGTACGCCTACGATCCTCGTCGGCTTGACGGTATCGCTCCGCTCGGATCCGTTCGATGCTACCTACGGTATCGAGCGATCCGGTTCGGGCGTGCACACGTCCACAACCTCCCTCGGAACTGCTCGACAGGAGTCCTCTCGTCGGATCCGACGGCGCCGACGATCCGCACCGGTACCGGCGGAGCTACGGAGCACTGCCCGGGTCCGAGGTGTCCGTGCCCCGTACGCCCTGGTATTCTATTATCGACCCGATGCCAGTTACTCGGGAGAGCAGAACCAGTCCAAGGTGGTGCCGGAGGTTGGATACGGTTCGAAAGCCACGTTCGCCCCGTCGAGCAAAACGAAACCACTAACGGTGCGTCCGCGGAAAGACGAGGCGCGCGGGGGTGGCTGAGCCAGGCCAAAAGCGGCGGACTTAAGATCCGCTCCCGTAGGGGTTCGTGGGTTCGAATCCCATCCCCCGCACTCGCGTGTCCGAGCGACAGCGAGGACCGCAGCCGTACGGAGGTATTCGAAGCAGGAAGCAGCTTCGCTGCGACCGTGGTTCGAATTCCATCCCCCGCGTACCGACGCCGCGAGCGACAGGAGCGTGTCGGTCTCTACGGTTGGATTCGAAGGAGGGAGCGTAGTGAGCGACCGTGGTTCGAATCCCATCCCCCGCGTACCGACGCCGCGAGCGACAGCGAGCGGGTCAGAGTCGACGGATCCACCCACCCGCGTCCGGGACCGCACCCCGGAACCCGGTTCCGCGTTCACCCCACCAGGAGCGTGAGGAGGAACCCCAGCAGGATGGCGCCGAACACCAGCAACACGCCGTAGAGCATGAACCGATCAGAGCCGTCCATACCGAACGGTTCCGCCGCCGCCCTCATAACGTGTGGCCGTCGTTCCCGACGTTCGAAACCCGGCCACCCCGGTCCGGTGCGGCGACGACGCCGCGGCTCGGGCG
>CAZDEJ010000161.1:0-4075 GCA_964504395.1 uncultured Halobellus sp. | reverse complement strand
ACGATCCTCCGAGACGAGGATGTCGACCCCGAGGTAGTCGATGTCGAGCACCGCGGCCGTCTCGACCGCGAGTTCCCGGAGTTCGTCGTCGGGGTCGGCGGCGACGGCGGTGGCTCCGCGGTGGACGTTGTGTTTCCACCCGCCGGACTCGCGGGCGGCGTCGGGAAGCCGGCGTTCGACCCCGCCGACCACCGCCCCGTCGACGACCATGAGCCGATAGTCGCGGGCGTCGGGGAGGTACTCCTGGAGCAGGTACGACTTGTCGCCGGTCGCTTGGAAGTCGTGGACCAGATCGGCGTAATCGGTCACGCCCGAAAGCGAATCCGCGTCGTGGACCTTCGCGACGCCGATCCCGCGGGTCGCGGAGTTGGGCTTGACGACGACCGGGAAGCCGAGGTCGGCCGCGGCGGCGGCGACGTCCCCGTCCGAGGCGGGGTTCGAGACGACCCGCGTTTCGGGCACGGGGAGTCCGGCCCGTGCGAGTGTCGCGATCACCCCCGCCTTGTTCCGGGAGGTCGCAACCGCGTCCCGGTCGTTCACCCACGGGATCCCGTGGCGGCCGTCGACGACACCACCCGCCATCAGCCGCGACGGGTAGACGAACCCGGCGTCGAACCGGCGGGCGGGCGGGTCGTGGGGGTCGACCACCCGCCCCGTCGCCGCGAGGTGTTCGACGTCGATGTCACGGGCCGCGAGCGGATCACGCATTCGGTCGAACGTTTCGGCGGCGGTGGTCACGGCGAGGCGAAGCATCACTTCCACGAGACGGCGGCGGAACAAAAAGCGGGTGGGTCGCGGGCGGCCGGCCCCCGGACCGACGCCGCGTCGCTTCGGCCTCGTACTGTCGGCCGTGACTAGCTGAAGCCTTTCGATACCCGGGGGGTTGTAATCCGCCACGTGACTATGGCCGGCAGTCTCGTACGGAGTACTGTACTCAATTACCGATCATCGCCGACCCCGTCTCCGGCAATGACCGGTAATTCGTTACAACAATCCGTATCAGGAGACCAGCAGCTTCTCGCCCTTCTCGACGTCGACCCGGCAGGGCGGCGACATCTTGTTGTACGCGCGGCGGAGCGCGTCCTTTGCGACGTCGGCGTCCTCGGGATCACAGTAGATGGTGAACACCCGCTCGCCGTTCTGGACGCGGGCGGCGGTGCCGATGGGCTTACCGAACGCCTGGCGCATCCCGTCGGAGACGCGGTCCGCGCCCGCGCCGGTCGCCTGCTTGTTCTCCCGGAGGATCTGGTGGGGGAACTTCCGGAGCACCATCTTGTAGTTCTCCTGGCCGACCTCCTTGAGCATCACGCGGTTCGCCGAGAGCCGGGCCGACTCGAGGGAGCCGTGGCGGATCTGACACTCCTCCTCGAGCCGGAGGCTGATCTGGACCGGGTAGTCCTGCGGACCGCTCTGGAGGTTGCCCATGTTGTGCTGTGCGATCTTCGAGCCGGGGATGCCTGTAACGTAGTCGCGTCGGGTGTAGGACGGCTTCGAGAGCTCCCGGTACATCGAGGCGGGTTTTTCTGACATAGCTACTTGTGTGGAAAAAGGCAGATTCGGGGTAAAAGCGCTTCGATGCGTGGCCCGATCCCGGCGGTCGCCTCGCTGCGTCCCGTCACCACCGTGTTCGGTCCGCATCCCGCCGTCGCCGTGGGCGTCGACTTCCGACCCGCCTCAGCCGCCCTCGGGCGGCGACAGCGACACGAACTCCAACCCCTGCTCGTCCAGGAGCGTGGCGGCCCGATCGGTGACCGACGGCGCGACCAGGATCCCGCGCACCCCCTCGTCGGGGAACTCCTCATCGACGGCATCGACGTATCGCCGGAGCTGGCTCGCGGCCGAGGGCCCGACCCGCCGGCGCTTCAGTTCCACCACCACCGGCCGGTCGTCGGCGTCGGTACCGAAGACATCGACCGGTCCCGCGGCGGTCTCCCGTTCGGTCGCGGTCGGACGGAACCCGGGTTCGACGAGCCCGGGGTCGTCGAGGATCCGGCTCCGGAGATCCTCCTCGCTGCCCGTCAGCGTCAGGTCGCTCCGGTCTTCGACCGTGTAGGCCGTCACCTGTTCGAGCCGCCGGAAGTCGACGTCGAGGCGTTCCGACGGCGAGGAGCGCTCGCTTCGGATCCGGAGCCGGCCGTCCCGGAGGCTGGCGTAGTGGGTGCATCCCGGCGGCTGCCAGTTGACCGGTGTCCGGTTCTCGTCGGTGTGGACCAGGACCGTCCCGTCGGGCTTGCAGACGACCAGCCGGTCGCCGGGGCCCAGATCCGACGACGCGCGCCCGTCGTAGTCGACGGTACACCGCCCGAACGCGGTCACCATCCGCTCCGCATCGAAAGCGGTCTCGAACAGCGCCAGCGCGTCCCGGTGGGCCGGGCGGTGGAGCGTCGTAACCGACATCGGTGATGATGACGGGTTGGCGTCCATCGAATAAAAACCGCGTGCGTCCGCCGGGGACGCTACCGCGATCGACCCCCGAGCGCGGCGCGCGCTCCCGCCCCGACAGCCGCGCCGACCGCGTTGACGATGGCATCGGCCGCGCTCCCGGACCGGGCGGCGACGGGAACCTGGAGGAGTTCGACCCCGACGCCCGCCGCGGCCGCGACCGCGACCGCCGCGCCGACCGCCCGCGGGTCGCGAACGCCCGACCCAACGCCCCCGAGGAGGAGCCACGCGAGAACGCCGTACGCCACCAGGTGCGCAACGGTGAACACGGCCGCACCGGCACCCCCGCTGCTACCGACAGCCGGCGGCACCCCGCCCGCTTCGAGGAGGGTCCCCGGGCCGACGAGCGACGCCGCCACGACGACTAAGCTCCAGGCGGCTGCGGCGCGGCGTGCGCGACGACGGGGGTGCATCGTCCGTGCCGCCGGATCCACCCCGCCGGTCACCGGAGTTCGCCGACCATCCCGTCGAGCATCGCCTTCCCGGACTTCAAAAGCGACGGCTTGGTGAGTGCCTCGACCTCCGAGCCGGTGAGTTTGAAGTCGAAGATCGCGATGTTCTCCGCCAGGTGAGCCGGATCGGCGGTCTTTGGGATCACCGCGACGTTGTGGTGTTGGGTCGCCCACCGTAACACGACCTGTGCAGGGGTGCGGTCGTACTCGGCGGCGAGTCGCTGGACCGTGTCGTCGCCGAGAGCGGTCCCGCGGGCCAGCGGGCTGTACGCGGTCAGGGCGAGGCCCTCGTCCTGGCAGTAGCTCAGCATCCTGCGCTGTGTCCTGTGCGGGTGGAACTGGACCTGGTTCGTCACGACCGGGGCGTCGGCAGCGTCGCGGGCGCGGTCGAGGAACACCTGTGGGAAGTTGCTGACGCCGATGTGGGAGACGAGCCCCCGGTCGGCCAACTGATCCATCGCGGCCATCGTCGACTCCACCGACACCAGGGGGTTCGGCCAGTGGAGGAGCAACAGGTCGACGTACCCGGTATCGAGGCGGTCGAGGCTCTCCTCGGCGGACTCGATCAGGTCGTCGTACCCCGCGTTCCGGGGGGCGACTTTCGTGGTCACGAACACGTCGTCGCGGTCGACGTCGGCGTCGGCGATCGCCCGGCCGACCGCCCCCTCGTTGTCGTACAACTGTGCGGTGTCGACGTGGCGGTAGCCGAGCTCGAGCGCGGTCGAGACCGTCTCGTAACACGCCGTCCCCGTGAGTTGCCACGTCCCGAGCCCCACCGCCGGCACGCGGGCTCCGTGGGCGTCCACGTACTCCATCCCGACGCCGTTTCCGGTCATGTCACCTCTTTGTACGCCGTCGCCGAGAACGTGTCGGCGGCCGTGGAGGAACGGCAGCGGCGGCACCGGTGGTTCGACGGCGCGGGACCGGATGGGAAGACGACGTGGTGAAAGACGGCCGCAACACGGGGCGTTTCGACTCGAGGGTCACGAAAGAAGGCTACGTTCGGTCGTCGCTCGGTGCGTACGCGGTGAGTCGACCGCGGCGGGTGCCGGGGTCGGTCACCCGCCTTACAGGCGCTGGAGGTTCGTCGCTCGCGGGCCCTTGTCAGCCTGTTCGATGTCGAACTCGACTTCCTGCCCCTCTTCGAGGTCGGGACCGCCGATGTCCTCCATGTGGAAGAA
>CAZDEJ010000160.1:0-4165 GCA_964504395.1 uncultured Halobellus sp. | reverse complement strand
ACCGGCGCGCTGACCGGCGACCACGAGCTCTACACCGCAGGGTTCCGACAGTACGGCGTGCCGACCGTCGACGCCACCGACGACCTGCTCGACGCCGCGGCGGCGCTCGGGGGCTCGCCAACGCCGTCGGGCCCAAACGTCGGCGTTGTCACCGCACGGGCCGGCCCCGGCATCATCATCACCGACCGGATCCAGCGCGCCGGCGGCCGCCTACCCGAACTCACCGCCGAGACGCGGTCGCGGATCGACGCGATCCTCCCCGGGATCACCTACGACGACAACCCGGTCGACACCGGCCGGCCGATGCCGGAGTTCGGCGAGGTCGTGACCGCGGTCGCCGAGGACGACCGGATCGACATCGTGCTCGTCTACGAGCTGTTCGAGGCGGCGCTCGGGCTCCCGGTCGAGGCGCTGGACGGGCTCGCAGACCGGGTTGGCAAGACGGTGCTGTTCGCGATCGAGGGGATCGAGGTGGAGCTCGCGGCCGAACGCGACGCCCTGGAGGCCGCGGGCGTGCCGACGTTCGCGACGCCCGAGCGCGCTGCCGACGCCGCGGGCGTGCTGGCACAGTACGCGCGGTTGCACGCGAATGATGCCGGCGGCGGTCCGGGCGACCGACGGCGGAGGGCGGCCGACCGACCGATCTCGGACCGTCACCGAGGAGGTGACCCGTGACGGGTGGGCCCGGCCCGATCGCGGCCGCCAGGGCGGACGACGCTGACGGAGGCCGAGGGCAAGCGGCTGCTCGCATCGGCAGGCGTCGGACCTACCGGGTTCCGGGTGTGTGCCGGCGCCAACGCCGCGGTTGAGGCGGCCGCAGACCTCGGCTACCCCGTCGTGGCGAAGGTCTCCGTCCCGGCGGTCACCCACAAGAGTGAGTGGGCCGACGGGGTCGGCGTCGCCGTCGGGCTCGACGCCCCGGATGCGGTTCGAGGGGCCGCAACCGCCATCCTCGCCGCGGCCGACGAGCGGGGGATGACGGCCGAGGTGCTGATCGAGGCAGCGGCGCCCGTCGACCGCGGGACAGAGGTGATCGTCGGCGGTGTGCGGGACCCCTCGTTCGGGCCGGTCGTGCTCGCCGGGCTGGGCGGGGTGTTCACCGGGCTCTTCGGGGACAACAGCCACCGGATCGCGCCGATCGACCGGGCCGAGGCGCGATCGGCGATCGAGGAGCTACAGGCCGCGGAGTTACTATCCGGGTACCGCGGGCGGGAGGTGGCCGACACCGACGCCTTGGCGGCGGCGGTGGTCGCAGTCGGGGACTTGATGGCCGGTAACCCGATCGCGGAGCTCGACATCAACCCGCTGTTGGCGACGGCCGACGGAGTCATGACGCTCGACGCGCTGGTGATATTAGGGAATAGACAATGTTCGAGCGCACTTGGACCGTCCGGTTCTCCGACACCGACCCGTTCGGTATCGCCCACTACCCGCGGATCGTGGACGCGATCCACGAGACATCAGACATGTTCATGCAGGAGCTCGGCTTCCCGTTCTGGGAGCTCGCGTCCGACCACGACACCGGCTTCCCGCTGGTCGAGATGGACTTCGAGTTCGACAACCCGGTCGAGGCCGGCGACGACGTGCTGATCACGCTCGAACCGGACCCGAGCACCCGGAGCGTTCGGTTCGTCTACGAGGCACACGTCGGCGACACGCCGGTTTTCTCGGGCTACGAGCAGCGAGTCTACGCTGCCATGGACGGCGGCGCCACCGAGATCCCACGGGAGATTCGTGAGGGGTTCGTCGCTCGCGCCGAGGAGTGAGTGTCCGTTCGTCACGCTTTTGATGACTACACGGCCATATACCAGTATGGCGGAGTTCGAGAACCCCTACGCCACGGAGGATCCGTTCGTCGAGGCCCACTTCGATTGTCTAGAGTGCGGCGGCAAGCTTTGGGAGTACGGGATCCAGCGCCGGATGGTATGTGAAGACTGCCGGGCGCTGTTCAGGACCGACGAGGTCTTCGAGGCGCAGGCGAACTGACGGGCTGTCCGGCTCACTCGCGGCCGCCTCCCCGTACATTTATGATTGAGTTCCACCAACGGCGTGACATGGCACAGCAAGAGCCCGAAGACCTGCTGGAGATGAGCTCCGAGACCCGGGGCATCCTCGAGGAACACAGCCTCGAACCGCTCTGGGAGGTCGAAGACCGGTTCGGCACCGTGATGGACGACCCGGAGGCGGACATCTGGAAGTGGGCGGACATCCAGGAGTCGATCGACGCCATCGAGCGCGACGTTCCGATCGCCGACCTCCCGCCCGGGTTCCAGCGCCGGGTCGCGGTCCCGATCAACACCGCCAACGCCATCTCGAACACCATCTACGTCGGAATCCAGACGGTCTCGCCGGGCGAGACCGCGCCCTCGCACCGCCACGGTGCCAACGCCCTCCGGTTCACCATCGACGGCGCCGATGACATGAAGACCGTCGTCGCAGGCGAGGAGTTCCCGATGAAGGACAACGACCTGATCACCACCCCGCAGTGGGAGTGGCACGACCACGTCAACGAGAGCGACGAGACCGCCGCGTGGCTCGATGTCTTGGACCTCCCCTTGGTGTTGGACTCGCTGAACGCCAAGAACACCTTCGAGTACCACGAACTCACCCGCCAGCCGGTCACGAAGACGCAAGGGTATTGGGACTCGCAGTACGGCCGCGGTCGCCCGCAGGCCGACACGAAGGACGACTCCATTCCGGGCCCCTTCGAGGGGAACAAGGAGCCGACGCCGCCGTACCGGTTCCGGTGGGCGGAGATGATCGAGTCGCTCCGCCAGCGGGCCGACAACGACAACCCCGACCCCCACGATGGCTACAGCCTGTCGTACGTCAACCCCGCCTCGGGGGAGCCGCCACTGTTTCCCACGATGTCGTTCCGGGCGCAACTGTTGCAGGAGGCGACGGACCCGCACTTCCACAACGCCACCGAGGTGTACTTCGTCATCGACGGCGAGGGCGCGACCCACGTCAGCGACGAGGCGCTCGAGTGGAGCAAGTGGGACGTCTTCGTGGTCCCGCCGGACGAGACCCATCATCACGAGCCCGACGAGGAGGCAAAGCTGCTCGCGATGACCGACCGGCCGGTGTTCGAGTCGATCAACCTCTACGCCGAGGCCGAGCCCTCGTCGTAAGTCCGCGACGACCCCGCCTCGACTGTCGACCTACTCCTGGCCGCCCTTCTGGACGTCGGCGTCGGCGTATCTCACGTCGCGACCGGTGACCTCGACAGTCATCGACCCGATGCTCCCGATCTCGGCGTCGATGGTGTCGCCGTCGTGGAGTTCGCTCACGCCCTCCGGCGTGCCGGTCGTGATCACGTCGCCGACCTCCAGCGTCGCCCCCAGCGAGGCGTACTGGACGATGTCGGCGCAGGTGTAGACCATGTCGCCGGTGTTCTCGTCCTGGCGGCGCTCCCCGTTGAGGTCGAGTTGCATCCGGAGGTCCTGCGGGTCGTCGATCTCGTCTGCGGTGACCACGCAGGGGCCGATAACGCAGAACGTGTCGTAGGACTTCCGGTTCGAGCGGTCTTGGTCGCCCCGCAGCGAGATGTCGAGCAGGATCGTGTAGCCGAAGATATTGTCCCACGCCGCCTCGGCGGTGACGTCCTTCGTCTCCTCGCCGATAACGAACGCGAGTTCGATCTCGTGGTCGGTTCGGCGGTCGGTGAACGGGAGTTCGACCCCGTGGTCGGGCCCGACCACGCTCGAGGGTGCCTTCAGGAAGTAGCCTTTGTCCGTGATCGAGAACCACTCCTCGGTGGTGATGTCCCTGTCGGCGATCGCCTCCTCGATGTGCTTCTCGTAGTTGAGCGGAGCGGCGATGACCTTCCCCGGTCGGCCGACCGGCGAGCCGACGTGGACGTCCGAAACGTCGTGGTCGGGATTGGCGTCCTCGTACTCGGCGGCGTCGTAGTCGCCTTCGATGTACTCGACGAGCGGCTCGTCGCTCTCTAACCCCAGCCGGTCGGTGAGGTCGATCACGCCGGTGCCGTCGTCTGTGAGCAATCCGAATTGATCGCCGTCGTAGCGGACGAATCGCATACAGTGGTGAACGGCCGAATTAGTGATAAAAGATGTCTTTCGCCGCGGGCGCCCCCGCTGACGGGAGATACGACCGCTGGCGGTCGAACCCCCCGCGCTCCTCGTGAGCCTCCCGCCAGTAGGCC
>CAZDEJ010000159.1:0-4195 GCA_964504395.1 uncultured Halobellus sp. | reverse complement strand
AGGACGGCGACTACGTGACGCTCAAATCCCGGCGCGGCGAGATCGAGGTCGAGGCCCGGGTCACCGAGGACACGAAGGAGGGTACCGTCTGGACGACGCCGCACTTCGCCGACTCCGCGGGCAACCGTCTCACCAACGACGTCCTCGACGATCGGGCGAAGATCCCCGAGTACAAGGCTGCGGCCGTGGAAATCGAGGTCAGCGTCACGGCCAACGACACCGACGCCGCCGACGCGCCCGCTGACGACTGATCGCCGTCGCGGCCGCCCGGCCCGGATTCTCTACCCGTCCCGTCGTACGACCGGCTCCCGAGCAACGGGCGTGTCGTCGTCGACGACATCCAGAAGATCCAACCGGTCGAGCAACGCCCGGGTCGGCACGCCGTCGTCGCTCCACTCGCGCGCCGCGTAGTACCGCCGCCGGAGTCGGTCGAACCATCCGGTGTCGATCCCATGGGTGTCCGTGGGGCCGTCGACGATGGGCCGCTCGAACGCCGCCGGGAGCGTTTCGTCGTCGCTGTCGAACCCCTCGCGGACGTTGAACAACCGGGTGAGGGTCCAGACCCGCTCGCCGACGCGGAGGAGTTCGGCCGGGTCGGTCGGCGCGGGGGCGTCGACCGCGGCGAGCCACTCGGCGCCGAGGTCGTCCTCAAGGGTTGCGCCCGCGAAGTCGTCGGCGATCAGACTCCAGAGCGTCGCAGTGATCGTCTGTTCGCGGAGCACCAGCCGGACGCGGTCGAGGTCGTCCCAGTCGTCGCCGAAGACTTCGGTCTCCGCCGGGAGCGACCGGCGGTGACACGCCCCGCGGTCGCTCGTGGCGTACGCAAGCGCCGTCGTCGGCGATCCCCGCGGGTCGTAGGCGGGCACCTCCATCGACTTGATCGTCGGCACGAGGTCGGTCCCGCCCAGCCGGTCGGCGGCGGCCTCGACGCCGTCGGCCAAGGCGTCGGCGACGTCCCCCTCACGCGCCGCGATCGCCTCGATGACCGCCCGGGCGGCGTCGTGGTTGCCGAACGAGAGGTCGGTGTCCGCGCCGAGCCCCAGTCCGGCGTCGTCGACGTCGACCACGCCCTCCTCGGCCGCGCGGATCGCCCACGCCACGGCGTTGCCCCCGCTGATGACGTCGAGCCCGAGGCGGTCGCAGGTCTTCCCCAGCGCCGCCACCGCGTCGAAGTCGTCGATTCCGAGCCCCGCACCCAGCGACATCGGCGTTCCTCCGCGCGGCACCGACTCCCCGGCGTCGGTCTCGACGCGGAACCCGCCGGCGATCCCGCCCTCACCGTGTTCCCGGTCGACCGCGGCCGCTTTGACCGCCTCGATCCCGATGTCGCCGGCGCCGTCGAAGGTACCTTCCTGCCACCCGCGGGTGGAGAGCACCCCGACCTCATCGGCGAAGTCGACGGTTTCCAAGGTCGCGCTCGCGGCGTGCCACCGCCCAACGTCGTTCTCACGGTAGCGCCGCTCGTAGGTCTCTCGCAGCTCCGCGAGTTCGGACGAAACCGCTGGCGGGGTGCCCCGAGCGACGACGGCTTTCAGCCGCTTTGCGCCCATCACCGCCCCGGCACCTCCGCGACCGGCGTGGTGGTCACCGCCGTCGGCGGCGATCGTGGCGTAGTTGACCCGGGTTTCGCCTGCGGGCCCGACGCACGCGACCGCGCCGTCGAGGGCGTTGCAGGTCTCGACCACGTCCCGGCCCCAGAGGTCGTCGGCCGGCACCAGCGTCGCCTCGCCGTCGTCGAGTTCGAGTACGACCGGCTCCTCGGAGATGCCCGTGACCGCAACCGCGAGCGCGCCGTCCAACGCGGCCACGAGTCCGTCCGCAAACTCGCCGCCGCTGTAGGAGTCCAGAAAGGTCCCGGTCAGCGGCGAGCGGGTGATCGCGGCGAACTGCGTTTCACCGGGTAGGAGCCCGCTGAGTGGTCCGAGCGTGAAGAGCAGGTAGTTATCCGGTCCCAGCGGATCGGTCCCCGGTTCGAGCCGGTCGTAGAGGAACCGGGCACCCAACCCCTTCCCACCGACGTACTCGGCCAACCACCGGTCCGGAACGGGTTCGCGCTCGACCGTGTGATCGGTCAGATCGACCCGGAGCAGGTCGGCGGTGGCCGCGTCAGTCATACGCGCAGTAGCGTACGAAGATTCATTAAGCGTTTGTTACGGCCGCAAACGCGGAGCCGTCCCCCGACTACTGGTCGTACTGTTGGCTATAGTCACCTGCAGGATGTCGACACCCGACGGTATCGAAACCGTTCACGTAGCTACAGCCGACAGTATCGACGATCCCTACTCGGTGGTCGCGATCGCCTCGATCTCGACCGCGGCACCTTTCGGCACCGCGCCGACGCCGACCGCGCTCCGGGCCGGCGGCTCCGCATCGAAGAACTCGCTGTACGCCTGGTTGAACTCGTCGAAGTCGTCGATGTCGTCGAGGAAGACTGTGGTCTTCAGCACGTCCGACAACGACAGTCCCTCGGATTCGAGAATGGCTTCGACGTTCCGGAGGCACTGCCCGGTCTGGTCGGCGACGGACTCGTCGTCCAGCAGGTCGCCGTCGGTGGTCAGCGGGAGCTGCCCGGCGGTGATGAGGATGTCGCCGTTCGTCGTCGCCTGGCTGTATGCGCCGACCGCGGCGGGCGCGTCGTCAGTCGCGATAATCCGTTTCATACATCTCCGAATCTTCCCGGCCGGACTTAAAAACCGGCGGGACGACCCGCGCTCGAACTCAAACTGAAACATCCGCTATGGTTTGTGTGCCGGGGCGGGCGCCGATACGGCCGCCCGCACTCCCAGACGGCAGTACAGTTTTATTCCGGATCCGCGAACGTGCGATAGTGGGTGACTCACAGGACGGGTCGGGCGAGCGTCCGTTCGAGCGGATGTTCTATCCGGTCGACCGGGTCCCGCTCGTCGAGTGGCGGGAGTTCTCGGGCGCAAAACCCACCGTGGCGCTCGTGGCCGCAGTCACCGTACTCGCGTTCGTCACCGGGCTGTCGAACCTGAGCCAGCCGCAACTCGTCGTCGACGGGCCGCTCGGGACCGTCGTCCCCGGCGCGCGGGTCTTCGTCCGGTTTGCGGGGGTGCTGTTCGCGTTCCCGCTCGCGCTCGTGACGTTCGGCCTCAGCCGGCGGCGGCGGGTCGCGTGGATCGCGGCGCTTGGCTTGGTCCCGTTCCTCTCGGTGTTTCCGTTTCTCACCGGCCGACCGACCGAGATCCCGCTGTTCTTCCTGGTCGCCGTCACCGTCCCGATGCTCGTCACCAACCGCCGGGAGTTCGACACGGCCCTGGCACTGTCGTCGCTGCAGATCGCGTCGCTGACCTCGATCCTCGGAGTCGTCCTCTACGGCACTGTCGGCTCCTACGGCCTCCGCGAGCAGTTCATCGAGCTGGACGGCTGGGGTGACGCGTTCTACTACGTCGTCGTCACGGTCGCGACGGTTGGCTACGGCGACATCACCCCCCGAACGACCGAGGCCGAACTGTTCTCGCTGTCGGTGATCCTGCTCGGGACCGGGGCGTTCACCGTCGCGGTCGGCGCGCTCGTCGGCCCCGCGATCGAGTCACGGATGGCATCCGCGTTCGGAACCATGACCGCATCAGAGCTTGCACTCCTCGAGGACCACGTGGTGGTCCTCGGCTACGGCGACGTGACCGAATCGTTCCTCGACCATATCGACGCCGACACCGATCTGGTCGTGGTGACCAAAGACACCGACGCCGCCGCGCGGTTGTCGGACGCGGGCATCGAGGTGTTGACCGACGACCCGACCGACGAGGCCGCACTCGCCGACGTCCGGCTCAGCGCCGCACGCGGCGTCGCGGTCGCAAGCGACGACGACGCCACCAACGTGCTCGCGGTGCTCGCCGCCCGGAACGTCAACCCCGGCGTCCGGATCGTCGCGGTCGCAAACGGCGACACCCACGTCGAAAAGCTGGAGACCGTCGGCGCCGACGAGGTGATCGACCTCCGGTCGATCGGCGGTCGGTTACTGGGAGCGACCGTCCTCGACGCCGGCCCCGACAGGGACGGCGCCGCGCCGACGCTCGACAGCGTGCTTGGCTCGGGAGGGGGCGACGCTGACGCCGATACGGCGTCGACAGTCGACCCCGAGGACGGAACGCCGACGGTCGATCCCGACGGCAACGAGGCGTAAACTACCCCACCCTACTCGCTCGCTTTCGCCTTGCGGCGATCGGTCACT
>CAZDEJ010000158.1:0-4209 GCA_964504395.1 uncultured Halobellus sp. | reverse complement strand
ACGATTAAGCGGCTGTGACCCGGGCGGCGGGGCCGCCGCGGGGCGACAAGTTCATTTACCCACGCAGCAATCGCCGTTCCTGTGCACCTCTACATCGATACGGCGTCGCCGGAGGAGATACGCGCCGCCGACCGGCTTGGCGTCGTCGACGGCGTGACGACGAACCCGTCGGTCGTTGCCGGCACCGATCGCACGTACGAGCAGGTCGTCAGGACGGCTGCCGGGATCGTCGACGGGCCGGTGTTCGCGCAGGTGCTTGCCGAGGATGCGGACGGGATGGTACGTGAGGGTGTCGGCTACCAGGGGTGGGCGGATCAGGTTATAGTTAAACTCCCGGCAACGCGTCCGGGGTTCGAGTCGCTGCGACGGCTCCGCGACCGGGGAGTTCCCGCGGGGATCACGGTGGTTTTCAGCCTCGAACAGGCTGTACTCGCGGCGAAGAACGACGCGGCCTTCGTCGCCCCATACGTCGGCCGGAGCAACGACGCGGGCTCGGACGGAGTCGCGACGGCTCGGCGCATCCAGTCGACCTTCGACGCCCAGGGGTTCGGAACGGAAGTACTGGCGGCGAGTATCCGGAACACGACGCAGGCGACCGCGCTCTACGAGGCGGGGATCGACGCGCTCACGATGTCTCCGGCGGTCCTCAGTGCTCACATCGGCCACCCTGAAACGCGGGCCGGGGTCGAGGGGTTCGCGGACGCGTGGGGTTGCAGGGAGCCGCCGCTGTCGGAGTAAGGATCGCCCCGCTCGAACGACCGACCGACTACTACTGCCGGCAATAATTACGTGACGGTTTTCGATACCCCGGGGTGTCGAAATCCCTCACGTGACGATAGCCGACGGTATAAGTAACGGCGAGTAGTGCCCGCCAGTATGACATCTAACCCCACGATCCTGGTCGCAGGCGACGCACTCGTCGACTTCGTCCCGAACGACCCCGGGTCGCCGGGCGAGGCCGGCGGATACCGGCCGATGTTCGGCGGATCCGGCTCGAAC
This sequence comes from uncultured Halobellus sp., assembly GCA_964504395.1. GTDB lineage: Archaea > Halobacteriota > Halobacteria > Halobacteriales > Haloferacaceae > Haloquadratum. Next base: position 3,210 of record CAZDEJ010000158.1, on the reverse strand, counting down.
GTCGCGATGGCGCTGTCCCGGCTGGGAGTTCCACCGCTGTGTTGGACCCGGCTTGCGACCGATGACCTCGGGGCGTTCCTCAGGGCTCACTTCGAGGCGTCGGAGATTCCGCCCGACCTGCTCGTGACCGACGAGGACGCCCGCACCACGCTGTCGCTTGTCACCCACGACGCCGACCGGAAGCCGTCGTACGCCTTCTACCGGGACCGTGGCGCGGATACCCGGCTCCATCCGGGCACGGTTCCGGACGACACCGTCCGAGCGATGTCGTGGGTTCACACCACCGGGGTGACGTTGAGTGCCGAACCGAGCCGCTCAGCGACGCTCGAACTCCAATCGCGGGCCGCCGACGCCTGTCCGGTGTCGCTCGACCCCAACTGGCGCCCCGAAATGTGGCACAGCCGTCACGAGTTCCGCGCGGTCGTTCGCGGCGCGCTCCCCGATATTGACCTCGTCACGGCCACACCCGAGGAGCTTTCAGTCGCCGGGTTTGAGGCCGACGATCACGTCGAGCTCGCGCGCTCGGTCACGGAGGCGGGGCCGCACACGGTCGTGTTGACACTCGGTGACGAAGGGGCGTTCTGCTACGGAACCGACGAGAGTCCGGTGGCCGGACGGGCCGACCACGGGGGGTACGACGTCGAACCGGTTGACACGACAGGCGCTGGCGACGCGTTCGTCGCGGCGTTCATCGCCGCGCTAACACACGGGGTCCGGGACCCCTATCGCGCGGTCGCAATCGCGAACGCTGCGGGCGCCGTGGCCACCACCTGGGTCGGCGCCGTGACGGCGCTGACCGGCCCCGATGCGCTCCGGCGGTTCAACGACGACGTGCCATGGGTGTCCTAAAGGATCGGGATCCGCACGGACGGGACCGCCGGCTACGCTCGTCTGACAAACAGCACCGGCACTGGGGATTTCAACAGGATCTGTTGCGCACGGTCGCCGAACACCGCCTTCCCGGCAGGTGACCGTCTCGCACCGCCGACAACGACGACGTCGGCCTCGGTTCGCCTGATCCGCTGGATCACCTGTTCGGAGGGAGTCGTGTCGGACACGCCGCTGATCTCGTGGTCGATGCCCATCGATTCCAGCCTGTCGGCGGGCTCTCGGACGCTCTCGTGGCGTTCCGCGACCTCGTCGGGCGTGAGTCCACTGGTCGCGGTGTCAATGTCCATCTGCTCCATCAGGGTCTCGTAGTCGTCCCGGGGGAAGATGTACAGCAGGTGAACGACCGTGTCTGCCGGCTCCGCGAGGTCGATTGCGGCGTCCACGAGCGCGTCCGAGGAACCCCGGTCGTCCGGCCCGATCGCAAGCAGTATGTGATCGTAACCCATACGCTATTCCTTCACACGACTGGTACTAACCGTTGTGGGTTGGAACGTCCGGTCGGCGACGATACACCCGGTCGCGCTGCGCTGTGGCCCACGTCCGGCGGCGACCGATCCGTGTCCGAGCGCGCACAGGGGCCCTCGGCGGGGGATCACCCCTCGTGGACCCGCTCGAACGTCCGGTGTGACAGGTATGCGTAGTCCCGCGCGGAAAGGAACGGGGTCTCCTCGACCCACGATAGGCAGTCCTCGTAGCCGGCCCAGTCGTCCATCCACGGGTAGTCCGACCCGAGCATCAGACGGTCGGGGTCGAACCACTTCACGAGGTTGCGAACGTACCCCCAGAGGTCCTCGTACGGCCAGGCGCGGTCGCTGGAGCGTGGAAGTGAGCTCATCTTGACCGCGACGTTGCCGTGAGTGGCCACCGTCTCGAACGCCGTCCACGGCCCCTCGTCGGGGGTAGTCGTCCCATCGGGGAACGCCATATGATCGACGACAAACTGAACGTCCGGGTAGCGGTCCGCGAGGGTTGCGACCATCGGGAGCTGTTCGGCCTTCGGGAACACGAACACGCTCGTTTCGAGTTCCGCCGCTTCGGCCCACACCGGCGCCAGTTCGTCGTCGAGAATCCAGTCTGCAGTCCGGTCCAGGTCCGTGGGGTGTTCCTCGTACTCGAGACACGCGTGCATCCGAACGCCGAGCATCCGGTCGTGGCCGACCACCCGGCGGAGGGCCGCCCGCACCTCGCCGGGGTCGCCGTAGAAGTCCATCACACCGACCCCCCAGAGTCGATCCGGATACGCCTCGATGGAGCGCATCGTGTACTCGTTTGCTCGGGCGCCGCGGCCGTACAGTGGCGTCGTCACTGCCACGGCCTCGTCGACGCCGGCGGCGTCCATATCCGCAACGAGGTCGTCGGCGGTATACGATCCCCGCCACCCCGGCGGGAGCACCGGCTCGGACCAGGGTAGTTCCGCGGTGTCCCCGCCCCAGGTGTGGGTGTGGGTGTCGACGACCCGCATCGTCACTGCAAATTGCCGCCGCCGCTAACCCGGACGATCTCGCCGACGACGTAGTCCGCACGGTCGCTCGCGAGCCACAGCACCGCGTCCGCGAGATCCTCGGGCTGACCGAGTCGACCTATCGGCCGTCGTTCCCCCCGTTCTTGGAGGACGTCCTCGGGGGTCCGCGTCGGGTCGTCCTTCGCCGTCCGTTCGGCCTCGTGTCGAAGCTGTGCGGTCTCTGTCACGTCCGTCGAGATGGCGTTCATCCGGATCCCGTGGTCGGCGAGTTCCTGGGCCATCCGCCAGGTTAGCCCGTTGATCGACGTCTTGGAGATGCCGTACAGCCCGAAGGTACCGGTCCGACGGTCGCCCGCCTGGCTCGTGTGATTGATAATAGACCCATCGATCCCCTCGTCGATCATATGCCGGGCGACACGCCTGGCAGCGTAATACTGCGCGCGGACGTTGACTGCCATGGTGTGGTCCCACTGGTCGACCGTGGACTCGACCAGCGACTCCTCCTCCGGCCAGACGGCCGCGTTGTTGACCAGCAGGTCGATCCGCCCGAACTCCTCGATGGCCCGGTCGAGGAGCTGATCGACCTCGTCCGTGGACGCGACATCGGCCGGGACGCCGATGACCCGCCCGGTCCCGCAGTCGTCGAGTTCCGCTGCGGCCGAGGCAACGTCGGAGGCCGACCGGGAGTTGACGACGACGTTCGCGTTCGCGTCGGCGAGGCCGGAAGCAATACCGCGTCCGATGCCCTTGGTCGAGCCGGTGACGACGGCGGTTTCCCCGTCGTAGTCGTATGTCGTGTGCCCTCCCATCGTTCACGCGTCTCAGCACAACGATATCAATCCACCGGCACCGGCCGC
>CAZDEJ010000157.1:0-4373 GCA_964504395.1 uncultured Halobellus sp. | reverse complement strand
GTTCGACACCCCGGGGTGTCGAGAATCGTCACGTCGGTATCGCCAACAGTATGACATGCACCCGGCCTCGAGCGGTCTTCGGGGTGCGCGGCCGACCCGGCCGGAACCCGACGGACGGCCGGTTCCGGCGTTCGCGAGTGGACGGACGTGTTCCGGAACGACAGTTTGTTATACCCCTGACCGTAATCCGACCGTGATATGGATAGACGGACCTATCTGAAAAGTGGAATCGGGGTACTCGGTGGGGGACTGATCGCGGGTTGTACTGGCGACGGCGGTTCCGGCGACCAGGCGACGACCACCGCCGAATCGGAGACGGAGATGGAGACGGAGACCGAGACCGAGACGGACACGCCGACCGAGACGGCGACTGCAACACCCGAATCGAACATTCCGGAGACGGTCCTCATCGGTTCGGACATCCCGTACCGCCCCTTCGAGTACCAGACGGCCGGAGGGGACCTGACCGGCTTCGACGTCGACATCGCCGAGGCGGTCTTCGGAGAGCAACTCGGGATCGGTTACGAGTTTCAGGCAACGAGTTTCGACTCGATCATCCCGTCGCTCAACAACGGCAACTTCCGGGTCATCATGTCCGCGATGACGATCAACGACACGCGCGACGAGAAAGTCGACTTCTCGGACCCGTACTTCACCGCGTACCAGACCATTCTCGTCCGGGCGGACAGTTCGATCTCCTCGCGGGCCGACCTCGAGGGCGAGGTCGTCGGCGTTCAGAAGGGAACGACGGGCGCGGGCGCGGCCGAGGAACTCCAAGAGGAGTTCGACGGGGACCTCGAACTCAACCGCTACGACCAGATCACCGGCGCGTTCCAGGCGCTCACAAACGGCCAAGTCAACGCCGTCATCAACGACAACACCGTGAACGCCGAGCGCGCGAGCCAGACTGACGAACTGCGGTTCGTCGAGGGCGACGGCGTCGCCGCCGACAGCGACCAGGACGCGCCGCCGTACCTCACGCTCACCATCGAAAACTACGGGATCGCGTTCCGGGAGGACGACGACGAGTTCCTCGAACGCGTCAACGAGGCGCTCGCGGCGATCCGGGAGGACGGGACGTACGACGAGATCTACTCGGAGTACTTCTCGGGCTGACGCCGTCGTACATACACTATACCCACACAACCACACAATGGCCGACTCCTATTCGAGCGCACAGGTGGACGCGAACGCATCCGCCGACGGGTTCCTCGACGACCGGACTCTGAAATACCTCGGGGTGGGGCTGTCGGGGTTCTTCGCGCTCGGTATCGTCCTCTTGATCCTCTACATCCTGGCGGTTCAGGTGGACTACAGCCTGATCCCGACGATCCTCCCGCGGTTCATCGAAGCCTACGGCCTGGTGCTCGGGATCGTGGTGACGAGCAGCATCCTGTCGGTGACGGCGGGGGTCTTCGTCGGGCTCGCCCGGGTCTCGAAGACGCGGCTCACGAGCGGCATTTCGGCGGCGTACGTCCAGTTCTTCCGCGGGACGCCGCTGCTGTTCCAGATCTTCGTGATCTACTTCGGGATCCCGACGCTGTATCCCGGGCTCTTTCCGATTCAAAACTGGGGACTGCCGACCGCGGTCATCGCGCTGACGCTGAACCACGCCGCCTACGTCGGCGAGGCGGTCCGCGGCGGGATCGGCGCGGTCCACGACGGTCAGATGGAGGCCGCCCGGTCGCTCGGGATGGGGTACGTCCAAGCGATGCGGGAGGTCGTGGTCCCGCAGGCGTGGCGGAACGCCCTGGCGGCGGTCGGGAACGACCAGATCATCCTGGTGAAGGACACCTCGTTGCTGACCGTCATCGCGATCCCGGAACTCATCCAGCAGTTCCGCTCTGTCAACAGCGCGACGTTCGACCCTTGGACCCCGCTCGTGCTCGTCGCGATCGCGTACCTCTCGATCACCATCCCGATGGGACGGCTCGTGGAGTATCTCGAAGAGCGCGGCGACTGGACCGGTGACGCCCAGTGACCGACGGCGGCCTGCTGGCGTTCGAGGGCGTTGACAAGTACTTCGGCGACACCCACGTCCTCAAGGACATCTCGCTCGACGTCGTAGACGGCGAGGTGTGTGTCGTCGTCGGCCCGTCGGGGTCGGGGAAGTCGACACTGCTCCGGTGTGCGAACCGGCTCGAGGAGATCCAGGCCGGCGAGATCAGGTTGGACGGCCGGTCGATCTCCGATCCCGACGCCGACATCAACCGGCTCAGACAACGGATCGGGATGGTGTTTCAGTCGTTCAACCTCTTCCCGCACAAGACCGCTCTCGAAAACGTGACGCTCGCCCCGCGGAAGGTGCGCGGCGTCGACGGCGACACCGCCAGGCAGAACGGCTTGGATCTGCTGGACGACGTCGGGCTCTCCGATCAGGCGGCGTCGTACCCCAACCAGCTTTCCGGGGGTCAACAGCAGCGCGTCGCCATCGCTCGCGCGCTCGCCATGGACCCGCGGGTGATGCTGTTCGACGAGGTCACGAGCGCCTTGGACCCCGAACTCGTCGGGGAGGTCCTGGGCGTGATGCGCGGGCTCGCAACCGACGGGATGACGATGATGGTGGTTACACACGAGATGGGGTTCGCCCGGGAGGTGGCCGACCGGGTCGTCCTGATGGACGAGGGTCGGATCGTCGAGACCGGCGCCCCGGCCGAATTCTTCGAAAACCCGGAGACGGACCGCGGAGTCCAGTTCCTCTCGAAGCTACTCTAACCTCTCACGGAACCGGAGCGAACAGCTTCCGGGGCCTCGCGGGAGGTGTGTCCGCCGAGCGGATCAACGCCGTCCAAGCAAGCGCGGCTCCGGCTGTCCCCACGGCGCCCCGTGGCCCCGGCTTTGGGGCGCAGCGCACGCCCCGGCGCCTGGGGGTGAACCCGTCGTCACATGAAGTCCGACAGCCCCGCCTGACTGTCGTCTTCGGCCTCCTCGCCGCTCGCCTCCTCGTCGTCCCCGTCGGCGTCATCGCGGTCGAGTACGTCCGCGTCGGCCCCGGGGTCGGAAGCGTCGCCGTTGGCGCCGGCGTCGGCGTTAGCGTCGGCAACACTCCCGCCCACGTCCCCGGCGAACGCGCCGTCGGCGTGGTTCTCCATCGCCTCCGCCCGGCGGTCGGCCGCATCCTCGACGATCGACTGTACCTTGTTCGTGGTCTCCCCGCTGCCGGTGACGTAGGCGACGCCGGCCTCGTCGAGGTCGTACCACGCCGCCATCGCGACGGTCAACTCCCGCGGTTTGCAGTGGTGTGTCACCGCCGACAGGAACGGCAGCACGTCGAGTCTGGCGGTCGTCATCGAGACGCCGCCGGACTCCGCGATCGCCCGGACCACCTCGTCTCTGGTCGCATCCCGGGTCGACCGATACGGCGCGCCGCCGTACCGCGTCCACCCGCCGTAGGTGTCGTCCCGAGCCGCCGCGACCCCGCCGGCGAGGTTGTCGGTGGCGTATCGCCACCACGTGTAGTCGTAATCGGTGGCGTACACCCGGCTGGTCCACACGTCGGCGTTCGAGAGGAACTCGTAGGCCCGCGCGAGTTCGCGACCGTCGTAGACGAGCGACACCTTGTCCTCGACCCACTGGAGCAGATCCTCGGGGGTTTCGTCGACGTCGTAGGCGGTCCGGAGCGCCGCCTCCGCGGACTCCGCCTCTTTCAACACCGTGTCGAGAAACTCGAAGAGCCCGACCGCGCGGTCCCGCGAACCGGTGGTGACGTCCGCGAGTGTGACCCGGTCGTCGCCCTCGGCGGTCGCCTGGAGATCCTTGATCGCCGCCCGGAGGTCGCCGTCGTTGTCGTCTGCGATCCGCTCTAAGGCCTCCTCGTCGAACTCGATACCCTCCTTCCTGAGGATGTCGCGGAGGACGGGGACGATCGACCGTGCGGAGACGTCACGGAACTCGATCTCCCTGGTGGCGCTCCGCAATCCGTTCGACATCTCGTAGTATTCGTTTGCGATCAGTACGACCGGTTGGCCGGCGTCCTTCAGGAGCCCCGTCACCGCGCGCGTCCCCCCGTGATCGTACTGATGATGGATGTTGTCGGCCTCGTCGAGCACGATCAGTTGCCGACCGCCGCTTCCGTCGCCGTCGCTGCCGCCGCCGACAGACCCCGCGAGCGTGGCGTTTCTGGACGCTCGCCCGGCGAACCGCTCGATATCGTCGGCGGTGCGCTGGTCGGAGGCGTTGAGTTCGACGACCTCCCATCCCATGTCGTTCGCGAGTGCGTGCGCCGCGGAGGTCTTGCCGACCCCGGGAGCACCGTGGACGACGGTTGGTTCGCGGTGGTCGTGCCACGTCTCGGCCCACTCCTCGAGGGCGTCGCGGGCCTTGTTGTTCCCGCGGACCTCCGAGAGGGTCGTCGGGCGGTACCGTTCGGTCCA
>CAZDEJ010000156.1:0-4384 GCA_964504395.1 uncultured Halobellus sp. | reverse complement strand
CACGTCGTTCGAACGCAAAGTACACACCGACGACGACCTGACAGGCGGTGTGGCGCACGACCGCCTTCACGCCCGGGAGCCGACTCACGACATCGATCGCTGGTCGACCGGAACCGTCGACGCAATCGCCCAGCAGGACGGCCACTGTGTCGTCACCGTCCGGACTGACGAGGGTGATACCGTCGACCTCGTCGTCACGCTCGCGGTTCGGGACCTGTTTTTACGCCGCCTGCCGATCCCCGAAGACGGGTCGCCGGTCGGCGAGCGCGTCTGGTACCGGTCACACGGCGGCCGGGAGTGACCCCGTCCCGCGCGGTTCAGGGAAGGGCGGCGCGGCCGGCGTACGCGTGCCACCCGTCGTCAGTATCCTGATATGAATACTCGGACGGTTCGATCCCCCACGCCCGTAGCCGGGAGTCGATCCCGTCGACGATCGTTGCGACATACGACCCGTGTGCCCGGAGCGTCGGCGCCGAAGTCCCGCGCTTCAATCCGAACGTGACGGTCGCCCGCCCGGCGTCCAGCGCCGTCCGGTCGCACTCGATCCGGACCCGGAAATCGCGTCGGAGTCGCTGGTCGACCGTCGCCGGGTCGTCGGTCAGCGTCGCCCGCCCGAGGTCGTCGATCGCGGCGAGCGCGGCATCGGGCACGTGGTTCACGCCGTCTCACCCATCGGAGCGCCGTGTAACCGGACGGCTGACCCGAGCGTCGGGTGCGGTTGCCACTCCGCAGTGGAGTCACGACGCGACTCGTGTCCCCTCACGCGACGCGGACGCGGTCGGTGAGCCAGCAGCCGTCGAACCGCCCCCCGGACTGTTTCGAGACGCCGAACTCGTAGGTGGCTGTCCGGCCGTCCGATCCGGTGAGCGTGACAGTCTGCTGAGCCTGTTGGCCGCGCCGCTCGAGCGGTCCCCGGACGGCTTCAGCGTGGTCGATCATCGGCGCGTACCGTGGTCCTTCCACCATCCGGACGAACCGTGGGAGCGGTCCGGTCTGTCGTCGGTTCGCCGGCGAAGCGAGGTTGTACGCCGTCTTGATGCCCGCGTTCGTGACCGGGTCGTCGTTCGTCGCAAGCGCGTCGAGTTGGATTCCGATGACCCGTTCGGGATCGTACGACGGATCCGGCGTCGGGAGCCCCTCGACGGGGTAGTCCGTATCAGACATACCGATGCAACGGGACTGCGGGTAAAATCGTTGTCGTCCACTCCACCGACCCGTACACGGCCCTGACCGTGTGTGCGTCCGCCGCGCCGCAGCCGTCAGGGATACGTGCTCCCGATAGTCGTAAGGCGATGTCGCCCAGCCTCTCGCCGGAACCACCGGAAACTATCCCGGGCGACCGTCTACCGGATGGTATGCGAATCGGTGTTGGCGTTCGGAGGGAGCGATGACCGACGACCGGAGTGGTTGGCCGTCGCAACTCCGGTTCGAGGCCGAACTCCTCCGGTACGACCCCCGCGAGTGGCTGATCCTGACCGGCAACCGGGTGCTCGTGGCGCTGTTCTTCTTTTCGTTGCTCACGGCGGCGCTGACACTCCTCGTCGGCTCCGGGCTGGTTCCGTTCCGGAAGGAGACACCCGTGCTCTTCCTGCTGTTCGCGCTGATCGGCGCCAACTTCACGCTCATCGCCATCGTCACGTCGCTCAGCCAGTTCGTGTTGGCCCGGCGGCTCGAATCCCCGGTGGACATCCGGGAGAAGATCCAGGAGACCCTCCAGTACCGGGAGGAGGTCGGCCGCGCCGTCGGCGAGAGCGTCGTCCCGGTCCAGCCGGACGCGTTCCTGCTCGTGTTGTACCGGGAGGCGCGCAACGAACTCGACATCCTCGGGGAGCTCCAGTTGGAGGGCCGGACCCGGTTCGCTCGCGAGGAGCTGGACGAGTTGGTGTCGGATCTCGGTGACCACTGCGACTACGTCGTCGACGTGCTCAGACGCCCGTCGAGCGGGCTAAAACACGCCCTGTTCGTGTCGTTGGGGGGCGACTACGAGAACGCGGTCTACCGGGCGTGGCACCTCCAGTGGGAACACGCCGACGAGTTCACCGAGGCCGCTTCCGAGCCGCTGGCGCACCTCGCCGGCACCCTTCAGCACATCGAGGTGGCTCGTCGCCTGCTGAAGACCGTGTTTATCGAGTCCGAGGTGTCGGAACTCTCCCGGTATCTCCTCTACGTCGGGCTGCCGGTCCAGTTGGCGGCTGTCGCGCTGACGCTCGTCTACACGGCTCCGGGTGCCGAGCCGCCGCTTCCCGTGGCGACGCTCCGTGTGATCGTGCCGTGTGTGATCATCGCCGGATTCGCCCCTTTCCTCCTCTTGAGCTCCTACATCGTCCGGCTGACCGTCGTTGCCGGCCGGACCGCGGACACGTTCCCGTTCAGTTCCCGCCTGTCCGAGGCCGTCTCCGCCCCCGAGGAACACGAGCGGCCGTGACCCGTCCCTGCGGTCTGCCAGGTTCGGGCACCGAGTACCGTACCTGCCCGGCAGTCCCGACGCCTTGGACCGGCGATCCTGACGCTGACGCCTCACGCGGCCGGGCAAGCGGTCGTGATCGCTCCAAGCGTGCCCGGAGCGGACACGGACAACACGTGGCGAGCGTGGCAGCGTTGCCGCGACGGGAGCCACCGCCCGGCGTACGTATCCGCTGTCGTCGTCGACCGGTGTGGTCCCGACGTCGCCGGCGCGTCGCGGACGCCCGACCCGGCGCTCCGGACGATCCACCCCTCACCGATCTCACCCACAGCCTGATACCGTCGGCTACTGTCACGTGACGGATTTCGACACCCCGCGGTGTCGAAACTCTTCACGCGAGCATACCCAACAGTATGAGGTATCGCGTCGACAGCCACCGGTAGACGTGTGAGCCGGCCCGCGGGCGGGGCAAGCGGATGATATCGGCCATGACCCGGCGGCGGGGATCGAATCCGACGTTCGTGGCGTCGACATCTCCGATCGCTCCAACCCCGTGATCGACAGAACGGTCCCGAGCCGGATCCATGGGGTGTCCGAGGGCAACGCGTTCGTTCCTGCGGGACCGCGGCAGCGGGTGCTGGTCGACACGGGGACGTACGACCGGTTCACACCCGAGAGGAAACGGCGGGAGTAAACTCGGAGACGAACTCCGATACGGTTCCCGCCGCCTGCGACGTCTCCCGGGAAACGATAACGGTTAAACGCCATGTGGTCAAACTCCGGAATATGCAACGACGCGCCGCGGCGATCTACGTCGCACTCTTCGTCCTCGTCGGTGCGGCCTCGTACTCCCTCATCGCGACCGCACAACAGCCGACGGTCGAGTTCGACGACCCGGCACGCGAACTCACGCAGGGCGACGAGCTCGACGCCGGCGACCGGACGTACACGGTCGCGAGCGTCTCCGAGACGGGCGGTGAGCTCCAATACACCGAGCAGTCGGCGGAGTACACCGTGACGTGGGAGCCCGATTCAACGCAGGCCGTCGGCGACGAGGAGTGGGAGGTCGTTATCGAGGGAGACGACCCTTCGGCTGTGACCCTCCACGAGGAGATCAACGAGACCGCGATCCTCGCTGCGGATCCCGACGCCAGCCCGGAGACTGTCGAGCAGAACGACACCCGCTACGTCGTACTCAACAACACCCGACTGGTGCCCGCCGCGGAGTACTTCCCGGAGCCGGAGACCCGAACCTACGCCGAGGGCGACAGTCTCGAGTACCGGGGGAACACCACCACCGTGAACTCGGTGACGACCGACGCCGCCGAACTGACGTGGACCGCGCCGCGCACGAACACGGTGGCACTCGACCACGCCGCGAACGTCACCATCGGCGACCGGACGTACTTCGCGTACGTCCCTGACGGCTCGACCATCCAGCTGATCGACGACTACGCCGCCTACCAGCAGCAGACCGCCGCGATCGAGCAGTATCAGACCTACCGGAACGGGTTGTGGGGCGTGAGCATCGTGTCGCTTCTCACCGCGGTGTTCATGATCGGCTTCGCGTACCTCCCCTCGCGGTACTGACGAGGTGGTCGATGCCGCCGTAGTGGTCGGCGGCCTCCTCGACGAGCGCCGCCAGGTGATCGGGGTCGCGCACGTCGAGTTCCAACCCCAAGGTCTCGCCGTCGCCCAGGGCGTGGAGTCTGTCGCTTGCGTACGCGAGGTCGCCGACGTTCGGCGCGGCGAACGCGACGTCCGCCCCCTGCCGCGAGAACGCCTCCGCGCAGTGGTGGCCGAGCCCGGTCGCGCTCCCGGTGACAAGCGCCACGTTGCCCTCCAGTCCGAGGTCGGTGTCTATGTTCGGACGCTGGGGTACCACTCTTAAAAGGATCTTGCCCCCGACCCGGTGACGCGGGTGTCACCTAATTCGAGGCGGAGGCCCCACCCTCAAGGAGCGCCGGGCTTCCGGCCCCG
>CAZDEJ010000155.1:0-4544 GCA_964504395.1 uncultured Halobellus sp. | reverse complement strand
CGACGTACGACTCGGCGTACCTCCGCGCCGAGGACGTCGGCGGCGACTTCGGACTCGTGGTGTTCGACGAGGTCCACCACCTCGGCGGCGAGGGCTACCGCGACGCCGCCCGGCTGGTTGCCGCACCCGCCAGACTCGGGCTGACGGCGACGTTCGAGCGACCCGACGGCGCCCACGAGGTCATCGCCGACCTGGTTGGATCGAGGGTCTACCGGGCCGCCGTCGACGACCTCGCCGGGGAACACCTCGCCGACTACGAGATCCGGCGGATCGAGGTCGCGCTCACCCCCGACGAACGGGCGGCGTACGAGGACGCACAGGGTACGTTCGTCGACTACCTGAAGCGATCGAACCTCTCGCTGCGCAGCGGCTCCGACTACCGGAAGCTGGTGATGCGGTCCGGGAACGACCCCGAAGCCCGGGAGGCGCTTCTGGCGAAACAGCGCGCGCGCCGGATCATGATGAACGCCGACGCGAAGGTGGCGACCCTGGGTCGATTGCTCGACCGCCACCGCGACGACCGCACGATCGTCTTCACCGCCCACACCGACCTCGTCTACCGGCTCTCCGAGCGGTACCTGCTTCCGGCGATCACCAGCGAGACCGGCACCGGAGAGCGGCGGGAGATCCTCGAACGCTTCCGCGACGGCACCTACTCCCGGGTCGTGACCGCGAACGTCCTCGACGAGGGGGTCGACGTCCCCGACGCGAACGTCGCGGTCGTGCTCGCGGGGTCGGGATCGGAACGGGAGTTTACACAGCGGCTGGGCCGTATCCTCCGACCCACCGAGGGCGACGGACCCGCGCTGCTCTACGAGGTCGTGACCGAGGAGACCGCCGAGGAGCGAGTCGCCGACAGGCGACGGTAGCGAGCATCACGCCACAGCGACGGTGATATCCCCGCCTGCGGTGAACTGGTCGTGTGCGACGTCGAAGCCGACCGCCCACTCGGCCGTCGCGCCGGGGTCGACCGTGACGTCGGTCTCCCGAACGAGCTCGTCGCCGCCGGCCCTGACAGTGACTCGGACGCTCCCGGTTCGGCGGGCGCCACCGCGGTTTACGACGGTTCCGAACACCCGGAGTGTGCCGTCATCGTCGGGGGCGAAGTCGAAGGTGCCGACGACCAACTCGGGCGGGTCCGGTGTCTCCCGCGGCTGACCCGCGGGCGCCTCCGGCGGGTTCCGCGGCCCCGTCGCCCGCGGGAGTTGGCCGGCACAGCCGCCGAGCGCCGCTGTCAGGCAGCACAGACAGCCACGAAGTGCGGAGCGTCGCCGCATCGTCCGGGAACGCGCCGGCGGCGGACATCGGTCTTTCGGTGGCGACCGGGGACTTTCGGAGCCGTCTCCGTCCCGTGGACTCTTGCTCCGGCGGTCCGTACCCCGCCTATGCTCCGGAAGGACCTGCTTCGCGTCTCCCGGGCGGGCGGCGGTTACCACCCGCAGTTCGCCGACCGGAGCCACCGCCCGCTCGCTGCGCGGACGATCGGCGTCTTCCAGGGCCACGTGGGCAAGCCGCGACATCGCCTCGACGATGCCCTCGACGGTCTCGAGGCCGACGCCGACGACTTCAAACTGGTCCGCGGGTTCGCCGCGCTCGTAGAACGCGACGCGACTTTCGAGACGCGTGCGCCGCTCCCGCCCGAACGCGTCCGGCGGACGGTCTTCGAGGCGGCAGAAGCGGTCGGGGGTGTCGTCGACGATGGGGACCGGACGGCGGCGCTCGCGGCCGCAGCAGACGACTTGGGCGCCGACTCCGACGCCGTCGAGTCGTCGCTGTGCGCCGACCGCGACGTCAACGAGGTGTGTGCGTCGGTCGATCCCCGGTGGGACCCCGATGGGCTGATCGAGCAGTACAACCTCTCGCTCGCCCAGACCGCGCTGTTCGACGCGACCGAAGTCCGTATCCGAAGCTCCGATCCGAAGCGGCTGGTGTCGGCGGTCAAGCGGCTCGGGCTCCTCTACGAGATCCGGCGCCACGGTGACGCCGACCACGAGCGGGAACTCGTTGTCACCGGGCCCGACGCGCTGTTTCGGCGGACCAGACGGTACGGAACCGCGTTTGCACGGCTGCTCCGAAGCGTCGCAGCGACTGCCGAGTGGTCGGTGTCGGCGACGATCGACGACCGCGGGACCGACCGCGAACTCCGTCTCGGGCCCGACGACGTGTCGGTGCCGGGTGTCGACCCGATCGCGGACCCGACCTACGACAGCGGGGTCGAAGCCGACTTCGCCGCCCGCTTTGCGAACCTGGATCTCGACTGGGTGCTCTCCAGGGAACCCGACCCGCTCGCGGCCGGCGCCCGCGCGATGATCCCCGACTTCGCGTTCGACTACCGGCCGGGCGGGGGCGGCGGTACCGTGCGGGATGGCGCTCCGGAACTCCGCGTGTTCTTCGAGGTCATGGGGTTTTGGACGCCCGAATACGTCGAAAAGAAGCTCGACCAGTTCGGGAGCGTCGCCGACGATATCGAGTTGCTGGTCGCGGTCGACGAGTCCCTGGGCGTTGGCGAGGCGGTCGCTGCCCTCGACCACCGTGTAGTCACCTACTCGGGTCGGGTGCGGGTGAAGGACGTCGTCGACGTCCTCCGGGAGTACGAGACCGACCTGGTGGCCGCGGCCGCGGCGTCGCTGCCGGCCGAGGTCGTCCCGGACGCCGACGTGGTCGGGCTCGACACGCTCGCCGCCGACCGCGGCGTCGGCGTCGACGCCCTCGAGTCGGTGTCGTTTCCCGACCACGAGCAGGTTGGCCGGACGCTGATCCGGCCTGACGTACTCGATGCCGTCGACGCGGAACTGGAGCCGGGACTCACGCTGTCGGCAGCGGAGTCGGTCCTCGACGACCACGGTATCGACGACGCCTCCGCGACGTTGTCGTGTCTGGGCTACCGGGTCGAGTGGGCGGGCCTCGGCGGCGGAACCATCCGGAGCGTGTGAGCGAGGTACTGATGCGCGGCGGGCCCCAGCGTCAGGAATCCAGCTCCTCGCGCCGCCCCTTGGGGACGGTCGAACGGAGTTCGCCGTGGAGGTAAAGCCCGACACCGATCGGCTCGACGTCGCCCGCGATCCCGTGGGCGGCGATCACGTAGCCCCAGTCGCCGTCCCACCGCGGGAGGGCCTGGTCGTCCCCACCCGCGAACCGAGCGGCCTCCTCGGCCTCGAGTACGACGACGTTACGGGTCGCCGCGGGGCCGAACCGCTGGACCGCGTTCGTGGATGGCTTCCAGTGTTCCTGGCGCGTGCGGAGGATCCGTAGTCCCAATCCCTCGACGTCGACCGGCGAGACGACGTCGCCCGCGAACGCCCAGAGTTTGCCGTTGCCCCGCTCCCAGAACGTGTGGCCGTCCCAGGTCGCCGGCGGGATGCCGTATCGATCGTCCCACCAGGCAGTGACTTCCCCCCGCGTGGGCCGACCCGGAACCAGACGGTCGTCGGCGGTGGCCGGGAGCCGATCGAACCGGTGGCTGTCGTTCTCGGGTGGGTCGGCGTCCGGCCCGTCCGCAGACCCGGCGTCCGGATTCCCCCTGTTGTCGGGGTCGCTCACGCCGTCACCTCCAGTTTCGCGCAGAAGAAGCCGCCGGTGTCGTTGCGGTGAGGGTACACCCGGTGTGCGCGTTCCAGGGAGTGGTCGTAACTCTCTCCCTGCCACTCCGTGACGCCGGGGTCGGTGTCGAACCCCGCGGGCGGTTCCCACGTCCGGAGTTCACAGTCGCCGCTGTCAAGCACGTGATCCACCACGGCCTCGTTCTCCTCGGGCGCGAACGTACAGGTAGCGTAGACCACAGTCCCTCCGGTGCGGGTGGCGTCGACCGCCCGCCGGAGGATCCCCCGCTGGACGCCCGCAGTGCCTTCGACGTGGCTCAGCGACCACTCCTCGAAGGCGTCGGGGTTCTTCCGGATCGTCCCCTCGCACGAACATGGCGCGTCGACTAACGCCCGATCGAACTCCTCGATCCGGTTTTCGGCGTCGGTCCGGTCACCGAACGGCTTGAACGAGAAGTTCCGGGCGTCCTGGTTCGTGACCGCGACGTTCGTGACCCCGAGGCGCTCGGCGTTGTGCCGGAGCGCCGATAGCCGCCCGAGGTTGTTGTCGTTGCCGATCACGACCCCCTGATCGTCCATACGCGCCGCGAGTTGGGTGGCCTTGCTCCCCGGTGCGGCGCAGGCGTCCCACACGACCTCCCCCGGCTGGGGGTCGAGCGCGAGCGCGGGCAGCGTCGACACCTCCTCCTGGCCGTGAAGCCAGCCGTGAAAATACGGCCACGAGGTGCCGGGGCCGCGCTCGTCGAGTTTCAGCACGCCCGGATGCCACTCGGTCGGCTCGTAGCCGACGTCCTCGTCGTCGAGTGCGTCGCGTGCGCGGTCGACCGACGTCTTCAGGGTGTTGACGCGGACGACCGAGGGCAGCGGCCGGTCGCACGCCGCCCGGAACGCGTCTGGGTCGTCGACAAGTGACGCGTACCGCTGGGGTGGCTGCATACGGCTTCGGAGCCGTCGTGGGCGCTTGTGGGTGTCGGTTTCCGGGGCTCGACGCGTCCCTGCCGTCGA
>CAZDEJ010000154.1:0-4578 GCA_964504395.1 uncultured Halobellus sp. | reverse complement strand
GACCATCGCCTCGACAGCCGCCTCGTCGCGGACGTCCGTGGGGATGACGAGCGTTTCGACACCGAACTCCGATTCGATCCCCGCGGCGATCGACTCAAGTCGCTCCCGGCGCCGCGCCGCCAGCGCGACATCCGCGCCCTCGCGTGCCAGCGCGCGCGCTGCTGCTTCGCCGATTCCCGCACTGGCCCCCGTGACGAGGGCGATGTCGTCTTGCAAATTCACGCCCGTGTCGTCGCCGTCAAGCAACTTGAGTTCTTCTCCCACCCCTACGTCTCGAACGGCGCCAGCATCTCGGGAGGGTAGGTCGTCGGGGCCCCCTCGCGGTCGAAACAGCCGTACTCAGTGACGCCCTCGATCCGGGCCTCCCCGTCGGTCCGGAACGTGTGCTTGACCCTGATCGCCTCCGGTGACACCGACCGGACATCCGTGGTAATCAACAGCGTCGCGTCGAACTCGACCGTGGAGTTGAATTCCCAGTGCCACGCCCGGAGCCGGAACGGCTGGCGGTCGTCGGCGACCGCCCCCGGCTCCACCCCCGCGTCGGCGAGGAACGATTCGAGCGCGACGTCGGCGAACCGGGGGTACTCCTCGAAGTACGCCAACTCGGACCCCTCGACGTGTGGGCTGTGGATCCCGAAGGTGTTCTCGAACGTCGGGTGGGCGTCCGAGTCCGTCGCCGCGTTGCTGCCGGCCGGGCCGGGAGCAACGTCACGGGACTTCCGCTCCCCGTCGAGTCGCTCCTGAACCGCGTCGGGAAGTGGAAGCGCGCCGCCCTTCGGCGCGATCGTCACGTGGGTCATTCGGGTGGTCGCAAACGGTTCCCCGTCTGCGTCGATCGTCTCGTAGACCAGCTCCAGGCTGGAGTCGCCGACCCGCGTGGGCGTCACTTCGACTGAGACGGTGTCCCCGAACGCAGGATACCGGTGCACGGTCGATTCGACGACCACCGGGGCGTACGGAATGGCGCTGTCGGCGACGAGTTCCTCGAAAGGGTACTCGACCGCGGTCGCGAGTTCCTGCGTCGAGACGAGCTGCCAGTCGAAGAAGTTCGCACCGTGGACCAGCGGGCCGGCGAGTTCGCCGAAACGGACCGGGTGGTCGCGGATGGTTCGCATACCGGCGGGCTTCGTCACCCCGACGTAAGCCGGTTTAGGTGCCGGCAAGCCCACCCGGTCGCCGTGGCGGCCGCACTTCGATACGGTGGCGTCGGCCGGCGTGGCCGCACCCGGGCACAGGGGTCGGACCATCCTCGACCCACGAATGAACTATTTTATTCTAATATATTCTTTTTCACTTAGTATTAAAATTAGATTTCGTTCGAAATCAAATCTCGGCCCGCAAAAACGACACACAAAAATAACATATTTTATAACTTTCAGAATACTAAAAAGAAAACATAATATCTGCCGATCCGCAGGACCCGGCTCCGACCGCCGGGCTTCAGCCCCGCCGACAGTATCACTGGCGGTACTCCGCCCGGTTGTTTTATGTAACGGGTTCGGGTAAGAACGGCTATGAGCTACGAGCCCGGCGTCGATCGAACGGTCTCCGTGTCCGACGACGGCGACGTGCGCGTCGAGAAGTCCTTCGCCCGCGACGAGTTCCCCGTTCCGGCGATCAAGTTCCGACTCGTTTCGGGAAGCGACGACCCGGTGCACGTCCGGTTGGTCGACCGGATCCCGGAGGACTTCCCGATGGAAGGTGTCGGGTTCCACCCCGACTACGAGAGCGACAACTGGACCGCGTACGGGGATCATCGCGTCGAGTACGAGCGGAGCTTAGCCCCCGGCGAGTCCACCGTCACGGTGTACGGCGTCCGGCTGGACGACTCCTCCGATGTCGCGGGGTTCCTCGACGAGCCGACTCTCGAACGGCCGCCGGTGCCCGGAGCGGCGCCGGCGGACCGCCCCGACTCGGACGTCGACGACATTCTGGGGACCGACCGGAGCCAACTCGTTCGGGACGCGCTCCAAGGGAACGGCCGGCTTGCGAACCGGGGATCGCCGGCAGCGTCCGACGATGACGTCCCCGGCGTCGAGCCGCTTTCCGAACGGGACCACGCCGCCGACACGGATGGCAGCGCGAAGCCGGCCGACACCGACCCCGGACCCGCGATCGAGCCTGCAATCGACCCGGAGCCGACACCCGACTCGGACCCGTCCGCCGACTCCGGACCGCCCGCCGACGGTGAGCCGTCCGTTGACGCTACGACGGACGGCGAGTCCGACTCGCCGGAGCCGCGCACCGTCCCGCCGGATCCGACGCCCGTGGTCCGCGAGGCGGACTCCGTGACGCCCATCGAGGGTACCGACGACGCCGAACCGGACGCGGTGGCCGGCGGGGGCACACCGGACGGCGCCGGATCCGATGCGGTCGGAGCAGGTGCCGTCGAAGCCGATGCCGATGCAGAGGACGCGGCCGAGGCCGACGCTGGCCCGGCAGCCGAGGCCGACACAGTCGATGCAGACGGGGACGTGGAACCGGACGACGCGGACGGTCCGGAGGGGTACGTCGACATTGGCGTCGAGGCGGAGGCCTCCGACACCGCGGACCCGTCGGAGCCTGCCGCGGACGCCGCGCCCGCCGCGAGGGCAGCCGCCGACGCGAGCGGCGGACTGGCGGCGACGCTCGCCGCGGAGATCCGGTCGGGCGAGGTGTCGGAAGCCGACCTCGAGACGTTGCGCGGCGAGTTCGACTCCGGACTCCCCCGGAGCGACGACGTCAGGATCCGGCGACTCCAGTCCCAACTTGCCGATCTCATCGCTTACACCGACGCCATCGAGGAGTTCATCGACAACAACGGCACCGGTACCGAGCTCGTCGAGCGGCTCGAGGCCGAACTCGGGACGGTAACCGCGGAACTCGACGACCTCCACGAGGGGCTCGACGTGCTCGACAACAACCTCGCGGCGACCGACGAACGGCTCGATGACGTCGACGACACGGCCGCCACAGCCGCCGCGGGCGTCGATGACGTCCACGACCGGGCGGACGATATCGAAGACCGTCTCGACGATGTCGACGCGGACCTCGACGGCCTCATCGACGATATCGATGACGTTGCAGCCGACGTTGGCGACGTTGCGGCCGACCTCGACGACACGGACGACTACCTCGCCCGGGTGGACGACGACCTCGGGGGGTTACGAGCGGACGTTTCGGCGGTCGGGGACGACGTGACCGACGCTCGCGAGTCGCTGTCGGCTGACATCGCGGACCTCCGCGCGGAGGTGGCGGCGTTGACCGACGAACTCGATCGCGTTGACACGATCGAAGCGGAGATCGAAGGGCTTCAGACGTTCCGCGATCGCCTCAACAGCGCGTTCGGGCCGGGCGGCGGCAGCGGCAACAGCGGCTGACAGCAACGGCGGAAGCGAGGACGGCAGCGAGTAATGCGGGCGATACGGCTGGTGTCTCCCACGAACACGGAGCGTAACCGGTTTCATCCGTCGTCGCCTCTATTCGACAATGACCACGACGGAGCCGGTCCGGGTCGCGGTTCCGCGGAAGGGCCGGCCGCTCGAAGCCGTTCTCGAACGGATTGCCGACGTGGCGGGCGTCGAGACCGTCGCCGATCGGATCATCTCGACGCTCCGCCACGAGAAGGCGATCACGAAGGGCGCGACGACGCCGGAGACCGACATCTACCACCGACTCGCAACGCACTCGGAACTTGACGACGACTACGCCCCGGAGTACACCCTCCTCCGGGACGACCGGCCGGGGATGCCCCGCCGGATCGTCTTCGACAGCCTCACCGTCGAGGTCGACGGCGTCCCGGTCCAGTTCGTGGGTCGGGAGGAGCCGTTCCGCGCGCTCCGGACGCACGCCTTCGGGCTGGGGTTCGACAGCGCCGACCTCGTCCTGGAGGAAGTCGTCGAACTCGAGCCCGAGGGGATCGGGTCGATCGCCGACATCAACGCCAGGATCGACCCGAAGGACACCGACGTCCGGGTGGTCTCGGGGTTGGGTGACACCGTGTTCCACACGCTAATGGCGCGCCCGGAGGTCCTTCCACCCGGCGCCGACCTCGACCGGGCGTTCGTCACGGGCTACGAGGGCGAGCTCTGCATCTCCCCGCGGTACGAGCGCCTGGTCGAGGCGGTGCTCGGGACCCGCCCGCTGGCGGACGTCGACTTCGTGTACCCCAGTCCCGACTGCGACGAGGAGGAGGCCGCGGTCGCCGGCGTCGGCCTCGGCGTCTACCTGACGGTGACGGGGTCGACCGCCCGGGACAACGGGCTGATCCTGGGTGAGCACCTCTTTCCCTCCGAGACCGTGCTGATGGAGAACGTCGTCGAGACCGACGGCGACGACGCCGCGAGCCGTGTCCGGAAGGCGCTGGCTGCGGCGACCGCCGAAACCGAGATCACGGTCTGACACCGACCTTTTATTTCGGTCGCTCGCTCCGCTCGCTCCCTGGCAAAAGCTCGGCCAAAAGCCTGCGTCGGCCCCTTCGGGGCCTCCTTGGCCCGCTCGCTCACTGCGTTCGCTCGCGGTACTGCAGTCTCCTATCTCCTGTGGATCTCCATTTTTCAGTATGTCAGGGCATTATCGCAGAGTTGTTAGGGTGTTTAT
>CAZDEJ010000153.1:0-4582 GCA_964504395.1 uncultured Halobellus sp. | reverse complement strand
CGTCCCGATCGCGTTCATGGCCGCGGAGAACCTCTCGCCGAAGCCGCTGTACGCGATCAACAGGGGATTCATATCCATCTCGCGGGCGTTCAACGCGATCATCGTCGGTATCATCGCGGTCAAGGCCATCGGGTTCGGGCCGCTCGCCGGCATCCTTACGATCACGTTCAAGACGGTCGGCTTCTTCTCGAAGCTCCTGGCAGAGGACATCGAAGACATCGATATGGGGTCGGTCGACGCGGTGCGGGCCGCCGGCGCGTCGCCGCTGCAGACCCTGCTGTACGGAGTCGTCCCACAGATCATCCCGCGCTTTGCCGGGCTCTCGGTGTACCGGTGGGACATCAACATCCGCACCTCCACGATCATCGGTATCGTGGGTGCAGGCGGGATCGGATCGGTGCTCCTGACCGCGTTCAGCCGCTACGACTACCAGTACGTTACAGCCATCCTGCTCGCGATCATCGCAGTCGTGCTGGTCGCCGAGGGCGTGAGCGCGGTCGTCCGGCGGAGGTACAACTGAATGGCAACCGAACAACGGAGTTGGAAGCGGTTCGACCGGCGGCGGCGGCTCGGTCGGTTCGTCCTGCTGTTGGTCGCAGCCGTCTCGGTGGTCGCGTCGTGGCGGTTCATGGACACCGGCATCGTGCGGCCGGAGACGATCCCGCGGGAGGTCGGCGACCTCCTGACGCGGATGTACCCGCCGGACGTGGCGTACACCACGCAGATCGTCCAACCGCTGATCGAGACGATCCAAATCGCTGCGCTGGGCACCCTCGGCGCCCTGGTGCTCTCGGTTCCGGTAGCGCTTTTGGCCGCCGAGAACACCACACCCAACGCCGTAACCTTCTGGCTCGGGAAGTTCGTCGTGACCACGAGCCGGTCGGTCAACACGATCATCTGGGCACTGTTCTTCGTGGTGTTGTTCGGGTCAGGGCCGCTTGCCGGTGCTGTCGCCATCGTATTCCGGTCGGTCGGGTTCCTCGGGAAGCTGCTGGGCGAGGAGATCGAGGAGATCGACTTCGGTCAGGTGGATGCGGTTCGGGCCTCCGGCGCATCGCAGGCGCAGGTGCTGCTCTACGGCATCCTCCCGCAGGTGAAACCCGCGCTGGTGGGGCTGTCGATCTATCGATGGGACATCAACATCCGGGACTCGACGGTACTCGGGTTCGTCGGTGCGGGCGGCATCGGCGTCGAGCTGTTCCGCGCGGTCAACGCCTTCGCGTGGCAGTCGGTCGCGACGGTGTTGATCGTGATCTTGGGCGTCGTCGTCGTCATCGAGAGCTTATCGGCGTACACGCGGGGGCTCGTCCGATGACCGCGGCCAACCCTCACCGCGACGCCGGGCGGGTTGCAGTCCTGTTCGACATGGACGGCGTCCTGCTTCGGGGTCGCGGGACGGACGCGTCGGTCCACGACCGTGCCCTCGACGACGCACTCGCCGAACGCGACCTCGATCCCGACGCCGAGACCCGGGCGCTGCTCGCGGGCCACGAGTACGACGTGGAGTTCGTTCGCGGATGCCGACGCCTGGCGGTCGATCCGGTGGCGTTCTACGGGTTGCGGGAACAGTACGGCGCGCGACTGGCGATCGACCGCCTCGCCGTCGGGTCGCGGACCCTCTACGACGTGTCGGGGCTGTGTGACCTCGCCGACCAGTACCTCCTCGGCGTCGTCAGCAACAACTACCAGGACGTCGTCCGGTTCGTGATCGACCGTTACAGGCTCGACGCCTTCGACCACGCCCGGGGGCGAGCGACCGGCGTCCGCGGATTCTACAAGCGGAAACCGAACCCACACTACCTGCTCGAGGCGATGAACGAGTTGGACGCCGCCGACGGACTCTACGTCGGCGACCGTACGACGGACGTGCTCGCGGCGACCCGCGCCGGACTGGAGTCCGTGTTCGTGGAACGCCCACACAACGAGAACGCGGCGCTGCCGGTGGAGCCGACACTGCGCGTGAAGTCGATCGCCGACCTGGTCGAGCGCCTCACCGACATCGAGGAGTCGGTGCCACGGCCGCCGGTCGACGGATCGTAGCCGGCCGGCTTGGGCCTTCGGCGGGCGAGGCACCCGATCGACCGCCGTCCGAGTCAGGCGACACGCGAAGGTTCAAATACCGACCCGGGACCACTCCGTCGCGATGGTGTCGCCGGTCGCGGTCGTTGGGTACGCGTGTGTCGGTGTCGGCCTCGGGACCGTCACGGGGTTGGTGCCGGGGCTCCACGTCAACAGCGTCGCGTTCGTCATGGTCGGCGTTGCGCCGGGGCTCGACGGGCCGGCGGCAGCGGTCGCCGCCGCGATCCTGGCCGCGGGGGTGGTGCACACGTTCCTCTCGATCGTCCCCGGCCTGGTTCTCGGCGTGCCGGACGCCGCGACCGCGCCCGGGGTGCTCCCCGGCCACCGACTCGTGCTCGCCGGCCGGGGTCGGGAGGCGATCCGGCTATCGGCGCTCGGAAGCGGGATCGCGCTTGCCGCGTCGGTGGCGGTCGCCCTCCCGCTGTCCCGGGTCGTCGCTGCGGGTCGGGCGTGGCTGTTGGCTGCGCTCCCGGTGCTGCTGGCGGCGGTCGCCGGCCTGCTGATCCTCGCGGAGCCGACGCGCCGCGGGAAGGTCGGGGGGGCGGTCTGTCTCGCGGTCGCGACCGCGCTGGGGGTGCTCACTCTCGACCTTCCCGCAACGGGCCCGCTGACCCCCGACGGCGCGGCGTCGATGCTCGCGCCGATCTTCGGGGGACTGTTCGGCGCGCCGATCCTGCTCGACGCCCTCGACGCCCGCGGGGCCATCCCGCCGCAGAACGGAACCGATCTCGGCGTGGCACCGCGCGGGGTGGCGCGGGCGGCGCTCTCGGGCGTCGCCGGCGGAACGCTGGTGGGCTACCTTCCCGGCGTGTCGGCCGGCGTCGCCGCGGTGCTCGCCCTCGGCGGGGCGGGCGGGAGCGGCCCGGCTGGTCGGGGCTCGGATCGGGCGTACGTCGTTGCGACCAGCGGCGCAGACACCGCGACGGCGGTGTTTGCGGTCGCATCCCTTGCAGTATTGGGTGCGCCGCGGAGCGGCGTGACAGTTGCGATCAGCGAACTCGGCGGGGCGGGCGCCGCGTCGGCACCGGAGTTCGGTCTCGTCGGGATGCTCCTCGTGGTCGTGTTCGCCGCCGGCCTGGGGATCGTGCTGCTGGTGACCGTCGGCGACCGGTATCTCGACGCGGTTCGCCGGCTCCCGCGCCGACCGCTCGTCGTCGGAGTGCTCTGTCTCCTGTTCGCGCTCGCGGTCGGGTTCGCCGGTGTGCTGGGCGGGGCGGTGTTCTGTGTGGCCGCGGTTGTGGGCCTGTTGCCGCCGCGGGTTGGTGCCCGCCGCGTCCACCTGATGGGGGTGTTGCTCGGGCCGGTGGCGTTGGGATGAGTCGCAGGGGTGGGGCGGAAAGACAACCGTTAAACCGCGGGCCCGGGTTGATTCTGGTATGAGTCAGTCCGAACAGCGACGCACCAAACAGTGTGTGTCCTGTGGTATCAACATTTCCGGGATCAGCGCGGCGACGTTCGACTGCCCGGACTGCGGTACCGAGATCTCGCGCTGTGCAAACTGCCGAAAGCAGAGCAACCTCTACGAGTGCCCGGACTGCGGGTTCACGGGGCCGTAACGATGGGAAAGGTAGCCGCGAAGATCAAGGTGATGCCGAGTGGGACCGAGATCGATCTCGACGAGCTCCAGGAACGGCTCGAACAGTCGCTACCCGAGGGCGCGAAGATCAACGGCTTCGAGCGCGACGACGTCGCGTTCGGTCTGGTCGCACTCCTGCCGACGGTGATCGTCCCCGACGACGCCGGCGGCACCGAGGCGGTCGAGGAGTCGTTCTCCGACGTCGAGGGCGTCGAGAGCGTCGCCGTCGAGAACGTCGGCCGAGTATAATCGACGGGTGCGGCACGCTGGGGCTCGAGCCCTCGAACGCGGCAGTTCCGGGGGATACGACGGGCCGCCGGGGACGACCCGCGAACTCCGTTCTACCGGATCGGGCTGTTCGCGATCATACTGCCGACTGCTGTGAGGTGCTTCGACGCCTCGTGGTGTGATACTGTCGGCTACAGTCGCGTGACGGATTTCGACACCCCCAAGATGCTGAAAACCTTCACCCAGCCATAGCCAACAGTATGAGAAGCTTCATGTGAGCTTCACGGACGGCAACACCAGCCATTCTGGGAGCGGAGTGACCGAAGACGGGCTACAGGCGACAGCTGTCGTGGGGAACGCCGCCCGCCGACCCGCCTACCTGCCTACCTGCTCAACTGCAACACGGCGAGTCCGACGATCGGTGAGAAGAGGAACCCGAGTCCCAGAGCAACCAGCAGCGGGGTGCCGCCGACGCCGAGCGACCAAGTCGCCGTGACGCCGACGACCGCGCCGAGAAGGATGCTGGCTGAGACGCCGAGCCCGAAAGTTTCGAGTCGTGAACTGGAGTCGTCGTGTTGCGAGCCGCCGTCGCCGATCGCGATGTCGGCGTCGTCCGGCACCTGCCCGCCGGAGGCGTGTGTGCTTGCCATGTACCCCGCTACACGACCCTGGGGTTTCAATTTTGTCGAGTGTGGTCGG
>CAZDEJ010000152.1:1678-4592 GCA_964504395.1 uncultured Halobellus sp. | reverse complement strand
ACGCCACCATCGACGAGGCCATCGAGACCTGCGTCCAGTCGGACCACGAGCGGGTTCCGGTGTACGACGCCAACCTCGACAACATCATCGGGATCGTCACGATCCGCGACCTGGTCCGGGAGAAACACTACGGCGAGGGTGATCTGCAACTGACCGACCTCGTCCAGCCGACGCTTCACGTCCCCGAATCGAAGAACATCGACGACCTCCTGACCGAGATCCAGGACAACCGCCTCCGGATGGTAATCGTCATCGACGAGTTCGGGACCACCGAGGGTCTGGTCACCTTGGAGGACATGGTCGAGGAGATCGTGGGCGACATCCTCGAAGACGACGAGGAGGAGGCACTCGAACGGGTCAGCGACCGCGAGACCCTGGTCCGCGGCGAGGTCAACATCGACGAGGTCAACGAGGCGCTCGGACTCGACCTCCCGGAGGGCGAGGAGTTCGAGACGCTCGCGGGGTTCGTGTTCAACCGTGCCGGCCGGCTGGTCGAGGAGGGCGAGCAGATCACCTACGAGGGGGTCACCATTCGGATCGAGCAGGTCGACAACACCCGGATCCTGAAAGCCCGGATCACGACGCCAGACGAACCCGAAGCCGACGAGGACGAGGCCGACGCCGAAGCGGACAGGACCGACACCGGTGTCCCGGCGCCGGAGTCGGCATCGGGACAGGCGGAGTAGGCGCGGTCCGGCCGGATCGACACGCGCTACAACACCGCGTCGACGCCGAGGAACGCGACGTAGGAGACGCCGAAGGCGAGTGCCAACGATCCGGCCCAGGCCAGGACGGTCTTGCCCATTTTCTCGCGGCTGACACCCGCGCCGCCGGCGGCGTACCCGCTGCCGATGATCGCGCTCACGATGATCTCGTTGAACGAGACCGGAATCCCGAGCGCGACAGCGGTCTGTGCGATCGCGAACGCGGGGATCATCGCCGCGATCGACCGCCGCGGCCCTAGCGACGAGTAGTCCTGCGAGATGGCCTTGATCATGCGCGGCGCGCCGGTCCACGACCCGACCAGTAGCCCGAGTCCGCCGCCGACGAGGAGTGCGGGCAGCGGGACCGCCACCGAGTCGAGAAGCGGGACGAGCGGACCGATCGCCAGTCCGACCTGGCTCCCGCCAGCGGAAAACGCCACCAACCCGCCGAGCACCAGCAGGAACCGACGCTGGCCGCGCGCGGGATCGACCAGGATGTCGCGGCGGACGGCGCCGAAGGCTCCGAGGACGAACAGCGCCGACACCACGATCACGCCGAGATCAACCCCGAGGACGGGTACCGCGATCGGCGGTGTCGTGGCGGCGGCGACCTCGCCCACCGACCGTCCACCGTCGCCGCCGAGGATCGCAAACTGGATGTTCGCGACGAGGAGGCCGACGACGCCGGCGAGGGCGGGCACCGCCACGCGCTCCGGGACCGAGTCGTTGCGGAGGAATCGCGCAGTAGCGTAGGCGATCCCGCCGCCGACGAACGGGGTGAGGACCCACAGGGACGCGATCTGCTGGTACTTCGTGACCGCGGGGCCGCCGCCGTTGGCGAGGCCGACACCCACCACTGCGCCGGTGACGGTGAACGCGGTCGCGATCGGGTACCCCGCGAACACCCCGATCGCGACAAGCGCCGCCGCCACGATCAGCGCGACAGTCGAGGCGGTCGCGGTGAGTACAGACCCAACCACCAACTCGGTTCCCACCGCCTCCGTGACGTTCGCGCCCTGGAGAACCGCGCCCGACAGCCCGAGCACGCCGACGACGAACCCCGCCCGCATCACGGAGATCGCGTTCGCGCCCACCGCGGGGGCGAACGGCGTCGACCCCGAGGATCCGGCGCCGATCGACCACGCCATGAACAGGCTCGCGAGGGCGGCGACGACGAGCGTCACCAGGGTGGCTGGCGTAACCATTCCGGCTTACTTCCCCCGGTACCCGTCGTCGAACCCCTCCCGGAGTCCGCTCAGGGTCCGCCTGACGAAGAGGAACGCGAAGAAGACGAAGCCCAGCAGGAAGACGACAAGAACGATCAACGCGGGGTTCGACGCCACGAAGTCGGTGACGGCGTCTACCTGGATCGGGTCGCCGCCGACGTGGACGGCCCGGACCCGTCCGAGTATCCCCGACTGACGGGCGAGCATAGCCCCGATTTTTCCGGCGCCTGTATATGCGTTTCGCCCTCGAATACGGGACGGAAGACACATGTGAGGCGGGTCAGTACACTCGCGGCAGTATGGCCGATCTCCTGCCCTCCCGGCCCGATCTCTCCGACGACGACAAGGATCCCCGTGTTGTCGGCCTCGACAGCGACGACGTCGACGACCTGCTTGCAGCGATCTCCTCCGAGACCGCCCGCGAGACGCTCGCAGCGCTCCACGACGAACCCGGGGCGCCCTCCGAAGTCGCGGATCGGGTCGACACCTCGATCCAGAACGCACAGTACCACCTCGACCGACTCGAGACCGCCGGCCTGATCGAGGCTGCCGGTACCGCCTACTCCGAGAAAGGCCGCGAGATGACCGTGTACGCCCCCTCCGACCAGGCGCTGGTCGTCGTCGCCGGGTCCGACGAGGAGGCGACCGGGCTCCAGTCGGCGCTCACACAGTTGCTCGGCGGGGTCGGGGCGGTCGCGCTCGGTAGCGTCGTCGTCGACCGACTCGCGCGAACCGGAGCCGCGCCCACGCCGACCGCGGAGCGGGCCGACGCGGACGGCGGGGCCGGCGCCGCGACGAACGCCAGCGGGACCGTTGAGCCGGCCGCAACCCCGACACCCGAGCCGACGGCGACGCCGACGCCGACACCCGAGGACGACGGTGTCGGCATCGCGAAGGTGACCGACACACCCGAGCCGACCGCGACGCCGACATCCGACCCACAACCCGAGCCGACCGCGACACCGACACCCGACCCACAACCCG
>CAZDEJ010000152.1:0-1578 GCA_964504395.1 uncultured Halobellus sp. | reverse complement strand
CACGAACTCCTCGAAGACCTCGCCGTCGACCGTGACGAGTCGTCCGTCGAGGCCGTCCCCGCGGGACTCGAACTCCGCGTGTGCCGCGCGGTTCCCCCGGGGCTGGGCGTGACTCCC
The DNA here is from genome assembly GCA_964504395.1 of uncultured Halobellus sp. GTDB lineage: Archaea > Halobacteriota > Halobacteria > Halobacteriales > Haloferacaceae > Haloquadratum. The sequence goes on along the minus strand of CAZDEJ010000152.1, from coordinate 1,461 downwards.
GGGGTTGACGAGCGTGACGTCCTCGCCCGGATCGTGCGTGGGGCGGTGGCTGTGACCGAACAGCACCACGTCGGCGTCGCGCTGCCGGCCGAACAGCGACAGCGCGGTCCGGCCGCCCCGGCGGGTGTGGGTTACGGCGAACGTACAGCCGCCGAAGGTGAGCGTGCGGGCTTCGGGAAGCCGCCGGCGGGTCGTGGCGTCGTCGTTGTTGCCGGCGACGCCCAGGAGCCGTGGCGCCTCGCGCTCGAAGTCGTCGAGCACGGACTCGCGCATGAGATCGCCCGCATGGACGACGACCTCGGCGGCACGGACCGCCTCGAGCGTCCGCCCCGACAGCCGGTGGCCGTCGGTACTGTGGGTATCGGAGACGACAGTGAGCATACCCCGGCTACACCACGAGAGAACAAGAACCACCCGACGAGCGGGCGGCCGCCCGGACCCCCGCCGGCGCACACCGTCGGCTACCGTCGCGTGAGAGTCTCGACACCCCGGAGTGGAAACCATCCAGGCAGCTGTAGCCGACAGTACCAACCCGACGTGACAGCGTCGGCGACGCGATCGACCGCGGGATCGGTATCGTCGCGATCGATGTCGCGGTGCGTGCAGAACCGGACGAGGGTCGGGCCGTGGGCGCCGCCGCGGACGCCGGCCGCCTCGCAGGCGTCGACGAACGTCTCGGCGTCGATCCCGAGGCCGTCGGTGTGTGCCTGCACGATGTTGGTCTCCGGCTCCGGCACGCGGAGCCCGTCGATCGCGTCGAGGCCGGCCGCGAGTCGCGCGGCGTTGTCGTGGTCGGTCGCGAGCCGGTCGGTACTCTCGAGCGCGAGCAGCCCCGGCGCCGCGAGCAGCCCCGCCTGTCGCATCCCGCCGCCGAACAGCTTCCGGATCCGGCGGGCGGCGTCGACGAACTCGGCATCGCCCGCGAGGATCGACCCGGCCGGCGCGCCAAGTCCCTTCGAGAGGCAGCACAGCACCGAGTCGACGTCGCGAACCACCCGTCGGGGATCGGTGTCGAGCGCGACACACGCGTTGAACAGCCGTGCACCGTCGAGGTGGACCGGCACGTCGAGGTCGTGCGCGGCGTCCGCGGCCGCCGAGATCGACGCCGCGGGCACAGCACCGCCACCCCGGGGGTTGTGGGTGTTCTCGAGCGTCACGAACCCGGCTCCGGGCCGATGTACCGACCCCGCGACGCAGGCCTCCCGGATCTGCTCGAGGGTCGGCACGTCGCCGCCGGCGTCGACGGTCCGCGGTTGGAGTCCGAGAGCTGTGCGAGTCCGGCGAGTTCCCACCGGTAGACGTGCGCCTCGCGGTCGAGGACGGCCTCCTGGCCGCGATCGGTGTGGACCCGCGCCGCGATCTGGTTGCCCATCGTCCCGGTCGGGACGTACACCGCCTCCGCCATCCCCACGCGGTCGGCCGCGGCGGCTTCGAGTTCGTTCATCGTGGGATCCTCGCCGT
>CAZDEJ010000151.1:0-4640 GCA_964504395.1 uncultured Halobellus sp. | reverse complement strand
GCACCCATAGGGATCGTCATCGCCGAGCGCCACCCCGGCTCGGAGCGGTGCCGTCGTCATCGGCCGGATCGAGCTACGACCAGCCGGCAGAAGAACGTTCCGCGCGGTCTACACCACGCGGGCGAACGCCAGCGTCCCGCTGGTCCGCTCGACGATCGCGCGGACCGTCTGCCCCTCTTGAGCGCCGGTGACGAAGATGGTAAACTTCCCCTTCTCGGCGACGCCGTCGCCCTTCCGGCCGGTGCCGGTGATCTCGAGTTCGTAGGTCGTCCCCTCCTCGACGGCCGGCCCGGACTGTGAGGTCTGCGTCTTCGCCGAGCGCTTTGCGACCGGCCGGAACGCCCCACAAGCCTCACACCGGAGCATGTCCACGCCCTCTTCGGTCACCAGCCGGGTGTCGGGCAGGCCACACTCCGAGCACGCCACGTACTCGGTCACGTACTCGTCGATCGCGGCCTCGAAGTCGGCCACGGTAAACGACCCGTTGTATCGCGCGCGCTCGTCTTCGAGTTGGCCGTTGGTCCCGAGTTCCCCCTGGACGTTCCGGTGGACGTGTTCGACCTCACGGCCCAGCGCGTCGGCGATGTCGCCGAGGTTCGTGAGGCGCGTGAACGCGCCGTCGGTTTCGCCTTCGGGGTCGGGGACGCTCAGCCGCGACTCCTCTACGTTCCGCTCGGGTAACTCCTCGAGTGCTCGATCGAGGGAATCTGCGTAGTTCATACGGAATACACTCGACGGAGTCGTATATCGGTTCCGTGAGACGAGTTCACACCGGCTCCGGCGCGGTCCGGCCCCGCTACGTCCGCTCGTCGGCCCGCTCGCGCGCGGCGGCGACGACGAGCGGCAACGTAATCGTCGCGTCGCCGACGACCGTGGCGTTCCGTGCCGACTTCTCGAGTTTGCCCCACGACCGCGCCTCGTCCAGCGTCGCCCCCGACAACCCGCCGGTGTGGTCGGGATCCATCGTCAACTGTACGGCGTAGTCGTAGGCGTCGGGGATCGTAAGCATCGTCTGCAGCACGTAGTTCTTCGGCACGCCGCCGCCGACCACCATCGCGCCCGCCCGGTCGGCGTCGAACGCCAGATCCGAAAGGTGGGTCATATCGCCCAGGGCGTCCAGCCCGAACGCCGAGGTCTGGGAGTAGATCCACGCCTGGATGCCCAGGACCGAATCCTGGATCGCGGGACAGTAGATCGGCACGTCGTTCTCGTACGCCGCCGCGGCGATCCCGCTGTCCTCGTCGACGTCGCGTTCCTCGTTCTGCTCGGCGTTCGCCCGCCCCAGTTCGGCGGTGAACTCCCGGATCGATACCCGGCGCTCTACGGTCGGAAACACGTCGTCCCGGAGGTGCGACTCGAACAGCGCGAAATGTTCCTGGGGGAGGTAGACGTTGTAGATCCGATCGACGCCCTCGTCCCGGAGGGTCTCGTCGTGTTCCCGCGGCGTCTCTCTCCCGCCGCCGGCTCCGCCGCCCGCCCCCTCACCGACCGGATGTGGGTCGTGCGGGCCGGCGCGGCCGTGGTGGTGCTTGCCGCCGATCGCCTCGATCGCATCGTGGGTGAGGTTCGCGCCCGTCGTCACCAGGGCGTCGATGTGGCCGTCCCGGATCAGATCGGCGACGATCGCGCGCATCCCCGTTGGTACCATCGCGCCCGCGAGCCCGAAGAGGCTGGTCACGTCGTCGCGGGCCAGCATCTCGGCGTAGATCTCGACCGCCTCGTCGACCGTGGCCGCACCGATCCCGGCCCTGCCGTACTCCGCCGTGAGTTCGCCGACGGTCATCCCGCCGCGGACCCGCGCGTGACCGATGGGTGCCTCGCGGAACTCCGTGCGCTCGGGGTCGTGGCCCGTTTCGTCCGGGTCACCGTCGTCATCAGGGTCGGTATCAGTCATACAGTCCCGTGGACGGTCCGAGGGGTTAGATCCCGCGGTCCGGCTCCACGGTGTCCCGTGGGGTGCCCGCCGCCCGGTGTCGGCAGCCCGACTCGCTCCCCGATCACAACCCGGTCGGATGCGAGAGCGTCGTCGTCTCGACGCCCCACCCGGCGACGAGGTCGGCGAGTCGCCGGACGCCGAACGTCTCGGTCGCGTAGTGGCCGCCGAGCGCGACGGTTACGCCCGCCTCCCGGGCGGCGTGGTACACCTGCTGTTTCCCCTCCCCGGTGACGAGGGCGTCGACGCCCGCGCCCGCCGCCTCGTCGAGCCAGTCGACGCCGGAGCCGGTCACGACCGCGACGTCTTCGATCCTCTCCGGGCCGAAGTCGAGGACCCGTGGTTCCCGGCCACCGGTGTCGAGCTCGGCCAGCCGCTCGCGGAGCGACGCGGGCGTGTACGGCTCCGTGGCGCGGCCCTGCCGCCCGATCGTCACGGGGCCCATCGTCCCGAACGCCGCCTGATCGCCGAGCGCAAGATGGTCGGCCAGGCCCGCGGCGTTCCCCAGCGACGGGTGGCCGTCGAGCGGGAGGTGTGCGACGTACAGCGCGATGTCGTGTTCCACGAGCGCGGCAACTGCCCCGTACTCGCGGCCGGTCACCCGATCCAGCCCGCCCCACACGAGGCCGTGATGCGTCACGAGCAGATCGGCGCCGGCGTCGGCGGCGTCTTCGATCGTCGCGGCGGCGGCGTCGACGGCGAAGGCCGCCCGATCGACCGTCGCGTCGTCGGGGCCGACCTGGAGGCCGTTGGCGCTGGCGTCGACATCGGCGTACGCTGCCGTGTCGAGTCGATCGTCGAGCCGGGCCGTGAGCGTCGACAGTTCCATACCGGGCGGGTCGGCCGCCGGCGGCTTGTACCCCCCGATCTTCGCTCCGGCTACCCGTCAGCGTGTGCGTACACGAACGCCCGACACAGTTTCGCCGCGAGCGACGCCGCCTGGCCGTCGTCCCTGTCGTTCACCTCGACCACGTCGAACCCCGCGGCCGACGGCGCGACGGCGCGGACGACGTCACGCAGCTCCCGCGGAGCCAGCCCGAACGGCTCCGGAGTGCCCGTTCCCGGCGCGAACCCCGGGTCGGCGGCGTCGATGTCGACACTCAGGTACGCACGCCGACCGTTCAGGTGGGCGTCGACGTCGAAGCCGGTGACCTCTTCGGGTGCGACAACCGTGACGTCCGACTCCTGTGCCCGGTCCCACTCCGCGGGCGACCCCGTTCGGGCGCCGAGGATTACCGCTTCCTCGACGCCCGACTCACCCGTTTCGCTGCCATTCTCGCCCCGTCCGACCCCGGCGCCGTCGAGAATCCGCCGTGTGACGGTGGCGTGGCTGTACTCGTTGCCGTCGTACTCCGCTCGGAGATCGAGGTGGGCGTCGAGACACACGAACACTTCGGGATCGACTGCACTCGCCCCCGCCGCCGACACCGTGTGTTCGCCGCCGAGGACGAGCGGGACGGCGCCGTCGGCGACGACATCGTCGAGTTCCCCCGCCAGCCACGCCAGATACTCCGGGGCGTCGTCCCACGCGCGGACCTCGCCACGGTCGTGGACGGCCAACTCGGAAAACCGCAGGCCGGTCCGCCGGTCGTAGTCGTCGAACGTGCGGGCGAACCGCCGGATCCGTTCGGGGCCGAACCGCGTTCCGGGTTGGAACGACGTGGACACGTCGAGCGGCGCGCCTGTGACGACGTATGCGGCCGCCTCGCGCGACGCGGTCGCCCCCGGGAACATCACCTCAGACGATCTTCCGCTGGCCCTCGTATTCGAGGTACTCGATGTCGTCGTCGGGTGTGAGGTCCTCGTTCTCCGGAATCCGCATTGTGAACGTCTGATACGTCTCCAGGTCCATGATCTGCGCGTCGTCGCCCGTCACCGACACGACCTGTCCCTGCTTCCGCTCGATAATCGGGACCCACACCTTCGCGTCGACCGGCTGGCTCAGGGATCGCTTCCGGCCGTCGAAGACGCCGCGCCCCTCGACACGAGCCTTCGCACTCCCGTGTTTCCCCGGTTTGGCGGTGCTGTAGGCGTTGATCTTACACGGCGACTCGTCCATCATCACGTAGCTGCCTTCCTGCAGATCACGGACCTGCTTCTGCTCTTTCGGCATGCCTCGAAATTATGCTGTGGCCGGTATAAACGGTTTGGAAACGGCCGCTTCGGGTTTCGGGCGCCTCGCTGCCCCACTCCGATCCGCCCGCCCGCGCTACACGTCCTCGGCGTCACCGTCCGACGGCGCCGGTCCCGACCGACCGGCAGGGTCCTCGCCCGCCCCCGACCAGCCGTCCTCCCGACGCGTCAGGCTTCCGAGGCTCCCCGCAACGGCGTTCGGGAGGCTGGCGCTCAGCAGGATCAGCGCGGTCGCCTCGCCCGCGGTGTCCAGAAGCGGTAGCAGGAACTCGATCGGAAACGGCAGGGGGGCGTCCGTGGCGACGGACAGCGCGACCAACCCGGGGATCAGGACGATCCCCCACGTCATCGCGGTGAGGAGGCCGTGCCACGCCCCGTCGGTGGGGTCGCTCCCGGCCACGTATCCCGCGAGAGCGCTCCCGGCCAGTCCCCCGATCAGCGTTACCCGTCCGGTCACGGCGAACACGAGCGCCTCGCTGCACGCCGCCAGCGCAACCCCGACCCCGACCGCTCGCCACCGGGTCATGCCCCCGAGGTTCCCGACTCCGGTAATAAAACTATGCGTCCCACACTC
>CAZDEJ010000150.1:0-4709 GCA_964504395.1 uncultured Halobellus sp. | reverse complement strand
CGTCTCATGGCTCCCTGAGCACCACCTCCGCGCCCTGGTCGTCCGGGAACGGCCCGTCGAACTGGTCGGTGCGGTCCCACTCCGCGTCGGTGACGAGGGCGCCGTCGAGCGAGTCGCGGAGGAGTGCCTCCTCGTAGTCCGTGCCGATGAACACTAGTTCCGTCTGCCGGTCGCCGTGGGTGTCGTGCCAGTGGAGATCCGGCCGGTTCGACCGGTAGAGGTCCCGTTCGACCTCGGGGAGGCTCGCGATCCACGGGCCCACGGCCTCGGCGCGGACTGACTGCCCGGCCTGCCCGAGCACGACCCGGAGGCCGGAGCCGGCGACCCAGAGCGTCCCCTTCGACCGGACGACGCCCGCGGGGAGGCGTCGGAGGACCTCGGCGACCCGCTCGGGGTGGAACGGGCGCCGCCGCCGGTAGGTGAACGAGGTGACGCCGTAGACCTCGTCGGGGTGGTGGTGGTCGTCGTGACCGTGGCCGTGACCGCTCCCTTCGAGCGCCCGCCTCCAGCCGGGGAGGTCGTCGATACGGTCGGGATCGAACAACTGCCGGTCGAACAGCCGGTCGTGTGGGACCGTCGAGAACTCCGTCCGGACGGTCTCGGCGTCGGGTTGGAGCGCCGCGAGTAACTCCTCGGCTTCCGCGAGTTCAGCCCCGGTGCAGAGGTCGGCCTTGTTCAGGAGCACGACGTTCGCGAGTTCGGCCTGCTCGACTAAGAGATCCGACAGCGGGCGGTCGCCCGCCTCGCCGCGCCGTTCGGGCTCGCCGCCGGAGAAGGCGTCGACGAACTGCCGGGTGTCGAGGACGGTGACAAGCGCGTCGACGCGGTACAGCGCCGCCGCCCGCGACTCGGTGGTGAACAGCCGTGCGACCGGTCCCGGTTCGGAGATGCCCGAGGACTCGACGACGAGGGCGTCGAAATCGCGGTTCTGTGCTAGCCTGACCACGGCGGTCTCCAGGTCGTCCTGGAGCTCACAGCAGATACACCCGTTCGAGAGTTCGGTCACGCCGCCGGCGACGTCCAACTCCGAGTCGGAGGCCACGAGTTCGGCGTCGACGTTGACCGTGCCCATATCGTTGACCAGGACGGCGATGTCCCGGTCGTCGGCGTCGGCCAGGATGTGGTTGAGTAGCGTCGTCTTTCCGGCGCCCAGGCTGCCGGAGATGATCGTCACCGGAGTCGTCTCGCTCATACCCCGCAGTATACGTCCCGGAACTTGAACCCACCCGCGACAGGTTTTTCATCGTGTCTGTCGCACACACGCACCACGATGGATCTCTCCGATCGGATCGAACGCTTCCGCCGGATCGTCCGGGAGTGGGCCAGAGGGCTCTACCACGGGCTGGTGACGCACCCGGCGTACGAGAAGATCGAGAAGGAAGCCGAGGACGTCGAGGACGCGTTCATCCTGGCGTGTTTCCCCGACGCCTTCGGCATCCCCTCGCCGGTCTCTTACTACACCGCCGAACTCCTCCCGTACCTCGAGGACGCCTTCGAGGCGTGGGAGCGGCGGCTGTGGGACCGCGGGTCGTACCTCGAGCGCAAGGGCCAGCAGTACCACTTCTGATGGAGCCGTTCGTCTTCTTCGGCGGAAAAGGCGGTGTCGGCAAGACCACCGTGTCGTGTGCCTACGGCGTGAAGTCGGCCCGGTCAGGGCTCGACACGCTCGTGGTGTCGACGGATCCGGCCCACTCGGTGTCGGACGTGTTCGAACAGTCCTTCGGCGACGACCCCCAGTCCGTCGACGGGGTCGACCGGTTGGACGCAATGGAGATCGACCCCGACACCGAGGTCCAGCGCCACCTCGACGGCATCCGGCAGGGGCTCTCGGATCAGGTGTCGGCGGCGATGGTCAACGAGATCAACCAGCAGTTGGAGATGGCTCACCAGACTCCGGGGGCGTACGAGTCGGCGCTGTTCGACCGTTTCGTCGACGTGATGCGGACCGCCGACCCCTACGACCGGGTCGTCTTCGACACCTCGCCGACGGGGAGTACCCTCCGGCTCCTCGGACTCCCGGAGTTCCTCCAAGGGTGGATCGACCGGCTGATGCACAAACGCGAGAAGAGCATCGACCTCTTCGAGAAGGCCGCGATCGGGAACAACGAACCCCGTCGGGTGATGGACGGCGACCCCGTCCTCGCCAGGCTCCGCGAGCGCAAGGAGTTCTTCGAGTTCGCGGCGGGGGCGCTGCAGTCCGACGCGGCGTTCTTCTTCGTGCTCAACCCCGACCAACTGTCGGTCAACGAGACCCGGCGGGCGATCGGGGAGATGGCGGACAACGACCTCGTGGTTCGTGGGATCGTCGCCAACAGGCTCACGCCCGAACCCGACGACGACGAGAACGGCCGCGGGGCGCGGTATCTTCGTGACCGGGTCGCGACCGAAACCGAACGGCTCGCGGAGGTCCGGGAAACGCTCACTCCACCGCTTGTCGCCGAGATCACGACCCGGACCGCCGAGGTGAAAGGGTCGCTCCTCGAGGAGGTCGCCGCCGAACTCGACGTCGAGACCACGGTCGAAGCCCCGACCTTCGTCGGCTGACCGACCGGAGAGCGACCGCCGGCCGGGGGCTTCGCTTCCGGAAGTCACCGAGCTCCGACCCGGACTTTGGCTCCGGAGGTAACCCGCTCGATCCGGGCTTCGGTTCCGGAAGCTGCCCAGGCTCCGACTCGGGCTTCGGTTCCGGAAATTACCCGGACGGTTGGCCGATCCTGTCGCACAACCGAATCGGCCACTAAGCCCAAATACGGCGCGTAATGCCGCCAATTACTAGCGCCAAGCATAACAAATAAGTTCATGATGAATAATACGATTTCGTGGGACTACAGTAATGGTACAAGTCATTTGGCTCGTCGCGGCGGTGCTCGCAACGTTCACAATCGGATACGTGGGGTACTCGAGGTATCTGGCACAGTTCCTCGAACTCGACGGGGACAGTGAGACGCCGGCACACAAATACGAGGACGGGCAGGAGTACGTCCCGTCAAAGAAACCCGTGTTGCTCGGGCATCACTACTCAAGCATTGCGGGCGGCGCCCCGATCGTCGGCCCGATCACGGCCGGCGCCGTCTGGGGGTGGGTGCCGGCGCTGCTGTGGATCGCGGTCGGCAACCCCCTGATGGGGAGCGTTCACGACTTCGTGTCGCTGTCGGGGTCGCTACGTCACGAAGGGAAGTCGATCGGGTACATCATCGGCGAGTACGTCGGCGAGGGTGGCAAGAACATGCTCCTGTGGTTCGCGTTTATTACCATCATCCTCGTGGTGGCGGTGTTCGCCCTCGTTGTTGCGATCGTGTTCGACGCGTTCCCGCAAGTGGCGACTGCGAGTTTCATCTACATCGTGTTGGCGCTCGCGTTCGGCGCCTACCTGTACCAGTTCAACGGCCCGTTCATCCCGGGCACGATCGTGTTCGTGGCGGGCGTCTTCGGCGGCGTCTACGCCGGCATCCTGAACCCGGTCGCGCTGTTCCCGGGCGACTACCCGGCCGGCACGCTCGTGCTCGCGGAGGCGATCAACCTCGGCAGCGGGTCGTGGGTTCCGGGGTCGTCGGCCCCCGCGATGAACCCCAACCGGGCGGCGTGGGTTCCGATCATCATGGTCTACGCGGGCATCGCGAGCGCTCTTCCCGTCTGGGTGCTGCTCCAGCCGCGTGATTACCTCTCGTCGTTCCTGCTGTACACCGGGGTCGGCGGGACGCTGCTCGCAGTCATCGTCGGCACCCTGCTCGGGACCGCCTCCCAGCCGCTCGTCGTCGCCGACTCGCTCGGTGCGTTCAACGGCTTCTGGGGCGCCGAGGCCGCGGGACTGGCGCCGCTGTTCCCGCTGCTTTTCATCACGATCGCCTGCGGGACGATCAGCGGGTTCCACTCGCTGGTCTCCTCGGGAACCACGGCCAAACAACTCGACAAGGAGACCGACGCCCGGCTCATCGGCTACGGCGGGATGCTCGGCGAGGGGCTGCTCGCGTCCGTCGCGCTGGTCACGCTTGCGGTGGCGGGCCTGCCCGACGTCGCCGGCGGGATCGGCGCCGCGCTGCCGAACTTCGCGACCGGCGGCGGGATCATCCTCACCAGCGTCGGGCTGCCGCAGTCGTTCGGCGCGCCGTTCATGGCGCTGGTGCTCGTGAGCTTCCTGCTCACCTCCACCGACACGGCCGTTCGACTCGGCCGGTACATGATGGAGGAGATCGTCGGCATCGAAGCCGGCAGGACCGCGAGCGGGTTCGAGGACATCGGCGGCGGCCTCCGCTCGACCCTCGGTAGCCTGGGTCGCGGCCGGTACACCAACCCCGTGGTCCAGGCCGTTCCGGCCTACCTGATGGTCATCTCCGGGGAGTGGCTCACGCTGTGGGCGCTGTTCGGCGGCGCCAACCAGCTTCTGGCCGCACTCGCGCTTCTGACCGCGACGGTGTGGCTCGCCAACTGGGACGAGAGCAAGCAGCTCTACTCCACCGGCGTCCCGATGGCCATCATGACGACCATCACCGTGCTGGGGCTTGCGTGGCTCGCCTTCTACACGAACCTGTATCAGAACATCGTGCAAGGCGGCGCCAGCGGCTCCGCACTCGTGTCGTCAGTCATCCAGATGATCCTCGCGATCGTCCTCATCAGTCTCGCGCTGTCGCTCGTGAAGAAGGGCTACGACAACATCAGCACCGTCCGGGACACCGGCGGTACGACGGCCGCGGAGCCCAGCGACGACTGAT
>CAZDEJ010000149.1:0-4899 GCA_964504395.1 uncultured Halobellus sp. | reverse complement strand
ACGCTGCCCGACGCCCCCGTCACCGCGACGGACCCCGGCGAGGACCCGGACGACGGGGCATCCGCGGCCGGGGTCGCCGGCTCCCGGACGTGACAACCCTTAATCCTCCGACAGCCCTACACGAAGTATGCTCGCACCGTCGCCTGTCGCCATGCAGGCCTCCGTTCCGCCGGGGACGCTCCCGCTCGTCCTCGTCGCTGCCGGCCTCGGACTCAGCGTGCTCGAAGCTCTCGCGCCGGGGGCCCATTTCGTCGTGCTCGGGGTCGCGCTGCTCGCCGCCGGACTCGTCGGACTCGTCGCCGGCCCGCTGGCGTCGCCGCTCGTCCTCGGCGGCCTGGTGCTGGTCTTCGGTGCGCTCACGCTCTATGGCTACCGCGAGTTCGACATCTACGGCGGAAAGGGGAGCGGGCGGACGAGCGACTCCAGCAGCCTCCGCGGCCGGACCGGCCGGGTGACCGAGCGGGTCACGCCCACCGAGGGCGAAGTCAAACTCGACAACGGCGGCTTCAACCCGCGGTACTCCGCGCGATCGGTCGACGGCGAGATCCCCGAAGGGACCGAGGTGATGGTGATCGACCCCGGTGGCGGTAACGTCGTCACCGTGGAGTCGGTGTCGACCGGCTACGACGATATCGACCGGGAACTCGCACGCGGGCGAAACGAGGAGACAGAGAGGGCGGACGGCCGTGAGACCGAGGCGAGCGAGGCGGAGACCGGCGACCCCGAGGACGGAACCGGAGACGGAGGGCGAGACGTCGAATCCGAGACGGAACGCGCATGAGACCCCCGCTGGGCGCAGGCGTCGAACGCCATCCGCCCTTTCACAACGGCCATTATTTCGTCGGTGGGTTCTGCGCACGTGTCCGAACACGTCAGCCGCCGACGGTTCCTCCGGGGCGCCTCGCTGGGCGCTATCGGCGGCGTCGGTGGCTGTCTACGGCTAACTGGGCCTACGGCTGACACGACGACACCCCGAGTCGACGATTTTCGCACGCGGGTACGGCGGTCAACTCACCGCGGTCGAACGGTCGAGCGGGACACCGCTGTGGGACTTCACCGGCGGACGGTACGATTCCTGGACCACGAGGCCGCTGGTCACGGCCCAGTACGTCATCTGCGCCAATCGGGGTGATACGCCCGAGACCGACGACGAGTACGTCGTGTACGTCCTCGACCGCGGGTCCGCGAAGTGGTCGACACCATCGAGTATACGGGACCCAGGTCCCCGATCGAATCGATCGGACGAGTCGGACACGACTTCTATGTCGGGACGTTCGATCTTCTCGATCTCTACACGCTCGATTCGCGGTCGGCAGTCGCGTCGTACGACGAACACCTGTACGGGTCGGGGTACGTTCGCGACGGCGACCGCTTCGTCGCCACTTCCAACAACGTCTACCGATACCGACTCACCGGTTCGGAACACGAACGTATCCGGGGGGGCCACGCTCCGCGGGTCGGTCAGCGATCCGCGCTTCACGTCCGATGGGATTCTCGCCAACGGCGAAGCCGGCGTCTTCGACGTCGGGTACGGCGACGAACAGCGGCGGTGTGGCAAGATGGACGCCTACACCGACCGACCAGCGGTCGTCGACAGCTACGCCTTCGCCCTCGACGGATTCCACCAGCTGCGGACGTTCGACTTCGACTCCGGCGACCGGCTCGCCGAGGCAACGCTCCCCTCGGAGGGGCTACCGCTCGCACCGCTCGCACCTGTCGATCGGACTCTCCCGGTCGGGCTCGACCCGCTGCTCGCGTGCGACGTCCCGTAGCTGTCGCCTCGTCGCCACGGCGCTGATCGCGGCACTGTGTAGTCAGATAACACCGGGAGGAACGGCAGGGAGACGGCCTCGGAAGCCCGCGGCCCCGTCCAGTCCCGCCCGAGACCGGGTTTCCGGCCAGCATTCGCGTAAGTAAACACGACCGGAACGACCCCACGAAGCTTTTTATTCCGCCCATCGTAGGAGCCATCACCTCGAATGTCTCAGCAGGATGACCGTCCCCACGTCGACCGGGCCGACCTCCAGTGGTGCCACGACTCGGTGCACGGGGTGTCCCGCACCTTCGCGCTCACGGTGGACGTCCTTGAGGAGCCGATGTCGTCGTACATCTGTCTCGGATATCTCGTCTGCCGGATCGCCGACACCGTCGAAGACGCCTCACACATCCCCCCGACGGAACAGGCCGAACTGCTCCGGACCTACGACGCCGTTCTCGACCCCGACGACGACACGGGCGCCGAGGCGTTCGTCACCGCCGTCGAGCCGTACCTGCCCGACGACGACGGGATGACCGACGACTGGGCGGTCGTCCGCGACAGCCCACGCGTGATCGATACGTTCCACGGACTTCCCGCGGACGTCCAGCGGGCGGTCGTCCCGCCGGCGCGGGAGCTGGTCCGGGGCATGGCCGAGTTCGTCGAGCGCTACGACGACGACGGCGGACTCCGGATCCGGACCCGAAACGAACTCGAAGAGTACTGTTACTACGCCGCCGGAACGGTCGGCAACCTGATCACGAACCTGGTGACACGACACGACGTGACGGCCGCCCGCCGCCGCCGGCTCTACGACACCGCCGAGGAGTTCGGGCTGCTCCTCCAACTCGTGAACATCTCGAAGGACGTCTACGACGACTACACCGCCGAGGACAACGTCTACCTCCCCGCGGAGTGGCTGGCCGCGGAGGGGGTGCCCCAGGAGGGGGTTCTCGACACCGAACACCAGTCGGGCGCCGCGTCCGTGGTCCGCCGGACCGCGGAGTTCGCGGGGTCGTTCCTCGACGACGCACAGACCTATCTCGAGACGGTACCGCTGTGCGACGGCAATACGCTCGCGGCGTGGGCGATCCCCTTCCTCCTCGCCGTCGGAACGCTCCGGGAACTCCTCGCCCGCCCGGAGGATGCACTGTCGTCGACCGGGGTGAAGATCTCACGCAAGGAGGTGCTCGCGGTCGTCGCGGAGATGCGCGACGACGGCAACAGGGAGTCGCTCGAAGCGCTCCGTCGGGAGATCGCGGCCGGGCCGTACCACCGCGCGGCGTCGAGTTTGGACTGAGACGGCTTCGCTGCCGCCGGGTGGTCGCCCGTTCACTGCGCGTCACACCGCCGTGTCGGGCGCATTGGGAGGGTTTTTATCCGTCGGATCGAAACGCTGAGGTATGGGTACCGAAGACGCACACGACGACCACGAACACCACCTCCCCGCGGTGGAAGACTGGCCCCGCGGGTTCGGCGAAGCCAGTTGGTGGCCGTTCGTCACCGCCGCGGGTGCGGCCGGCGTCTACGTTGCGGCGGCGCTGTACATCATCGGCAGCGACGGTGGCGGCCTCGTCAGCCCGGTGGCGGGCCCCGCGGCGTTGGTCACCGCGGTCGGGCTCTTCCTCGTCGGGTTGTACGGGTGGGTGTATCACGCCTTCGTGAGCACGTTCTGGTCCCGCGAGGCCAGCCCCGAGAGCGCGAACAAGCTCCGGTGGGGGATGCTCGCGTTCCTCGGGTCGGAGCTGGCGACGTTCGGCGGACTGTTCGGATACTACTTCTACATTCGCGCGGGCGACTGGGACTCGATTTTCGTTGGGATTCCGAACCTCACGGGGTCGTTGGTTCTCGGCAACACCGCACTCCTGATCCTGTCGTCGATCACGCTGCATTACGCCCACACCGCGATCCGGACGGACAGTCGCCGGAAGTTCCTCGGCGGACTCGTCGCCACCCTGCTTCTGGGTGCGGTGTTCATCGGCGGGCAGGTCTACGAGTATTACGAGTTCATCGTCCACGAGGGCTTTACCCTCACCTCGGGGTTCTTCGCGTCCGCCTTCTTCGGGCTCACCGGTCTGCACGGTCTCCACGTGAGCCTCGGTGCGGTCTTCCTGGGGATCGTCGCCGTCCGGGCGTTCGCCGGGCAGTATTCGGCCGAGCGACACGTCTCGGTCAGCACCGCGTCGATGTACTGGCACTTCGTGGACGTGGTGTGGATCTTCCTCGTGGTTGTGCTGTACGTCGGTGCCGAAGTCGGGGTCTGAGCGGCGAGACCGCGCGATGTGGTCGGTCTGACCGTTCAGCGGGTTCGGGGACGGCCTTCCGGGTAGTGATCCCGTCCAGCGACGCTCCGAACTCGAGTGTGACCGGATGTGGCCGTGCTCCCGACGCTCCCGCGAACGTAGTGAGCGGAAGTCCGTCATGAGCGGAGCGAGCGGCGGCGAAGACGCGCGACGCAAACACCGCAGAGGGGACACAGCGAGCAACGCGGAGCATCGTTCAAGCGAGCGAGGCCCTCTGGTGGTCACGAAAGCCGCCGAGTGCCTTCCGAACGGCAGCGAGCGCACCGAGTCGAGACCGCAGGCGCCGACGAAACTCCCAATCTCCCGATCCGACTGATACGGATCGTCGTAGCGAACTGACTACAATTATCCGTATGACCCCGTTCGTATCCGAACGGTGCTGGTGCCGGACACTCCCGGGTGGAATCAACTCGGACGGAGTACATAGTTCCCAATACCCGATCGTATCACTCATATATCAGCTTATGTAGCGGGCGCGCGTGCGTCCGGACAATGTCCGCCCGAGACTCCTCGCACGTCGTCGTCCGTCGGCCGATGAACGACCACGGGACGATGACCGTCGAACTGCGTTACGCGAACGAGACCCGGCACCTCTGCGAGTACGCGACGCCTCACCTCAGGCGGCGACTCGCGTTGCTTCCGGCCGGGGAGGAGGTTCTACTGTCGATGTCCCGTATCGGCGTCCGTACGAACACGTGGCAAGTTACGGCCGCCGTGGAACCCCAGGCCGTCGAAACGGCCGGGATCCGGCCGGACGAACGGATGGAGCACCCGCTGTAACCGACCTCACCCTACTTCGCTCGGCCTCGCGGCTTCGTTCGTTGCGGGTGTCGTCATACT
>CAZDEJ010000148.1:0-4946 GCA_964504395.1 uncultured Halobellus sp. | reverse complement strand
AAGGCCACGTCGACCGCGGTGAGCCGGAGGGCGTCACCGCCGGTCGGAGACCCGTCGGCGACCCCGCCGGTGTTGGCCTCGGCTTGCTGCGGGCCGTCCTCATGAGATGCCACGTCCCACTGTTCGTACGGAGCGGTAATATATCCCGGTATACAGTTATCAGATCCGATATCACGCTCAGAGCTACGCCAGGAACGGCCGGAACGAACTCCGACGACCGCTCGTCGCGTGTGGTCAGTCAGTAGTCAGCCCCGACCCCTCGCCGTACGTCGACCGCATCGTCTCCGCGAGCACGCCGTCCCGCCGGAACGCCACGTAGACGACCACGAACGGTTCGTCCGCCGGTCGGAGAACGAACGTGGCCCGCGGCTGGTCGACCTCCGGCGGCACCGACTCCGCCTCGTCGACCCGGGAGACGAGCGGCGACAGCGGCCTGACACCCGTCCGGAACTCCTCGAAGAGGTCCCGCGCACCCGACTGTTTCGCAAACACGTAGAGCGCGCCGTTGGGCTCGCCGTCGGTATCCCGGGTCACACGGGCGTTCATGCCCTCGTTGTCGGCCTCGGCGACCATCCACGCGTTCGTTGCGGCTTCGAAGATCCCGGTGACGCCGTCGTAGAACTCGAAGACCGTGTCGGCGACAACGTCGAGGGACGCGAACCGCGGGTCGCCGCCGCGCCACGAGAGCGTCGCGTCCACGAGGGCGCCGGCGTGGAGTCCCTCGACCGCCTCCGCGAGTCCCCCGTCGTAGCCCGTCGTGTCGACGTACACGGGATCGAAGGCCGCGTCCGAACCGTCATCGGCGTCGATCGTCACGAGGAGGAGTTCCGCAGGGTCGCGCGGACGGCCGAGAACGCGGTACCGGCCTGCGGTGGTCGGGCCGGGGACGGGTGCGGAGTCGGTCCCGGTGGCGGGGTCGGCTCCGGGTGCGGAATCGGTCCCGGTGGCGGGGTCGGAGTCGGTCATCGGGATCGACTCACCGGGAGAGCCCGCCGGCGTCGTGGTCGACGACCGCCTCGACCTCGTCGGCGGTGACGACTGCGACGTCGCCGTCGACGGTGCGTTTCAGCGACGCCGCCGCGGCGCCGTACGCGAGCGCGTCCGCGACGCCGCCGCCGTTGCAGCGGCGGGCGAGATACCCGCCGACGAAGGCGTCGCCGCTGCCCACGGGATCGACTGTGTCGGCGGGGTAGGCGTCCTGTTCGAACACCTCGCCGTCGCGGACCGCGACCGACCCGTGCTCGCCGCGGGTGAGAACGACCGTCCGGAAGTCGTACTCGTGCAGAAGGCCGTTGGCGATCTCGACGGCGTCACCCTCCCGGTCCAGACACGTACGGACGTCGCGTTCGGCCGCGACGAGGGTGTCGACGTGGGGAAACAGCGACGTGTACGCCGCCCGCGCGGCCTCGGGCGACCACAGTTTCGACCGGTAGTTCAGGTCGAAGGCGGTGGTCGCCCCCGCGCCCTGGGCCGCAGTAAGCAGCGCCGCCGTCGTGTCCGCGAGCGTCGACGACAGCGCGGGGGTGATCCCGCTCGTGTAGAAGAGGTCCGCGCCCTCGATCGCCTCGACGGGGAGCTCCGAGGGGGTTGCGGTCGTGACCGACGCCCCCTCCCGGTCGTAGGTCACGTCGCTCCCGCGGGGGTCGCCGCCGTGCTCGAAGTAGTACGTCCCGAGCCGCGCCGACGCGGAGTCGTCCCATGCGACCGCCGGGTCGACGCCGTGGCTCCGGAGGTCCGCGGTAACGCGCCGGCCGAGCGGGGAGTCCGGAAGCTTCGAGAGCCAGGTCGCCGCACATCCGAACCGGGCGGCCGCGACGGCGACGTTGCTTTCGGCGCCGCCGACCCTGACGTCGAGGGCATCCGCCCGCTCGAGGCGCTCCCCGCGCGGCGGCGAGAGCCTGAGCATCGTCTCGCCGAAGGTCGCGATGTCAGTCATACCTCCCGTTTCGCCGAGGGCGTACATAAGCCCGGGTATCGGTTCCGGCGTGCGGGCGAATCACTCCTTCCGCCGCCGCCCGTGGCCGGGGTAGTCCCGCTCGAACCGCGATTCGATCTCCGCCGTGTCGAACGAGACCACCACGGGCCGGCCGTGCGGGCAGGCGTAGGGGTTCGCACAGTCGTCGAGGGCGTCGAGAAGCGCTACCACTGACCCCTCGGTCAGCGACGTATTGCCGGTCACCGACGGGTAACACGCCAGATCCGCGAGCAGTTCGTCGGCGACCGACGCCACCGTCGACGCGCCGCCGTCCCCGTCGCCCGCCGTGACGAACGACGACAGGACGTCGCGCAGGAGGTCGGGCGAGAGCGCCGCCGCGAACACCGCGGGCACGCTCCGGACCTCGACCGTGCGATCGTCGACGGGACCGGTCCGGAATCCCAGGTCCGAAAGGGCGTCGCGGTACTCCGCGAACAGCGCCGCCTCCCGGGCGGTGAGTTCGATATCGACGGGCTCGGCGAGCGCCTGGGTGGCGACGTCGCCGTCGAGTTCGTTCCGTAACCGTTCGTAGTTGACTCGCTCGTCGGCGGCGTGCTGGTCGATCAACACCAGCCCCGAGTCGGTTTCGGCGACGACGTAGGTGTCGTGGAACTGTCCGAGCACCCGCATCGACGGCAGCGACTCGAAATCGGGTTCGAGGCTGGCGTCGTCGCCGGTCAGATCCCGCTGGATCGTCGGCCCGACGACCCCGGTCGGTGCGTCTGTCGACCGGTCGGACGGTCCATCGGGCGTCTCCCGGTCGTCGGACGGCCGTTCCCGTGCCGTCGAGGGGTCGGCGTCGATCTCCGACCGGACCGAGTCGGCGGGGTGTGTATCCGACCGGCTTCCGGTTTCGGCACGGTCGCCCGTGTGCGCCGTCGGGTCGGGAGCACTTCCGGGGTCGGAGTCCGTCCCCGACGCGACCGTCCACGCGTCGTCGGACTCGGGGTCGACAGTTCGGGCGTCGCCGTCCCGTTCGGGCGGATCCCCGGCTGCCCCCGCCTCTGCGGGGCTGTGGTCGCCGTCCCCCGAGGTGTCACCGCCTCTGTTGGGTGCGTCGGGACTGTCTCCGGCCGTCGTCGCGGAGCCGTCGTCGCCGTCGACACCCCGTGACTGTCCGTCGTCCGATGCCGACCCGGCCGTTCCGCCGTGACCCGCTCCACCCCGGACCTCCGTCCCCGGCGACTCGGGGGCGATCTCGGTCTCATCGGGCGCCGAACGCCCGCGCGGCGCGGTCGAGCGGATCAGCCCCTCGGAGAGGAGCGCAGCCCGGATCGCGTCGGTGACGGCCCGCTTGACTCCGGCCTCGTCATCGAATCTGATTTCCATTTTCCGAGGGTGAACGTTGACGTCGACGGAGTCGGCGGGGAGGTCCACGAACAGGACCGCGAAGGGGTACCGGTCCGACGCCAACTGGCCGCCGTAGGCGTCGAGAACCGCCTCCCGAAGGACGCCCGCGGCCACGTACCGGCCGTTCACGAACGTCGAGAGGTAGTCGCGGGTGCTCCGGGTGGTCTCGGGGTGGCTAACAAGCCCCGTGACCGACGCGACCGGCAAGGGGTCCCCCGCATCCGACCCGGCTTCGGCGGCCGATCCGGATTCGACGTCCGGTCCGGATCCCGCGTCCGACCCGCTCCCCCCGCCGCCCGGATCGGGGTGGTGATCGACCCGGATCATCGCCTCCGCGACGTCCCGGCCGTACACCGACAGCACCGCAGACCGGCGGTCGCCGCGGCCCTCGGTGGCGAACACCTCCCGGTCGTCGTGCTCCAGCGAGATCGCGACGTCGGGGTTCGCCAGGGCGTAGTGGGTGACCACGGTGTTGACGTGGTCGAACTCCGTCGCGGTCGTCTTCAGGAACTTCCGGCGGGCGGGCGTGTTGTAGAAGAGGTCCTCGACTGCGACGACCGTCCCCACTGGGCACCCGGCGG
Organism: uncultured Halobellus sp.; assembly: GCA_964504395.1. Lineage (GTDB taxonomy): Archaea > Halobacteriota > Halobacteria > Halobacteriales > Haloferacaceae > Haloquadratum. The sequence continues at coordinate 1,040 of CAZDEJ010000148.1, read as the reverse complement.
CGCCGACGTGGGTCACCTCGCCGCCCTCGACCCGGAGTTCGGTTCCGCCGTCGCCGCCGCGGGGCTTGCTCCGGATCGTGAGCCGCGAGACCGCGCTGATGGTGTGGAGCGCCTCCCCGCGGAACCCGAGGGTCCCGACGCCGGCCTCGAGGTCGTCGATGCTATCGATCTTGCTCGTGGTGTGTTCCTCGACCGCGCGCTCGACTGCCTCCCGATCCATCCCGACGCCGTTGTCGCGGACCCGGATGCCGTCCGTGCCGCCGGCCTCGACCGCGACGGAGATCCGGTCGGCGCCGGCGTCGAGGCTGTTCTCGACGAGTTCTTTCACCACCGAGGCGGGGCGTTCGACCACCTCCCCCGCCGCGATCTGTCGCACGGTCCGGTCGTCGAGTGCCCGGATCGTCGGCGTCGGCGCCGACGTGTCGCCACCGTCCTCATCCCCCTCGCGGTCCGCGCCACCGTCCGCGTCGCTCACGAATCGCACACCTCCATCGCTACCGACACCGCGTGTGCCTGAGGGCCGCTGAGTCGCTCGAGAGCCCGTTCGGGGGGGAGCCACGCGTGACCGACGTGTTCGTGGCTGAGTGTCACCGGGTCGGCTCCGGAACCGAGGTCGATCCCCTGGCCCTCTGGCACACACCAGTAGTAGACCGCAAACCGGCCGTCGTCGCTCGCGTTCCGCCACGAGGTCGCGTGGACGGGCCGCCCCACGTCGGTGTCGAGTCCGGTTTCCTCGACGATCTCCCGGTGGACACCCTCCGTGACGTCCTCGTCGGGCGCGAGTCGTCCACCCGGCAACTCCCACCCGCCGTCGCTCGCTCGCTGTACCACGAGTACGTCCCCGCAGGGCGCGGAGACGACGCCCCGGAGGCTGACCGTCGCCTCCAGGTGGACGTCAGTCACGCCTGCCCCCCGCTCGGGTCGGGTCGGTGATCCGCGCGGCCCCACCCGCCGGGCCGGCGGACCGGTCGGTCGACGGTCCACATCTGTCGAATTCGTTCGTGCGTGACTCCCTAATCAGTACCGGTGGTCGAACCCCA
>CAZDEJ010000147.1:0-4993 GCA_964504395.1 uncultured Halobellus sp. | reverse complement strand
CGGCGAGTGGCTGGCGTCCCGCGACATCGTGGTCGCGACCTCCGAGAAGGTCGACTCCTTGGTCCGCAACGGTGCGGCGTGGATCGACGACCTGACCTGCGTCGTCGCCGACGAGATCCACCTCGTCGACGACGCGGGCCGCGGCCCCACCTTGGAGGTCACGCTCGGGAAGCTCCGCACCCTCAACCCCGGGCTCCAGGTGGTCGCGCTGTCGGCGACTGTCGACAACGCCGACGTCATTGCGGAGTGGCTCGACGCCGAACTCGTCGACTCCGAGTGGCGGCCGATCGAACTCCGCACCGGAGTCCACTACGGGAACGCCGTCTCCTTCGACGACGGGAGCCAGCGGGAGGTGCCCGTCGACTCCGGCGGCCGTCCGGCCGCAGCGCTCGTCGACGATGCGCTCGCGGGCGGCGGTGACGCGCCGGGTCCGGGTGATACGGACGACACCGACCCGGCGGACGACCAGGGCTCGTCACTAGTGTTCGTCAACTCCCGGCGGAACGCAGAAGCCGCGGCAAAGCGGCTGTGCGAGGTCACCGACCATCACCTGACCGACGACGAGCGCGGCCAACTCGCCGAACTCGCCGCGGAGATCAGGGACGTCTCCGACACCGAGACCAGCGACACCCTCGCCGACTGCGTCGCCGCGGGGGCGGCGTTTCACCACGCCGGACTCGCCCCGGAGCACCGCTCGCTCGTCGAGGCGGCGTTCCGCGACCGCCTCGTCAAATGCGTGTCGGCGACGCCCACGCTCGCGGCGGGCGTCAACACCCCGAGCCGGCGGGTGATCGTCCGTGACTGGCGGCGGTACGACGGCGAGTACGGCGGGATGAAGCCGCTCGACGTCCTCGAAGTCCACCAGATGATGGGCCGGGCGGGGCGGCCGGGGCTGGACCCCTACGGCGAGGCAGTACTGCTCGCGAAGAACGCCGAGACCCGCGACGAACTGTTCGAGCGGTACGTGTGGGCCGACCCCGAGCCGGTCCGGTCGAAGCTCGCGGCCGAACCCGCGCTCCGGACCCACGTACTCGCAACGGTCGCGTCGGGGTTCGCCCACACTCGCGGCGAACTCCTCGACTTCCTCGATCGGACGCTGTACGCCACGCAGACCGACGAATCCGGCCGACTCGAGGCCGTCACCGACGACGTGCTGAGGTACCTCGACCGGAACGGCTTCCTCGAACGCGACGAGGGGTCGCTGTCGGCGACGAGCGTGGGGCACACCGTCTCCCGGCTCTACCTCGATCCGATGACCGCCGCGGAGATCATCGACGGCTTGGAGTGGGCCGACGCGAACCGCACGTCGGCGATCCGGGAGCTCGGCGGCGATAGCGACACGAATACGGCCGCTCGCGAGGTCGACGCCGACCGGGCGGCGACGGGCGACCCCGGGGCCGCCGGCTTCCAGCGGGCCAGCGAGTTGGCGTCGGCCGGCGACGACCCCGGCTCGACGGCGGACGGCGACGCGGCAGGATTGGATGCCGGGGCGAACGGCACCACGCCGGATGGTGCCGGTACGACCGGCTCAGCCGACGCTCCCACCTACCCCACCGCGCTCGGGCTGTTCCACCTCGTCTCCCGGACGCCGGACATGTACGAACTCTATCTCAAATCCGGTGACCGCGAGCGGTTCACCGAGATCTGCTACGAACGCGAGTCCGAACTCCTCGGGCGGACCCCCTCGGAGTACGAGGACGTGCGGTTCGAGGAGTGGCTGTCGGCGCTCAAGACCGCGAAGCTCTTGGAGGACTGGGCCGACGAGGTCGACGAGGACCGGATCACCGAGCGGTACGGCGTCGGCCCCGGCGACATCCGCGGGAAGGTCGACACCGCCGAGTGGCTCCTCGGCGCGGCCGAACGGCTCGCGGGCGAACTCGACCTCCCTGTCGTCCCGGTTCGGGAGGCGAAAAAGCGCGTCGAGTACGGCGTTCGCGACGAACTCCTGGAACTTGCGGGGGTCCGCGGCGTCGGCCGGAAGCGCGCCCGGCGGCTCTACGAGGCCGGGATCGAGACCCGCGCGGACCTCAGGGACGCCGACAAATCGGTAGTGCTCCGCGCGCTCCGCGGCCGGCGGAAAACCGCCGCGAAGATCCTGGAGAACGTCGGCCGGCGGGATCCCTCGATGGAGGACGTCTCGAAAGCGAGCGGTGGCGAGTCGCCGACCGGCGCCGCTGCGTCGGACTCGGCCGACAGCCGCGATCCCGCGGCGGGGGCCGCGGACCCCGACGAGCAGGCCAGCTTGGGTGATTTCGGGTGAGGCTGGTCGAGGGCGTTGTCGACGTCGACGACGTCGACGCGCTCGTCGCGGCCCTCGACGCGGTTGCCGCCGAGTCCGGCGCGACGGTCCAAGCGTTCGACGGGCGGTACGTGGTGAGTCGTCGCCACCTGGAGCGCGCCGTCGAACTCGCCGACCGGGCGATCGACCGCGGCGAGGCCATCGCCCGCGACCGTGGGGTCGAGATCCTGCTGTACGCCGCGGGCCGCCGGCAGATCACCGACGCCTTGGAACTCGGGGTCTCTGCGGGATCGAACCGAGTCGTCGTGCTCGTCGACACCGACGACGACGCGGCCGAGGTAGAATCCGACATCGCGGATGCGGTCCGGTCCCGCGTGGTCGACACCGTCGAACCAACCCTCGGCGAGTACGACGCCGAGCGCGTGCGGGAGTACTTCGACATCGGTGAGCAGGAACTCGACGTCGTAGGCGGCGACTTGGAGGCGCTGGTGTTGGAGCGGGTGGCGTTGCTGGTGGTGGAACAGTAACTACTCGACGCCCCCTCCCGTATCGACCCGGTATCGCTCGCGACGCGCCGGTACGAACGAGCCACCCAACGACGCGATACGACGTCTATCGGAACCCACCCCGTTGCGACCACAGATCTCGGTGTTTCGCCCACACCCGGCCGACACACATCATCGTGATACTGTCGACTATCGTCACGTGACGGATTTCGACACTCCGAGGTGTCGAAAATCCTCACGTAGTGATAGCCAACAGTATGAGTCACCGGGATCCGGTGCTGCGCTCGACGGGCTATCCATACATTCCGTCTTTTGCGGACCCGGCATAACGACTCGGTAGTGAAACGACGTAGGCATATGTTCGATTCACAAGCAGAGTCTCGAGATTGTTCGGCCGTGTGGTACTGAACATGAGCCGGTGATCGGTCCCTATGAATTCCCATATCGACTGGCTGCAGAGCGCTCGTTCCGACGAAACCTGCAAACCGGTTCTGCATCCAGTGGCGAGGAACCAGAGCTACAAGCCTCAGATGGATAGTCCCACCAGGATTCGAACCTGGGTCGAAGCCCCCAGAAGGCTTCAGGATTGGCCGCTACCCCATGGGACTGTTTTTCGGCACCGCCTACGCGAAAAACAGTAGCTTTCGGTTCCATATGAGTGTTGCGAACTCACGGCCGTCGAGGGTGCCGTGCTCCTGATTCACACTGTTGGCTATACCGACGTGACGAGTTTCGACACCCCGGGGTGTCGAGATCCGTCACGTGACGATAGCCGACAGTATCAGCGCCCGATGATACAGGGCCAGCGCCGGACCACCACTATTTACACCGACCCCCGCCACCTCGTAATATGTACATCGGCCGCTTCGTGATCGTCGCACCCGACTTCGCCGCGTACCGGGTCTCGTCCCGCTCGTTCCCGAACCGCCGGATCGTCGACCGCGACGGGGTACTGACGGTCGGCCCGACGCCCGACGCCCCCGACCACAACAACCCCTACGTCTCCTACAACTGCGTCCGAACGGGCGGCGACGGCGTCGTCGTCGGTAACGGCTCACACGTCGACCCGATCGCCGAAAAGCTCGATCTCGGCTACCCCGCTCGCGACGCCCTCGCGACCGCGCTGCTCGCGCTCGATTACGAGAAGGACGACTACGACACCCCGCGCGTTGCGGGTGTCGTGGGCCGGACTTCGTACGTCGGGATCGTCCGGAAGGACGCCCTCCTTGTCGATTCGGTCGCGGAGCCGACGCTCGTCGCCACTTACGAGGAGGACGCGCCGACGCCGACAGACTTCGCGGGCGGCGCCACGGACGACCCCGAAGACGTCGCCAGCCTGGCCTACGACCTCCCGTACGAGCACGCGGTCTGTGCTGCCGGCGTCACCTACGACGACGGCGACGTCGCGGTCGGGGTCCACAACGGCGCGTAGGCGGCCGGATCCGGTCCGGTGTTGCGGGTGACCGGGACTTTTGAGGCGTGCACGCGTACGCTGGCACATGCGGATCGCCGTCGTTTCCGACATCCACTCCAACCGGATCGCGTTCGAGGCCGTCCTCGACGACCTTCCGCCGGTCGACGGGATCGTCTGCGCCGGCGACGTGGTCGGCTACAACCCCTGGCCCGCGGCGTGTGTCGACGCCGTCCGTGAGCGGGCGATCCCGACGGTGATGGGGAACCACGATCGTGCGGTCGCCACCGGCACCGCGTTCCGGTTCAATTCGATGGCGGGCGCCGGCGTCGACCACGCCCGCGAGCAACTCGGTGACGACGCCGTGGCGTGGCTGGCGGAGCAACCCGACACCCGTACCGTTCTCGACGGCCGGGTGAAACTGGCCCACGGTCACCCCGATGACCCCGACCGCTACACCTACCCCGAGGAGTTCTCCGCGGCGATGCTCGGCGCCGAGGACGTGTTGGTGCTGGGCCACACCCACATCCAGGCACACGAGGCCTTCGACGAGGGCATCGTACTGAACCCCGGCAGCGTGGGCCAGCCCCGCGACGGCGACCCGCGGGCGGCGTACACCTTGCTCGACCTCGACGACCTCGCCGTCGAAGAACGCCGCGTCGCGTACGACATCGACGCCGTGGTGGCGGCCGTTCGTGACGCCGGCCTTCCCGATCGGATCGGCGAGCGGCTCTACGACGGCCGCTAACCGACCGGGTCGAGGATGGTCCGGGATCGACGGCTCAGAACTCGTCTTGGACGATCTCCAAGGTCTCCTCGCGGTCGTCCCACGCCACG
>CAZDEJ010000146.1:0-5001 GCA_964504395.1 uncultured Halobellus sp. | reverse complement strand
GCCTCCCGGGGATCGTCGCGGCGTTCATGATCATCGTCTGGTTCAGCCAGACCGGTATCCTCACCAATTTCTTCGCGTGGCTCACCGGGTCCAGCGCGGTCACGATCGCACTCACCGGCCAGCCGTCGGGCACGCTGCTGGCGATCGCCGGTCTGTTCTTGGGCTACCTCTACTCGATGATCCCGCGGGCGACGTTCCTGTTGCGTGGGAGTTACGCCGAGGTCAACACCGCCGCCGAGGAGGCCGCCCGGTCGCTGGGTGCGACGCCGCTCGAGACGTTCCGATACGTTACGCTTCCCCAGGTCCGGCCCGGCATCGTGGGCGCGCTGATCCTCACCTTCCGGACCGCACTCGCCATCTTCGGTACCGTGTTGGTGCTGAAGGCGCTGTCAGTGATCACGTTCCGGTTCGACCAGGAGATCCAGGTGGGGTTCAACCTCGCGAACGCCTCCGCGCTCGCGACGGTATTCTTCGTTTTCACTCTACTGTTCACCTTCCTGGGACTCCGGTACACCAGCGCGGAGGTGACCGGATGAGTTCCGAACACTCCAACTCCACCACGAGAGGGGCCGTCCCCGAACGGGATCCGGGCCGGCTGAGCCGGCTCTCGACGGCGTTCGGCCGTCGGATCGTCACCGGCGTTATTGCGCTGACGGTACTCTTCCTCATCGTGCCGGTGCTCGTTACGGTCGTCGCCTCCTTTGCGGGGGAATGGAGCGGCGTCGTTCCGACCGGATTTTTCACCCTCGAACACTGGCGACACGTTCTCGGGTTCGCGGACGTCCCGGGCGCGGAGCGCGCGCTCGGGACGTTCCAGTTCGACGTCGGGGCATATACGGTGACGATTCCGTTCCGGTCGCTGTTTTTCAGCCTCGTTATCGCGCTCGGCGGGGTCTTCATCAACCTCCTCGTCGGGGTGCCGATCGCGTACGCCGTGACCCGCTACGACTTCTTCGGTCGTGGGTGGGTCAACACCTTCGCGGTCCTGCCCATCGTCCCGGGGGTTATTCTGGGGATCGCGTTCCTCCGGACGTACCCCAACCTCCCGAGTGCGATCGCGCTGATCATCGGATACTCGCTGCTGAAGGTGCCGTATATGGTGCTTGCGGTCCAGTCGTCCTTCGAGGCGATGGACCTCCGGCAGTTGGAGGAGAGCGCCCGCTCGCTGGGGGCGTCGTGGCCGCGGACGTTTTTCACCATCATCATCCCGAACGCAAAGACGGGCGTGATCGCGGGGTCTATCGTTTGCTGGACGCTCGCGGCCGCGGAGTTCAACTTCACGTACATCGTGTACTCCCGCGGCCCACGCCCGTTCTCCATCTTCCTGTACAACAACATCACCAACAGCCCGATCCTGGAAACCGCCGCCGCGGTCTCGATTTACTTCCTGATCGTCGCCGGGGTGACGGTGCTCCTACAGGCCACCGGGCAGCGCGGCTTCTCCGTCGGAGGTGGTCGCTGAATGACCGAAACTGTACAACTGCAAAACATCACGAAGCGGTTTGACGAGACGACCGCGGTCGACGACATCTCACTGACGGTCGAACCGGGCGAGACACTGGGTGTCGTCGGCCCGTCGGGGTGCGGGAAGACCACCACCCTCCGGACGGTCGCCGGCTTCGAGACGCCGACCGAGGGCGAGGTACTGTTCGGCCAGGAGCCGGTCACGAACGTCCCGCCCGAGCAGCGCGACGTCGGACTCGTGTTCCAGTCGTACGCGCTGTTCGACAATATGACCGTGCAACAGAACATCGAGTTCGGGCTCAAGATGCGCGACGTCCCCTCCGCGGAGCGTCACGAGCGAGCGGGGGAGCTCCTCGAGATGCTCGACATCGGTGCTCTCGGCGACCGAGACCCGACCACACTCTCCGGCGGCCAGCAGCAACGGGTCGGGCTCGCCCGGGCGCTCGCCATCGAGCCCCGAGTCCTGCTGCTCGACGAGCCGATGACCGGACTCGACGCCCAACTCAAAAACCGGCTCCAACGCGAGATCGGGAGTCTCCTCGAGGAACTCGAAGTCACCGCGCTGTACGTCACCCACGATCAGGAGGAAGCGATGGTGATGTGCGACCGGATCGCCGTTATGAACGAGGGAATCCTCGAGCAGGTGGGCAAGCCACAGGAGGTGTACGCACAGCCCGCGAACGCCTTCGTCGCGGACTTTATTGGCACGTCCAACCTCCTCTCAGGAACGATCGAGAACGGACGGCTCGATCTCGGGTTCGCCGCGATCGACGCCGAGACCGGCAGCGCAACCCACCGAGGGGAGGTCACGGCAACGATCAGGCCCGAAGCGTTCGAGGTTTCCGGATCGGGGGCGTTCGAGGCGACAATCGAGGAGTCGTTCTACTTAGGCGAACACGTCCAAGTGCTCGCGAGCCTGCAGAACGGCGGGTCGCTCACGCTCCACCTCGACCCCCGACTCGAGTACACGCCCGGAGACACCATCACGCTGGCAGTCGATCCCGCCGATATCCACTTCATCGACCGATCCTGACGTGGAACGTGCGGGTTCTGCACGGTCCCCCTGCTACCCGTCAGGGCGCTCGTCCGTACTGAGGCGATCGACCCCGACGTCCCGACACGTTTCTAAGACCCGTTCGGTCGGCCCCTCGTCGGGAACGGCGGTCTGTACCGTCAGTCCACGGTCGTGGGCGTACGCGACAGTGTCGGGGTCCGTGCCGGTTGCGTAGTACATGTGCACCGCCTCACACCCCAGTTGGGCGGCGGTGTCCACCCCGAGCTCGGGGGCGTCGCCGTACACGCCGTCGTGGAGCACGTATCCCAGGGCTACATCGGAGTCGACGTCTCTGGCCCCTCGGAGCGCGATCGGACTGAACGAGATCAGGATCGCCGGGTTGTCGTGGTCCTCGAGGGCGTCCATGACGTCGGCGGCGGTGCCCAACTCTTTCAGTTCGATCTGGACGCCGACCTCGGGCGGGATGGCGTCGAGAGCGTCCGCCAGTTTCGGGATCGTCTCCCCCGACCCGAGGACCGCAAGCGTCCGGAGGGTGCTCCACGGGGTACACCCGACCGCCCGTTCGGTGCCGGTAACCCGCTCGAGTGTACCGTCGTGGAAGACGACGAGTTCGCCCGACTCACACCGGCGAACGTCGAACTCGATCCAGTCCGCCGAGTCGGCGGCCCCGCGGAACGCTCGCAGCGTGTTTTCCGGGAACTCCTCGGCGTACCCTCGGTGTGCGACGTAGTCCATGCCCCGAATTCCGCGGCAGCGGTGAATAGGTTGTCGACCCCCCGAGCCCCGTCCTCCGAGCGCGTCACGGGCCCACCACGTCGCACCGGGAGCGTATCATCCCGGGGGAACTATACTGTCGGACGAAAGTCCTGATACGCCTGCTCGCTCTCGGCGAGGCGAGCGACCGTATCAACAGTTTCGTCCGATAGTATACCTCGCTCCGACTGTCCGTCCGCGTCCGCCCCGTTAACGGCCGCGGTTCATCGATGGATCGTGGGCCGAGGACCCGCCACCAGGTGGGGTCGGAAGGGGACGCGGGGGCCTCCGGAGTCCTCACCGCACCGTTCACACCGACTTCGGTCACAACCACCGTCGCACCGAACCCCTCCGTCGACCTCGAGGAATGACCCGGATCCGAACACGAGTCCGTTCCGGCCGCCGGCCGCCGGCCGGTATGGGGGATCCCGACCCCCGGATGGAGCGGGAGGCGCACGGACGGGTCACCCACCCCTTCGGCAATCGGGTCGCGGGCGGCGTGCGTCGCGTCGGTGGCCTCCGTCGACCCCGACCACGTCTTAGAGTCGCTCGCGGAGGTCGGGGGCGTGCTCGGCGATCGCTAACGCCCCTCGCCGGGCGTACCGACGCGCCTCCGGGAGACCCGACCACGACGGGTCGGAGGTCGGTGCCGGCCGTCGATCCCGCGGAGTGTGATGCCCGTGCGTGTCACCCCAGCGGTGCCGGACCTCCCCCGGGGCGCGACTCGGATTCGACGGTCGGATGGGCCCACGCCCCGACCCGGCCGACTGCGTTGCAGCCACCGTCCATAGGGAGCCACCGACACGCTGGGTACCGGAACTGCTGGCCCACCCTTGTTCGGTTCCCGATACGTCGGGGCGTGCGTCGTCACGCGACTGTAGCCACAACGCGGGCTCCGGGTTCCGAGCGGTGCGTGTGGTCGCGCCGGGGTGTCGGACGTCCGGCTCTTCGAGACCACTTCGGTGTCAGCGTACTCGGCCGTAGCCCCGTATCCGACAAGTGTACAGTTCACGGCTGTATCGGGGAATAGCGTGATACTGGGCGTATCTACATCGGGAGCCGAACATACACCGTGTCCGATCCGTCCGGGGCAACGGTGTACGTGTGTCAAGACTGCGGGAATGGACTCGAAGGGCCCGCAGCCCCGGGCACCTGTCCGGAGTGTAGCGGGTTGCTCCGGAACACGACCAACGTGGAACGTTCCGGCCTGAAGGGATTTCCCGACGACCCGGTCGAGTTCCCCCACGCACGACAGCCAAGTCGGGCAGTTAGACGGAGTGGAAATAGCGGCTCCGACGGGCGGGCCAGTCCCGGTCGACGAGGTTCCGAATCGGGTCGGTGGACCGTCGTACGAGCCGAATGAGCTGCTCCACACTACTCCCGTCGGAAACCTCGACGACAGCTTCATCGGTCGCAAACGCTCCGACGATCGCGGACGAACCCACACGCGTCCGGACCCGAGGTGTTCCCAGCGACAGTCGCTCTGACATCCTTGATCACTCTCGGTTGATCGGGACTTTCACGTGCTGGTGCGGCGCTGGCTGACTACGTCCGAACGCAACCGTCCAGTCCCCGCGAGGACGACGTACCGGGACCAGCCGTTCCGACACGGGGTCGACCTACACGGACGAACGACACCGGTGTGTCGCACGCGAGCGGCCGGGTGCAGGCGTCCCGGGTTTACAAGCGGTACGAGACGAATGCCACGGGGCTCGACCCCGTGGATGAAGCCGACAACTCGTGACACAGATCATTAAGTCGAACTATCA
>CAZDEJ010000145.1:0-5010 GCA_964504395.1 uncultured Halobellus sp. | reverse complement strand
GTAACGGCGGCAACGGCGGCGGCGGGCTGACGTGTGCGCGCCACCTCGCCAATCGTGACGTGCCGGTCCGGGTAGTCCTCGACAGGGAGCCCGCCGAACTGAGCGGCGCGGCCGCCCACCAGTGTCGGATCCTCGAAGCCATGGACGTCGCGGTCACGACCGATCTCGAGGCCATCTCCCGGTTCGATGAGCCGGCTGTGATGATCGACGCACTCATCGGCTACGGGGTGAGCGGGGAGGTGCGGCCGCCCGCGGCCGACTACATCCGGGAGCTGAACGGGACGTCGGGTCCGGTTGTCTCCCTCGACGCGCCATCGGGGATGGACGCCACCACCGGCGACGCCCACGGCGTCAGGGTCAACCCCGACCGAACGGTCACGCTCGCGCTCCCGAAGACCGGCCTCGACGCCGTCGACGCGAGGCTCTACCTCGCGGACATCGGGGTCCCCGCGGCGGTATACGACCGGCTCGACATCGAGTACGAGTCACCGTTCGGCGATGCCGACTGGGTTGAGTTGGTTAGGTGACTCCTCAGCCGCTCCCCGAGAAGGACTCCCAGAAGACGTCCGGGAGTTCCCGGTCGGGATTCTCCTCGAGGTACTCCCGTTTGGTGATGTTGGCCTCCTCGATGAGCGAGGCGGCCTCGCCGGCCCACACGTAGAACCCCATCAGCGTCTCCCGGCGCATCCGGTCGAGGTCGACCGAGTGATACACCTTCACGACGCCGCCCCCTTCCCGGTTGAGCTCCGACTGACGGAGCAGGCCGAGGTCTACCAGCGTATTGAGATATCGGGTCACCGTACTCCGGTCGTATCCGAGAGTGTCAGCCACTTCGTTAGCCGGCATCGGACCCTCGCCGATCACGCACAGACAGATGTCCAATCCCGCCTTCGGGAGCCCGAACGCTTCGAGGAGGACCTGCTTGACGTTCGGCGGATCGACCGACATGTCGACGTCTTGGACCCGCTCCATCGGCTGATCGTGACAGGACATCGGTGGGTCGTCGCTGCCGACTGCGAGCACGACGTTGTTGCAGTCGGGACACTCGAAGACATCGTACCGGCCGGACTCGGGATCGTACCGTACCTCATCGGCTTCTCCGGACATCCCGTCAGTCCCTACGTCGCCCACAATGGGTTCCACTCCATACGAACCACGCTAACGCCGACAGAACATAAATCCGATCCTGTCACGCGTCCGCGTCGCCATTGCGACCCGGGGGGTCGATGAGTACCACCCCATCGGTGTCAAGCGTGAGAAGCTCCTCTCCGGAGATGGTGGCTCTGACGCTGCCGTCGGTGTCGATACGCGCGAGCTCACACGCTACCAGTGCGTTGAGGTGTTCCGCCGTGGTGCGCTTGTCGACTCCAAGTGCTGACGCGAGCGCGTCGACGGTCGTTGTCTCTCGACGCTCCGCGTCGGTCGACGCCACGAGCTGCGCCAGGACGGTTCGTCTCGTCACGCACATTGTTAGTTCATAACAGGGTATTGTCGGTGTGTGGACCCGTCTGCCCGACTGCAGTGGCACGCCGGTGCCATGCTTGCCCCGGGTCGACGGACGGGAGTCGGCAGGGTCTCGCGGTCTCGGAGCCGGCAGTGGGTGCCGTGCTCATCCGGGTCTGACGTCTTGCGATCCGGGCGCCGTCGGTCGTTTCCGGTTCGAGCGGTACCGGCCGTGGTGGGAGCCGGTACTTCGACCCAGCGGAGGGAGTGTCGGTAACGGCGTATACGATAGCTGGGACCTCCTTGCTGTGACGTCGAACCGCCACAGCGTCGGCGCGAACCCGCGCGGGGGCAAAGGACGGTCATCGTGCGGCCGACACTCCGCGTGGTTGGGGATTACCAGTTCGGCGACTGTGCAAGGCGATTACACTTGTTCGAGGCGAACGCCCACACGGCTTTAGCCGTGGGCGGAGGTCAAACCCGTCTGTAGCGGTCCGGTACGACCCCGAGTGCGGGAAGGGAGTGGCAAGGCTGCCGTTTGAGTGGTGTCTCCCGGTCCCTGTCGGCCGTTCGAGGTGCGCGAACGGTCACGTCCGGAGTGCGTCGGAGTGCGCGTCTTCACCGTCACGCGTCCCCGCTCGGACCACCTCGGCCGGGTCTACGGCCGGTCGACCGTTCGCCCTTGAGCATCGTCACGACTCTGCGTCGCGAAGATCGCCACGTCGAAACGATCCGGGACATCCGGGAGGTTAGCCCCTCACACGGCCGCTTGAGTTCGGAGGGAACCTCCGAACACCCCGACCGACGGCGCCCGCCGGCGACTCCCCGGGCGTGTCCGCCGGTCGTGCGCGCCAGCGCCGGATCGGCGTTGGGCCGCCCCGCACGCACGCGCGCGACGGGTTCAAACCACTCCAGCCCCACTCATTTGTATGGACAGTTTCCAGAACGTCAGCGACGGAGAACCGCCGGAGTACAACACGGTCGACGTGTCCGTCCTCGTCGTCGGGGCGGGTGCGGCCGGCGCGCGGACGGCGATCGAACTCGCGGACCAGGGGGTCGACGACGTCCTCGTCCTCGGGAAGCGCAGCCACGGCGACGCCCACACCACCTGGGCGCGGGGCGGGATCAACGGTGCACTCGGGACCCGCGACCCGGACGACGACTGGACGATCCACGCGGCGGACACGCTGAACGAGGGTCACTTCCTCAACGATCCCGGAAAGGTCGAGACGGTGACCGAGCAGATGCCGGAGCGCCTCCGCGAACTCGACGAGTGGGGGATGGACTACTCCCGGACCGACGACGGGGGGATCGACCAGCGGTACTTCGGCGCGCAGTCGTACCGCCGGACGGCGTTCGCGGGCGACCACACCGGCGAGTCCCTGCTCGACACGCTGGTCGAGCGCGCCCAGGATCTCGAGATTCCCTACCGGGAGAACGTGATGATAACGAAACTCGTCGCCGACGGCGACGCCGTGTACGGGGCTGTCGGGTTCGATATGGACACCGGGAAGTTCGTCCTGTTCAACGCCGGAGCGGTCGTACTCGCGGCTGGCGGGTACGCCGCGATCTACAACCGTCACACGTCGCGCGACGACGAGAACAACGGTGACGGTCCCGCGCTGGCGTACGACGCCGGGGCGTCGCTGATGGACATGGAGTTCGTGCAGTTCCACCCGACGGGGATGGCCGTCGACGAGAGCGACCCCGAGTGGGAGCCCTGGAGCGGCCGGCTGGTGACCGAGGCCGTCCGCGGCGAGGGGGGTCGGCTCTACAACACCGAGGGCGAGCGGTTCATGGAGCGGTACTCCCCGGATCAGATGGAGTTGGACGCCCGTGACGTGGTCGCGCGGGCCATCGCAAACGAGGTATCCGAGGGTCGCGGGACCGACAACGGTGGCGTCTACCTCGATATCACCCACCGCGACGCCGACTTCATCCAGGAGCGGCTCCCGCGGATGTACGAGCGGTTCCAGGACCTCGGAGTGGATATGGCCGAGGAGCCGGTCGAGGTCGCACCGACCGCACACTACGGAATGGGCGGTGTTGCGGTCGACGACCACGGCGAGACCGACGTGGCCGACCTCTTCGCGATCGGCGAGACGATGGCCGGCGTCCACGGCGCCAACCGGCTGGGCGGTAACTCGCTGGCCGAAACCGTCGCCTACGGTGTCGTCACCGGGAATCGGGTCGCCGACCGCGTGGACGGGCCCGGAACGGTCCCCGACCGGATGGTCGAGGACCTCGTCGAGCCGCACCTTTCGGGGCTGACCGCACTCGCCGACTCCGACGGGACGTACGACGTTGACACCGTCATCGCGGACCTCCGGGAGCGTCTGTGGAACCACGCCGGGATCCTCCGCGACGACGCCACGCTGGCTGCGGGTCTCAGCACCCTCGACGAGATCCGTGAGAAGGCGTCCGACGTTGCCGTCGGGCCGGTCACGAGCCGGTCGTTCGAGTACGCGATCGACCTCGGATTCATGTTGCGGAACGCGGAGGCGGTCCTGCGCGGCGCCCGCGAGCGGACCGAATCCCGCGGCGCGCACCACCGGACTGACCACCTCGAAACCGACCCTGCGTGGCAGCGGAACATCTACTACGACCGGGCCGACATCGGCGGGATGACGACCCGGACCGAACCGGTCGCCACCCCGAGCGAGGCCGTCCAGGCGGCGCTGGACGCGGGCCACGAACTCGATTACCACCAGTTGGAGTGACCTCCACCCCGGTCGGCGCCGTCGCGTGGCGTACGTCGACGCTGTGAGAGTAATACTGTCGGCCATCGTCACGTGACGGACGTCGACACTGGGGTGGTGAGAACCGTCACGTCGGTATAGCCAACAGTATGAGCGTCTGACGCAGCCGTAGCCGGTCGCGCGAGTCCGGAGCGTGATCGCCCCCGTCGAGCGTTAGCTACTATTCCCTGCAGTTCCGTGTGTTGGTATGGGTATCCTTGTCGCGGTGAGCGACGACGACCGGTATCGGGCAGTGCTCGATGTTGCGGCACGGCTGGCTGCCGGACTCGATCAGAAACTGTACGTAACACACCTCATCCAGAGCGCGGAGGCGTCGACGGAGGAGCGCGCGTTTCGCGACGAACTCCGGACGTACCTCTCGGACACTACCGTTCCGGTCGAGATCAACCTGGAGTACCTCGATCGGGGCGGGCTCCGGTCGGGAACGACGGTCGGAAAGCAACTCGGCGACTTCACGACGGACGTCGGCATCGATCACATCGTGATCGGCCACCGGTCGAAGAACCGGCTCGCGGCGATCCGCGAGGGCCACTCCGGGTTCGTTCTCGCGGAGCGGGCGGCGGTTCCGGTGACGATCGTTCCCGAACCCGTTGAGCCGGACGCCGAGGCGTGAAGTACCTCGGGGACAAGCCCCGAGGCTTCGCCGTTTTGGGTCCACACCGCACCCGCAGGCGAATGTAAGTCCCTCCGACCTTCCCTGACAGGCAGGGTTGGCTGGAAGTAACACCCGAACACCATCCGTGGTGTCCGTGGAGGTCGGTGGCTCCACCCCACCCGACAACTCCAGTCGCACCGCATAGAGCGGATT
>CAZDEJ010000144.1:0-5024 GCA_964504395.1 uncultured Halobellus sp. | reverse complement strand
TCGACGCAGCCTGAACCGCGGCCGAAACGCTGTGGTCGCTCCGGCGGACGGCGGTGCCGCGGCCGAGCGTTACCCCTCGAGTCGGCCGCGCCGCCACGCCTCGAGATCGGGGGTCTGGTTGAACGTGTAGATGTGGACGCCGCGGATACTGTACGTGTCGTCGCCGACGTACGGCCCCAACCCGTCGATCAGGTCGTCGGGCTTGTACCGTCCGCGCGATCCAACGAACTGCTTGAGGAAGCCGACGATCCCGGTGGTCTTCCGCAGGAACTTCACGGAGTCGCCGACCCCGACCTTCCGGGAGATGTTCAGGAGCTTCTCGTATTTCATCACGCCGGGGATACCGACCTCGACCGGCAACTCGACGCCGCGGTTCCGGAGGTCTTCGACCCACTCGATGATCGCGTCGGGATTGTAACACAGCTGCGTCACGATATACGTCGCGTACGGCGCCTTCTTCTCCATCTCCTCGGCGAGCGTCTCCTCGGAAATGAAGTCGTGGCCCTCCGGGTAGCCCGTGATTCCGACGTTCTCGAACTCGTAGTCGATGTCGTCTAGGGCAACGAGCAGGTCGTAAGCGGACTCGAACTCGCCGGCCGGCTCCTCCCTGTCGCCGCCGGGGACGAAGATGTCCGTCACTCCGGCTTCGGTGAGGCGGCGCGCGAACTCCTCGAGCTGTTCCGGCCCCTCAACGTACCGCGCGGCGATGTGCGGAATGACGTCGTACCCCTGTGCAGCGGCCTCCTCGGAGCGCTCGACCGTCTGTTCGATCCCCAGCTTCGCGGAGGTCGTGATCGCGATGCTCGCTCCCTCGGGGAGGTGTGAAGTCTCGTCGTCGAAACTGTCGAACGGCATCAACTCGAACCGCGCGTTGTTCAGCAGGTATTCGACGCCGTCCGCGCCGGACATCTCGGCATCGCGTTGCGCTCCAAGTGACATTACCAAGACAACGAGTGGCATCCACTTCTGTCTATGGGTTGCTATGCTACTGGTTTTTAAATACGAGTGAACCTGCGGATGCGGTGGAAGGCCGTCGGGCGTCGCCACCGTCCTGCCAGGCAGGCGTATTCCGCACGAGCCGATGCCGGAACAAACGTCGGCACCCCGGCGGGCGTCCGTCAGTAGCGACCGTCGGGGACGTGCCCCAATACCGCGGTTATACTGTCGTCGCCTCCCGTCTCACGTGGCGTCCGGTGCGGATTCCCTGATCCGGTCGGCGACGACGTCCACGGTGACAGTCCGGTCGTGCGCCGCCGTCACCCGGCCGACAACCAGGTCCAGCACGTTGAGTTGGCACAGCAGCTGTCGGGTCCGGTCGTATCCGAGGCCGACCTCGCGTTGGACCTCGTGGACCGTTCTGGCGTCAACCACGGCGTCGACGACGTCGTGAAGCGTCAGCGACTCCGGCAGCCCGATGCCGTCGGTGACGAGCTGCTCGTCGGGGAGCGACGCAGTCGGCTCGCGGTCGCCGTCGGCAAGCGATCCGCGAGACGCGGGCGCTGCCGACTCCCCGGCGGATTCGGTGTCGGCCGCCGACTGCGTAGCCACTGACGCGTCCGACTCCGCGTCGCTCGCTGTCCCGTCGGACGACGCCGAGGTCCGCCCGGTCGTCTCGTAGGAGGTCGGGGTGTGGACCCCCGCGTCGGTCATATACCGGCGAACGGTTTCGGCGGAGACGTCCATCTCGATCCGGTCGCTCATCTCGGCGAAGGTCTCGCAGGTCTCGTAGAGCCGGCGGAGGTACGGCGTGTCGTCGTACGCCGGGACGGACTCGTCGCGGACAGCCGCAAGCGGCGACGTGGCGTCCGTGTCGGTGTCATCGGCGTCCGTGTCGGTGGTCTCGATATCGCTGCTCGTCCCGTTACCCCCGTCGTCGCCCGCCGTGTCGGGATCGCCGGTGCCGGCATCGGCGCCCGCCGACTGCGCCCCGAACGCCGCCGTTGCGGCCGACCGGTCCTCGTCGTGTTCGGCAACATCGCCCTCGTCGGCCGACCGATCGGCGTCCCCGATCGTCAACCGGAGCGTCACAACCACTGCGTCCCCGTCACGCGCTACGTCCGTGGGAGTGGCCGAAACGCGGGGATACTCCGAGGAGAGCGCCGCCTCAGGGTCCGGAAACGCCGGCGCGCGGAACGTCACCGCGAGGCCGCCGTCGACGGTCGCATCGACCGGGTCGAGGCCGGTCGCCGACTCCGAGCCGGTCCCGACTGATACGACCACCGTAGCGCGCAGCGACCCGTCATCGTCGCTCCCCGACGCCTCGGTCCGTCGGACCGACCGACCGTCGCCGTCGAGCTGCTCGATCACGCGGGCGAGGGTCTCGAACAGGGAGTGTGTCCGCGTCACCATATCGCTACTACGAAACAACATATTGTGATTGGTTAACCATACGTGTGGAATGGTGAGGGTATTCAAGTAGGTGCCACCGGCCGCGCGGAAGTTCGTCACCGGCGGTTCGCACGGGCCGGCTTCGACAACTGCCGGCCGTCGTCGCCCTCGGACCCGACGACCGCACGATCGGGGGTACTGACCGGTATCATACTGTTGGGCATCACTACCTGAAGGCCTTCGACACCACGGGGTATCGAAGTCCGTCACGTGACGATAGCCGACAGTATCAGGACCGTGTCGCGATGCTCACGACCCGCTCGCCGGTCACCACGACACCGCCGCTCGCCGCCGAGTAGATCACCCCGTCCGTGCTTGCGACGACCGTCTCCAGCCGCTCGAACGACGAGGGGTCGAACACGTCGCCGAGCTCCTCGCCCGCGGCGACCTCGCTGCCGACGTCCAAGTCGGAACGGAGTTCGAACAGCCCCGAACACTCGGCGACCACCCGAGGCGCGTCGTCGCTGAGAACCCGCTGCTCGGAGGTCGCCGCCACCGCCCCGGCGACCACGTTGAGCTCCCGGAGCACGTTCCAGACCCCCTCGACCCCGGCTTCGGCCGCCGACCGCTGGACCGTCCGGCTATTGGAGAGTTCCGCCGTGATCGCAGGGACCCCCGCGCCAGCCGCCGCTAGCCGGAACTTCCCCGCGAAGTCGTCGCCGCCGACCGGATCGGTGTCCGCGAGCAGGAACTCGGTGCCGAACGCCGTTGCGAGCGCGCGGCCCTCCGGGTCGTCGGCGCCGAACCGGACGTGTTCGAGCATCTCCGGCATCCCGGTGTGGAGGTCGACCGCGGCGTCGGCGGCTTCGACCAGCGGCCAGATGTTGGCGACGAGCCGCTCCTGGAAGCTCCCGCTCCCGTCACCGGGCCAGATCCGGTTGAAGTTCGAATTGAACGCGTCGTACGCCTCCGGCGTGAGGTACGACCGGTGGTCGAACGCAAGCGGGTTCGCGACCGGCACCACGATCACGGTCCCCGCGATGTCGGCGTCGACGAGACGGGTGTGGAGCCGGCGAAGCGCCGCCGGCCCGTTGAGTTCGATGCCGTGCTGGGCCGCCTGCACGAACACCGCCGGTCCGGGCCCGCCCTCGTAGGTGTGAACCGTCACTGAGACGTCGCGCCCGGACGGAAACTGCCCCAGTATCCGGTCGGTCATGGCGTGGGTTGCGGGTGCGCGATCCATAACCGCGTGGGGGGATGCGCGGGGTAAAAACCCCGTGCCACCGGGTCCGGACCGCTACCGGGGCGCCGTCCCCGTCGGGATCACGCCGTGGGTTTATTCGAGCGCTGGGCCACGTCCGAGTATGCACCTGACGCGCGAAACGTGGACCGACGCCGACGCCGCCGATACACACCTTGCGGTGCTCCCGGTCGGGAGCACCGAACAGCACGGCCCGCACGCCCCACTCGGGACCGACGTTCATACCGCGGCGGCGGTCGCGGCGGCCGGCGCGGATCGGTACGGCGGCCCGGTCGTGGTCGCGCCCGCGGTTCCGGTCGGAATCGCGGAGGAACACCGTCGGTTCGCGGGGACGTTGTGGACCTCGGAGTCCACGTTCCGCGACTACGTCCGCGACGTGGTCGGGAGCCTCGCCTCGCACGGCTGGGACCGGGTGGTCGTCGTCAACGGGCACGGCGGCAACGTCGCGGCGCTGAAGGAGGTCACCGCGCGGATCGTCCGCCACGACGACGCGTACGCCGTCCCGTTCACGTGGTTCGACGAGGTCGGGGATCACACCTCGGACATGGGTCACGCCGGTCCGCTCGAAACCTCGATACTCCGCCACACCGACCCCGAGACAGTCCACGACGACCGCGTCGAAGCCGCCGGGACAGACGGGGCCGACGGGTGGGGCGAGTGGCAGGGGCGGGTCAACCTCGCGGTCGACTCCGACGAGTTCACCGACAACGGCGTCGTCGGCGACCCCCGCGAGTCGAGTCCGGAACTCGGCGAGGAGTTGCTCGACCGCTCCGCGGCGGCGCTGTGTGACCTCCTCGATGCGATCCGCGACCGCGACCCGACCCCACGGGTCGACGGCTGAACCACAACCTATTGCATAGTTTATTATTATCCGTGATCGCGACCACCAGCGGCGGGCACGGTGACGTCCCCGACGGCCGCCACTCCCTCCCGATCCGCCCGGCGAGGACCGGTGTCGTCCCGCCGTACGACCGGGTGCCGTCGTCGGCGTGCCGGGATCAGTACATAAAAATCCGTACCAGTACACCCGTCGCGGTCGGACACCGCCCCGCAGGTCGGTAGGGGCGTTCTCCGTGGTGTTCCGTCCCGGTCGGACGGCACCTATTTGTGGACCCGCTTGTTAGACCGAAGTAGAGCATGGAGCCAACAGACAACATACCCGACCGGGCCGGCACCGTTGTCGTCGGCGCCGGGATCGTGGGGTGTAACGTCGCCTACCAACTCACGCAGCTCGGCCGCGACGACGTCGTCGTCGTGGATCAGGGACCGATGCCGACGACCGGGGGGTCCTCGACCCACGCGCCGGGAATCATGTTCCAGACGGCCGAACCCAAGGAGCTCTCGCAGTTCGCCGACTACAGCCGCCGGGTGTACTCCGAACTGGAGGGCGCCGACGGCCAGCAGGCGTACAACGAGACCGGCGGCATCGAGGTCG
>CAZDEJ010000143.1:0-5030 GCA_964504395.1 uncultured Halobellus sp. | reverse complement strand
GGCGTGGTGGCGGGCTACGAGGTGGCCGACCGGATCGCATCGCGCGGAGAGGCGGTAGAGTAACGGGGCGTTCAGGCTTCGGACTCGTCGACGTCGCCCCTGCCGTCCGGGTCGACGTCCCGAAGTCCGGGGGCGGCATCGACGTCGACGGCCTCGGGCTCCTCGTGGCCGCCGACGCGGAGTTCGCCGTTCTCGTCTTCGACATAGACGTCGTCGGCGAACCCGCCCTCGGCGTGGGGGTGTGCCGGATCGGCGAGACGTTCGGGAGTCGACGGGGCCTCGGGGATGTCCTGTGTCCGAAAGTCACCCAGCGGGTTTGCGATGTCGATGTCGTACGTCTCGAAGAACGACTCGTAGCGCTCGTAGTGCTCCTCGAGTTCGTCGGCGGGGAACTCCATCATCTCCGTCCAGCCGTGGTTGTAGAAGTCGAAGTTGGCTTGGATGTGGGTGATCTCGCGGGCCTCCGCCTCGGTCAACCCCGCTTCGAGCGCCCGGACGTAGGTGTCGAACGTGCAGTCGAAGAACGCCTCGAGACGCGGCTCTCGCTCCTCGCGGAAGTCGGGATCGGCCTTCTCGCCGAACACTCGGACGTGGAGGTCGACGAGTTTCTCGATCGCGATATCGCCGATCACCGGCATCGTGAGCGCCTTCTTCGCCGCGAAGTGACGGATGTTCTGCTTGAGTTTCATCGTCCGTGTTTGGATCCCTGCAGACTTGAATGGCACGTGTCTGCCGGCGGCACGACGTGTGGGTCTGACGTCGTTGGGAGAGAAGTGAGGGCTTCGGAAGCCCGCGCGCCGGCGGTGTTCGGACCGGCGACCAGCACTCACACTGTCGGCTATCGTCACCTGAAGCGTTTCGACACCCCGGGGTGTCGAAAATCGTCGCGTCGGTATAGCCAACAGTAGCAGTCGAAGCAGAGCAGATACTGGCGAACAGCCGGCACGCATCCGCCCCGCGCCGGTGTGCCGGACACCCGCTGCCCGGCGCGGGGTTCGTCTCAGATCACACGGCGAGTGGCCCCGCGATCCGGTATAAACGTACGGCGGTGGAAGTGCGACGGGGGCCTCGGTCGTCGCCGGAAGAGCGATGAGGGCCGTATACGAACTATCGTAACGACTTACCGGTCAGTGCTAAGTCGATAATGACCGGTAATTGACTACTACAATCCGTATCAGTCGTTGCCGGACGCGCCCCACTGCTCGACGCGGCGGGGTCGGTCGGAGACGGCCCGGACGTCGATCGGCTCGTCCTTCGCGCTGAGGGCTTCCAGCGCCCCACGGGCGGAGGCGGTCGTCGAGAAGTAGGTGATCTCCTCCTCGACACAGATCTTCAGGGGGTCGCGGTCGCGTGAGACCACCACGTCGATCCGGCCCTCGCGCAACGCCGACGCCAAGTCCTCGTCGGAGTCGAACTCCGCGAGGTCGAAGTGCTCGGCGTAGTCGTCACGGAGTGCCTCCCCCGCCTCGGTGTCGGGGTCGGGGAACTCCGAAGCCGAGAGATCGATCCACGCGGTTCCGGATCCGGGGACCGGCTTGCCGGTGGCGTCTTGGGCCTTGTCGTAGGCCTTCGCGAACGTGCCGGCCGTGCCCATCACCTCGCCGGTGGACTTCATCTCCGGGCCGAGCCGGGGATCCGACCCCGGCAGCCGGTCGAACGGAAGGACGACTTCCTTCACGCTCACGTCCTCGGGGATCCGTTCTCGGGTGTCGATCTCGTCCAAGCTCTCGCCCGCCATCACCCGCGCGGCGAGTTTTGCGATCGGGACGCCGGTTGCCTTCGAGACGAACGGGACCGTCCGCGACGAGCGGGGGTTGGCTTCGAGCACGTACACCTCGCCGTCCTTGACCGCGAGTTGGACGTTGAGGAGGCCGACGGTGTCGAGCGCGGTCGCGATGTCCTCGGTGACCGCACGGACCCGGCCCATCGTCGCCTCGTCGAGCGACCGGGGCGGGATCAGACACGCCGAGTCGCCGGAGTGCACTCCCGCGCTCTCGACGTGCTCCATCACGCCGCCGATGATCGCTCGGTCGCCGTCCGAAACCGCGTCGACGTCGAGCTCGATGGCGTCCGCCAGGAACTCGTCGATGAGGATCGGCTTGTCGGGGGAGACCCGCACCGCCTCCTCGATGTACTCTGTGAGTTCCTCGTCGGAGTAGACCACCTGCATCGCGCGGCCGCCCAGCACGTACGACGGGCGGACCAAGACCGGATACCCGATGTCGCCCGCGAGGTCGAGCGCTTCGGCCTCGCTTGTGGCGGTCCCGCCCTCGGCTTGGGCGATCCCGAGGTCGTCCATCAGGCGGTTGAACCGGTCGCGATCCTCCGCGAGGTCCATCGCGTCGACACTGGTGCCCAGGATCTCGCAGTCGAGGCCACGGCGGTCGATCTCGGCCTTCAGGGGGGTGCCGATGTTGACCGAGGTCTGGCCGCCGAACTGAACCATCACCCCGTCGGCGTCGGCGGCTTCGACGACGTCTGCGACCTCCTCGGCCGTGATCGGCTCGAAGAACAACCCGTCGGAGGTGTCGTAGTCGGTCGAAACCGTCTCGGGGTTGTTGTTGACGACGTGGGCGTCGATACCCATCTCGCGGAGCGCCTGCACCGCGTGGACCGAGCAGTAGTCGAACTCCACGCCCTGGCCGATCCGGATCGGGCCGCCGCCGACGACGACCACGCTCTCGACGTCGCGGTCGACGCGGAGTTCACCCGCCGCGGCGTCGTCGGTCAGCGGGCCGCTGTAGAATTCGGGCTTCCGCGAGGAGTAGTAGTACGGCGTCCGGGCGGCGAACTCCCCGGCGCAGGTGTCGACCTGCTTGTACGTCCGACCGGGAACCGCGGTCTCGACGTCGCCGACGCTCGCGCCCGTCGCGGTCGCGATCTCCGCGTTGGTGACCCCCGCGGTCGCGGCGGTCGTGAAGTCGCCCTCCTCGGCGGCGTCCATCGCCTGCGAGACGCGCTGGTAGCGGTCGAGATACCACTCCTTGATCCCGGTCAGGTCCCGTACGTCGTCGACGGAGTAACCGCGGTCGAACGCCTCGAATATGGCGTAGGTCCGATCGGGGGTCGGCCGCGCGAGGAACTCGGTTTCGAGTTCGCTGTCGGAGAGCGCCTCCAAGTCGGCCGCGGGGTCGTACTCGGTCGACCGGATCGCCTTGAGGAGGGACTCCTCGAAGCTTCGCCCGATCGCCATCGCCTCCCCGGTGGACTTCATCGCCGTCGAGAGCGTGAAGTCGACGTCGTCGAACTTGTCCTTCGGCCACCGCGGGATCTTCGTCACGATATAGTCGATCGCGGGTTCGAAGGCGGCGGTGGTCTCGCCGGTGATCTCGTTTTCGATCTCGTGGAGCCGCTTGCCCAGGGCGACCTTCGCGGTCACGCGGGCGATCGGGTACCCCGTCGCCTTCGACGCCAGCGCCGACGAGCGGGAGACGCGGGGGTTGACCTCGACAACACGGTACTCACCGCCGGGAGTGCCGTCGTCGCGCCACGCGAACTGGATGTTACACCCCCCCTGGATGCCGAGGTCGCGGATCACCTCCAGTGCCGCGTTCCGCATCTCCTGGTGGCCCTCGTCGGGGATGACCTGCGAGGGGGTGACGACGATCGATTCTCCCGTATGGATCCCCATCGGGTCGATGTTCTCCATGTTGCAGATGATGATACAGGAGTTGTCGGCGTCGCGCATCACCTCGTATTCGAGTTCAACCCACCCGGAGATCGACTCGGTGATGAGGACTTCGGTGTTCCGCGAGAGCCGGAGCCCCTTCCGGACCCGCTCGTAGAGCTCCTCGAACTCGTCGACGACGCCCGACCCCGACCCGCCGAGGGTGTAGGTGGTCCGCGCGATCACCGGCAACCCGCCCACGGACTCGACGGCGTCGTCGACCCGATCCCGGAGGTCGTCCTCGGTGAGCGCCTGGACCTCCTCGTCGTCGTCGAGGGAGATCGTCGTCGACGCGGGCACCGGCTGGCCGATCTCCTCCATCCGCTGTTTGAACAGGTCCCGGTCCTCGGTGGCGTAGATCGTGTCCAGGGGCGTCCCCATGATCTCCACGTCGTGTTCCTCGAGGATCCCCTGCTCTGCGAGTTCGGCGGTGACGTTCAGCCCGGTCTGGCCGCCGAGGCCGGCGATCACGCCGTCGGGGTTCTCCGTCCGGATTATCTCGGCGATGGCTTCCGGCGTGATGGGTTCGATGTAGACCCGATCGGCCGTCTCGGGGTCGGTCATGATCGTCGCGGGGTTCGAGTTGACGAGGACGACTCGGGCCCCTTCCTCCTGAAGCGCTCGACAGGCCTGCGCGCCGGAGTAGTCGAACTCGGCCGCCTGTCCGATCTGGATGGGTCCGCTGCCGATGAGCAGGATCGTCCGGTCCTCGGACGGTCCCGCGCCGGTCGATGTGTCCTCGTCAGTCATCACTCCGACGGAACCCACACATCGTAATAAGCCCGGCGAAGCACTACGAGATACGAAACGGTGTTTCGAAATTCGTAATAAGCGCGGGGCACGGGCGGGTCGATCCGGAGAGACGCGGGAGCGTCGGCCCCGGCGGCCGACCGAGCGGGATGGTGATACCGACGTCGGTCGGAGCGGTCGGCTGCGGGGGGTCCCGCGTACGGCGGGTCGACCCGACCTGCCACTCCCGTTCCACGAAACGGACGCTCACTTCGAGAACCGAGCCCCACCCGGCGAACCGGATCCTCACTCCGCGAACCGGTACCGGTAGGGGCTCCCTTCGAGCACCTCGACAGGGCCGCCCCGGTCGGCGACCCGGCCCAGGACGGTCGCGACACGGTACGGCGAGTCGGACGCATCGATTCCGCGCCCCCGGAGTCGGTCGGTGATCTCCCGCGCCGTCAGGGGTTCGTCGGCGTCGGCGAGGACACGCCGGATCCCCTCAAACACGGATGGCCGGGTCGAACTCATGTCTTACGACACGTGCTCGACCGGCTTATGATTCAGTGTGACACGCGTCAGACAACAGGCTGCTTAGGCCGGTCTTTGTCGGACAAACCACGAGTTCACGCGT
>CAZDEJ010000142.1:0-5208 GCA_964504395.1 uncultured Halobellus sp. | reverse complement strand
TTCGCGGAGATCTTCGAGGACAACTGCAAGTCCCTGGGCATCCCCGCGATGACGACCGACCGGGCGACTGTCGAGGAACTCCAGTCGTTCGTCGAGGCCGACCCCGACGCGGGGCTGGAACTCGATGTCGAGAGCGAGACGGTTGTCTACGACGGCAGGGAGGTCGGTGTCGAAATCGACGGCGCGATGAAGGAAGCGCTCGTCGAGGGGACCTGGGACACCACCGCGGTGATGCACTCCAACATGGACCGGGTTCGGGAGACCGCCAACGGGCTGCCGTACGTCGAGGATCGATGACGCCGGAGGTCGTCGTCATCGAGGGCGACGGGATCGGGAGCGAGGTCGTTCCCGCGGCGGTCGAAGTGCTGGAGGCGGTCGGCGACTTCGAGTTCACCGAGGCGACGGCCGGTGACGCGGTGAAGGCGGAGACGGGGGAGGCGCTTCCACAGGAGACCTACGACGCCGCCGCCAGCGCCGACGCGACGCTGTTCGGCGCGGCCGGCGAGACCGCCGCGGACGTGATCCTCCCGCTCCGGACCGCGGTGGGGTCGTTCGTGAACGTCCGCCCGGCGCGGTCGTACCCCGGTGTGGACGCAGTGCAGCCGGAGACCGACCTGGTCTTTCTCCGGGAGAACACCGAAGGGGTGTACGCGAGCCACGAGGATCGGCTCTCGGCGGACCTCTCGACGCTGACGCGGGTGATAACGACCTCCGCCTCCGAGCGACTCGCCGAGTTCGCCTGCGAGTTCGTCGGCGACCGGGGAATCGACGGGTTCCACGTCGTTCACAAGGCGAACGTGATGCGGGAGACCGACGGCCGGTTCCGGGACGCGGTCGTCGGCGTCGCCGAAGCGAACGGGATCGAACCCGAGGAGGTGCTGATGGACGCCTTTGCGACCCGGATCTGTCTGGACCCCGCGCAGTTCGACGTGGTGGTCTGTCCGAACCTCGCCGGCGACGTGCTCTCGGATCTGGCGGCCGGGCTGGTCGGCGGCTTGGGGCTTCTGCCCTCCGCGAACATCGGCCCGGAGAACGCGCTGTTCGAGCCGGTCCACGGGACCGCACCGGACATTGCGGGCGAGGGCGTCGCCAACCCCTCGGCGACGATCCTCTCGGCGGCGATGCTGCTCGACCACCTCGGATACGACGACGAGGCCGCAGCCGTCGAGGGCGCGGTCGAGTCGGTGCTGGAGTCGGGTCCCCGGACGGCCGACCTCGGCGGCGACGCCGGTACTGAGGCCGTCACCCGGGCCGTCGTCGACCGGCTCGGGTGAGCGGTTGCGGCCCGGGGCGACCCCGCTCGCGAGGAACACTTAGGAGCCTCCGGTTCGCTCCTCCGATAGCGATGATCGAACACACCCACGGACTGCGCCGACCGGGGCGCGGGATCGACCGGACGACCATCGGGGAGGTGGCGCGCTGATGCCGGACCGGACTGTGACTGTCGTACCCGAGGACGGCCTCCACGCCAGGCCCGGCGCGACGTTCGTCGAAACGGCAGCTAACAGCGACGTCGACGTCCGGGTCGGCCACACCGGCGGCGACCTAGTGAACGCGGCAAGCATGCTCGCGGTGACCGGACTCGGCGTCGAGTGCGGTGACGAGGTCAGGGTCGTCGCGGACGGCGCGGACGGCGCGGACGCGGAGGCCACACTCGACGAACTGGAACGGGTGCTGACGACCCCGGAAGACGAGCTCTGAGCCATGACGCAGCGGCTCTCCGGCGTTGGAGTCACGCCGGCCGCGGGCGTCGGGACGGCGGTCTGGTACACGTCGGAGCCGGACCGCAGCGATCTTGCAAGTGGTGACGCGGGCGGGACCGACCGGGATACGGTCGACGTGGACGCGGACGACGCGGGGACGACCGATACGGCCGGGATCGACGCCGAACTCGAACGGTTCGAGGCCGCTCGCGACGCGGCCCGGGACGCAATCGGCCGCGAGCGCGAGCGGGCCGCAGAGCGGCTCGGCGAGTCCGAGGCCGCGGTCTTCGACGCCCACGTGCAGTTCCTCGACGATCCGCAGGTCGCCGAGGGCGTCGAGGCGCGGGTCGGCGACGGCGTGTCCGCCGACCGCGCGGTCGAGGAGGCGTTCGCGGCGTTCATCGATCGCTTCGAGGGGATGGACGACCGAACCGCGGCGCGGGCCGACGACCTCCGCGACGTGCGCGACCGGCTCCTCCGGCGCTTGGCCGGGGAAGCGCGCGCCGACATTGGCGACCTCCCGGCGGGGAGCGTCGTACTCGCCGACCGCCTCACCCCGAGCGACACCGTGCGGTTGGATCCGGAGTCGGTCGCCGGGTTCGCGACCGCGGCCGGCGGCCGGACCGCCCACGCCGCGATCTTCGCGCGGGCGCTGGGAGTGCCCGCGGTGGTCGGCGTCGGCGAGGCGCTCCACAGTATCGACGCGGATACGACAGTCGTCGTCGACGGTGCCGAAGGCGCGGTCGTCGTCGACCCCGACGCGGCAACCCGGGACGCGGTTGGGACGAACGAGAGCGTCGAAGTCAGGCGGAACCCCGTGACGACGGCGGGCGGCACGCGGATCGAGGTTGCGGCGAACGTCGGGAGGCCCGCGGCGGTCGCCGCCGCCACCGAACACGGCGCCGACGGGATCGGGCTGTTTCGCACGGAGGCTCTCCGTCTCGATCGGGACTCGCCCCCCGACGAGGCTGAGCAGTACCGGATCTACCGCGACGCGCTCACGACGTTTCCCGACGGCCGGGTCGTGGTGCGAACCTCCGACAGCGGCGGCGACAAGCCGGTCGGTCCCCGCGACGGACCCGGCGAAGCGAACCCCTTCCTGGGTGAGCGTGGGATCCGGCGGTCTCTGGGGCCCGACGCCGACGTATTCGAGGCGCAACTCCGTGCACTCGTCCGTGCGGCCGGTGCCGAGTCGGGAGGGACGCTTTCGGTGCTGCTGCCGATGATTTCGACGGTCGAGGAGGTTGTCGCGGCGCGCGAGACGATGGAATCGGTCGCGGCCGACCTCGGCGTCGTGGACCACGCCCTCCCGGAGCTCGGCGTGATGATCGAAACCCCTGCGGCGGCCCTGATCGCTGCCGAACTGGTCGATCACGTCGACTTCCTCAGCATCGGGACGAACGATCTTACGCAGTACGTGATGGCCGCCGAGCGCGGCAACCACCGCGTCGCAGAGTTGGCGGATCCGCGCCACCCCGCGGTGCTGCGGGCGATCCGGAGCGCTGTCGCCGCCACCGAGGACACCGACGTGTGGGTCGGACTCTGCGGGGAGATGGCGAGCGATCCGGCGATGGCGGAGCTACTCGTCGGACTCGGAATCGAGGAGTTTAGCGTCACCCCGGTTGCGGTGCCGCGGGTGAAACGCGCCGTGACCGAGGTCCGGGACGGCGCAGCCCGGCAACTCGCAGAGCGGGCTCTCGCCGCCGGAACGCGGGAAGCGGTCGAGCGAGCGATCCGCGACGACGGGGAGTGAAGTACCTCGGAGACGAGCCCCGAGGCATTCGCCTTGCTCGTCCGTAGACGGCGCGGTCCGTTCTACCCCCAGTTCCACCGCGAGTGGAGCCGACGGACCGAGAGGTCGAGCCAGAACCCGATGAAGCCAATGACGAGCATGATCGCGGGGATCTCCGCGTAAGCGAACCGGTCGCGGGCGTCGAGGATCAGGTATCCGAGCCCGGTGTTGACGCCGAGCATCTCCGCGGGCACGAGGATGATCCACAGAATCCCGATCGACAGCCGGACGCCCGTGAGCATATCCGGGATGACCGCGGGGACGACGACCCGACGCAACAGGGCGCGGGTGTCGCCGCCGAGGGACTCCCCGACTGTGAGCCACTCGTCGTCGATAGTCGCGATCCCGTGGGCTGTATTCAGTACGATCGGCCAGATCCCGGCCATGAACATGACGAACACCGCCGACTGCGTGCCGACGCCGAAGACGATGATGGCGATGGGGAACCACGCGAGCGGCGAGATCATCCGCATAAACTGAAACAGGACGGTCGTTGCACGCTCGGCCGCCCGGAAGTAGCCGACGAGGACGCCGACCGGGAGCCCGGCAGCCAGGCATAATCCGAGCGCGAGCCCGAACCGGTAGACGCTGACGAGCACGTGGTC
Organism: uncultured Halobellus sp.; assembly: GCA_964504395.1. GTDB lineage: Archaea > Halobacteriota > Halobacteria > Halobacteriales > Haloferacaceae > Haloquadratum. The sequence continues at coordinate 1,108 of CAZDEJ010000142.1, read as the reverse complement.
GTAGAACCCCGGCGAGACGACGAGTTCGGCGAGGACTGTGAACGCCGCCGTCGGCGCGAAGTTGGTAATAATACCGCTGCCGACGGCTGTCACCGCCCACCAGACGACCAGACCGCCGAGGAGCCCGGCCGCCGGCAGCAGGCGGCCGCTGCCCGCGAGCAGTTCAGAACCGTATCGTCTCCTGTCTCTCGTAGCCATTGTCCTCCGAAACGTCGAACGCCGGCGGTCCGCCGGCGTCTTCGAGCGCGGTTCGAACGGGGTCGTACGCCACCAGGTCGTTGGCGACCGTCGAGGGATCGAGGTCGCTCAGGAACGCGTCGTCGCCCTCTACACGGGTGTCTCGCATCCGTCGCACCAGCTCTTCGGTGTAGGACCGGTACGGGTACGGATAGAATCCGATCCGCTCGATGTCCCACTCCTCGTGTTTGATGGCGCCCGAGTCGAGGTACGGCTGGTGATCGCCGTAGTGGGTGAGCGCGCGGTCGATCGGCTCCGGTCCCTGCGGGAGGAGGCCGCTGCCGGCGTCGGAGAGCAACTGTGCGGCCTCCGAGCGGTTCGATCGAATATACTGCTGGGCGTCGACGATCCCACGCATCACGTCGGTCGTCCACTCGGGCTGGGACTCGACCAACTCCTCTTTCATGACGACGACACAGCAGGCGTGTTGGCGCCAGATGTCGCCGGTGAACCGCAGCACCTTGCCACCGGCGTCGAGTTCGCCGATCGCGTTGAACGGTTCCGCAACGATGTAGCCCGTGATAGAGCCGTTGTCGAGCGCTGCGGGCATATCCGGCGGGGGCATCACGACGAGGTTGACCTCGTCGTCGCCGACCGCGTCGGCCGAGGAGTCCGTCCGGGGTGTCAGCCCGTTCTCGCGCAGCCCGATCTGGAGGATCACGTTGTGGATCGAGTACCAGAACGGGACCGCCACCGTGGTGCCGCCGAGGTCGGCCCACTCGTCGACATCCGGCTGGACTGTCAGCGCAGACCCGTCGGTGTGGTCCCACGCGACGACGTTGACGTCGCCGCTCAACTGGTCGCCGTAACGCATCCACACCGTCATCGGCATCAGAAAGTGTGCGATGTTGACCTCGCCCGCGAGGAACGC
>CAZDEJ010000141.1:0-5213 GCA_964504395.1 uncultured Halobellus sp. | reverse complement strand
ACATCTGCTCGTCGACGTACGCCCCGCGGGCGGTGTTGTGCATCTGGCTCAGGGGGACGCCGGACGGACAGGCGTCGTCACACCGCATGCAGTTCGAGCAGGACATGATCGAGTCGTCGATGTCGACGTCGTCCTCGGCCCGCTTGAGCCGCCACTGCTCGGGCCCTTGGAACTTCGGGCCCGGGAAGTCGTCGTCGACCTCCGCGACCGGGCAGGTGGTATCGCAGACCGAACACTTGTAACAGTTGTCCGCGCCCGGCCGGAGATCCGTATCGGTCTCGTCTTCGAACACGGAAACCGGCTCGAAATCGCCGTCCTGTACGCCCGAGTCCGTCGACTGTGGGAATTCAGCGTCGCTCATTGAACTGTCTCCTCGCCGGCCCGACGGCCGGCGTACGTGCCGGTCGCGATCGAGACGCCCGCGGCGGACTTCTCCGCGGCGACGTCGGCGCCGCCGACCACGCCGCCGGCGGCCCGCAGGTTCGGGAAGCGGCGGTCGCCGTCGGCGCCGGTCGGCCGGAGGTCGTCGTCGGGGACGACCCCGAACCGCGCGAACTCGTGATCCCCGAAGGCGTCGGCCTCAGACCACGCGTAACGGTCCTCGGGGTGGGGAACGTGACAGTCGAACAGCGGCTCGGTGACGGACTCCCGGTCGGAGTCGATCCCCTTGCCGACGAGCCCACCGGTCGCGAGCACGAACTCGTCGGCGTTGTAGGGGACCGCCTGCCCGCGGCGGTCGACGGTCACCGCGGTGAGCTCGCCGTCCTCGGTTTCGTAGCCGACCGCGGGGTTGCCGGTCGAGAGCCGGACCTCCGCCCGTTCTGAGGCGTCGATCAGCCGGTCCTCCAACTGCATCCCGAGCAGGCTGGGCGGCCCGGTCGGGATCTGGAAGACGTCGGCGCCCAGCCGGTCGGCGAGGAACGCCCGGACCTCGGGCCCGTGGTCGTCGCCGAGCATCGCGGGGAAGCCGACCCGGTCGTGGCCGTCGAGTTCGGCCGCGACCGTCTCCACGAGCCGGTTGCGGACGCCGTCCTGGTCGGTGTCCAGCGCCTTCGCGAACCGGGTAGTCCGGGCGTCGTCGCGGAACCGGATCGGGAACTCGACGGTCGCGCCGTCGACGTCGAAGGGGACGCCGGCGGCGGCGAGGTGGTCCGCGGCCGCCTCGGCGTCGAAGTCGGTCAGCCCGCGGAACCCGACGAGCAGCGTGTCTGCGGCCGCGCTCGCCAGCCCGGGCGCGACCGAGACGGGGTACCGCGCGGTCGGCTTGACCGTCCCGCCGTGGGTTACGACGAGCGCGTTGCGGTCGGTGTGGCTCCCCGCGTACCGGTCGCCGACCACGTCGTCGAACCGGCGGAGCCCCTCGCGAATCCCGTCGACGCCGACGATCCGGTAGGGGTGGTCCTCGGGGAGCCGATCGACCGCGGTGAAGGGGTCGGCGATCGGGGCGTCGCCGTCGACCGCGCCGAGCACGTCGACCAGCCCGCTGGCCTGCCGGAGCGTGCTCTTCTTGTGGGAGACCAGCCGGACCTGCGCGCCCGACTCCGCGGCCGCGAGCGCCGCCATCAATCCCGCGAGTCCGCCGCCGATCACGAGCACGTCGTCACGAATCGGCATCGGACCCTCCGGGCGAACTGGACCCGTCGCGGTCGGGGTCGCCGGCCGCCTCGATGCCGGTCCCACCGTCGGCGACCGCGTCGTCGGCCGTCCCGGCGCCCTCCGTCCGGACGTCGGAGCCGGCGTCGGCGTCGGGGCCCGCGTCGAACGCCCCGAAGTCGACCGGCTCCTCGCTTGCCGCCGGGTCGGCGTCGCGGTTCATCGTCGTGGCGTGGAGCATGTGCTTCAGCATCGCCTGCGAGAGCTGCTGGCCCCACAGCGCGTGGCGCTCGCCCTTCCAGCGCTCCTGATAGAGGTCGTCGAGGGCGTCGCGGGCGACCACCTCGCCGTAGTCGGGAACCAGTTCGTTCGCCATCCGGTGACAGCAGAACGCTCCCTGGCAGTTGCCCATCGACGCGCGGGTCCGGAGCCGCGTCGCATTGAGATCAGACCCCGCGCCCTCGATCGCGTCGTGGACCTCCGCGCGGGTGACGGCCTCGCACTCACAGACCGTGGGGTTGGGGCCGTCCCACCCGCCGATCACCTCGTCCAGTCGCGATCCCAGACGTTCGGCGCTCCGGCGGCCGATCGGCGACCGAAGCCCGAACTCGTCCATCCAATCTCGAAGGACCGAGAAGTCCTCGGACCCCGGTAACGGCTCCTCGGCAGTCCGGCACTCGGCGTCGACGCCCAGCCGGTCGCAGACGTGGTCGACGATCCGCTCGGCCATGAGTCGGTAGGTCGTGAGCTTCCCGCCGACGATCGACGTCATCCCGGGGCGGTCGTCGCGGTCGTCGTGATCGAGCAGGAAGAAATCCCGCGTGATGTCGGTTGGGTCCTCGCTCGCGACCTCCGGGGGCTCGTAGAGGGGACGCACCCCCCAGAACGACCGGATGGTGCGGGCCGACGCGAGCATCGGCACCAACTTCGAGAGGGTGTCGATCATCAGGTCGACCTCCCACCCCTCCTCGGGGTAGTCCTCGGGGTCGTCGACCTCCTCGTCGGTCGTGCCCAGAATGCAGGTGGTCTCGTGGGGGACGACGATGTCGGCGTCGCCCTTCGGCCTGCACCGGTTGATCACGGTGTCGACCTGCCGGACGTTCATCACGGTCATCACGCCCTTCGACGGGCGGACCGCCACGTCGACGCCCGCCATCTCCCCGATCCGTCCGGCCCACGCCCCGGTGGCGTTGATCACGTGGTCGGCGTAGATCTCCTCGCGCTCGCTCGACTCGCCGTGGACGAACGTGTCCGCATCCTCGCCCGCGGCGTGTTCGACCTCGACGCCGACGACCTCGCCGCCCTCGACGAACACGTCCGTAACCTCGGCGTGGGTTTCGATCCGTGCACCGTGGTCGATCGCGTCGGCCGCGTTGGCCACACAGAGCCGGAACGGGTCGATAGCGCCATCGGGCACTCGGATCGCCCGCTCGATGTCGGGCGCGAGGTGTGGTTCGATCCCACGGGCGTCCTCGGCCGAGAGGACTTCCACCGGGATCCCGCACTCCCGACACCCCTCGAGTTTCGCCCGAAAGTATTCGTCGCTGTCCTCGGGACGCTGGACGAAGAGTCCGCCAGTCATCTCGACACAGTGAGTCGCGATCCGGCGGAGCACCCGGTTCTCCTCGATACACTCCCTCGCGGAGGATTGATCGGAAACCGCGTAGCGTCCGCCGCTGTGGAGAAGCCCGTGCATCCGTCCGGTCGTCCCGTGGGTCAGGTTCCCCTTCTCGACGAGCGTAACCTCCACGCCGCGCATCGCGAGGTCCCGCGCGATGCCGCACCCGGTGGATCCCCCGCCGATCACGAGGACGCTCGGCACGTTGCTCATGTGTCGTCGTGAGTTTAGCCACCACGTACTTTATAGTAGCGCCTCCTAGTATCGGCCGCTCCGGCGGGGCGCAGGGTCTTTGCCGTTCCAGGGTGAATCGATGCCGATGACTGCCGAGACGCCGCCGCTCGTACTTGATATCGACGGGACGTTGACCGACGGGTCCGGCCGGCTCGACCCCCGGATCTTCGAGTATCTCCCGGCGTGGGACGCCCTAGTGGTGCTTGCGACCGGCAAGGCGTTTCCGTACCCGGTGGCGCTGTGTCACTTCCTCGGGATCAAGCAGACCGTGATCGCGGAGAACGGGGGGGTCGTGCTGGCCGACGACGAGGTCTCGTATCAGGGCGACCCGGAGCGAGCGGCCGACGCCGCGGCCGACTTCGGGGAGCGCGGCGGCGACCTCGGGTGGGAAGGGTTCGACACGGTCAACACCTGGCGGGAGACCGAACTCGCCGCGCGGACCACCGCCGACCTCGACCTCCTGCGGTCGGTCGCCTCGGGGTTCGACCTGGAGGTGTTCGACACCGGATACGCGTACCACATCAAGACGCCGGGCGTCGAGAAGGGGGCTGGGCTCCGCGCAGTCGCCGACGCGCTGGATCTCGACCCGAAAGCGTTCGTTGCTGTCGGCGACAGCGTCAACGACGTGTCGATGTTCGAGGTCGCGGGCCGCTCGTTCGCGGTCGCAAACGCCGACGCCGACGCCCGGTCGGCGGCCGACACCGTCGTCGAGGAGTCGTATTTCGACGGCACGGCGTCCGTGCTCGACTCGCTGTGACCGGGGTGTCGTGCGGACCGGTGTCGGGGATTTGATACTGTTGGCTATAACTGCGTGAAGGGTTCCGATATTTCGGGGTATCGAGATTCGTCACGTGACGATAGCCGACAGTACGGGCGCGTCACCCGACGCCGCCGTTCAGCTTCCTGTGCGAACCGTCACGTGTCCCCTGCCCGCGAACTCCCCGCTGGGAGCCCTCCTAACTCGGGGAGACGTCCCGATAGCCGTCACGGTGTAGGACGCGTCGTCAGTACTGGGGTGTCGGCCGCCGCTATACGCCGTCGGCTGGCAGGCCGGCGGCGGCGTCCGTGCCCGGAATCGGCACCGGACGCGGCATGCTACACGCGGGCTGTCGGGCGATCGATCCCACACCCGAGGTAACGAGTCACCCCACCCGGTGCGGCGACTGGCCGCGGTGGACTCGTGATCAGGCATCACCCGAGATCCGGATTTCAGTGTACCGGATCGAAAAGTACGCGATCACGAGTCCGACGAGGAGGAGGCTGAACCCCCCAGCAGCCGTTATTGCATCAGTAACCGTCTCGAAGTCACTGATGCGGAAACTGATTATCTCGCGGGCGATCGCGATGATCGCAGCCCCGACCACGATCCGCACGACGGGGTCGTTCCGAGCGTACGCGATCAACGTCCGGTGGACCTCGACGATGATCAACAACAGCAACACCGTATCGAGGAGTTCGATCACGGCCAACGGGTCAGTGAAACTTCCGGTTATGATGAGCGTCCACAACCCGAGAAGCAGATCAAAGACGCCGATCAGGAACAGCAAGAGGGTGAAATACGCGGTCGCAAGGACGAGCCACCGCATGGCGACGGTCGATGGCTCCGTGAACCGCAACAGGTCGGTATCCGTGCTCACAGTAGTGAACTATCGACCGTCGTAATAAATCCGCCACCCGGCATGGGGAGGTACTGTCGCGTTCTACACGTACGCGAGGCGAGTGCCTCGGGGTCGTACGGAAGACGGAGTCTTCCGTGATGACGAGAGAC
>CAZDEJ010000140.1:0-5309 GCA_964504395.1 uncultured Halobellus sp. | reverse complement strand
TAAGCCGGCGGAGGGATTTGAACCCTCGGCCTATTCCTTACGAAGGAATCGCTCTGCCAGCTGAGCTACGCCGGCGCGCCCGTCTATGCATTCCCTGCTACTCCGATGACTCAAAAAAGGCTTCCGAATCACCGTGCCGTCAGCCGGACGTCGAGGCAGACGTTGTCCTCGTGCGGCGCGTACGACCGGACGACCCGCTCGGTTTCGACTGCCACGTCGTAGGTCGGGTCGGCGGCCGCGCGGATCGCCCGCGCGCCGGGACCGAACGGGTCGTCCTCGTGTTGGATGTCGTAGTAGTGCAGCACGCACTCCTCGCCTGCCAGTTCGACTGCCGTATCGAGAAACGCCCCTGCGGTGTGTGGGAGGTTCATGATCACCCGATCGGCCCACCCCGCGTAGTCGGCTGTGAGGTTCCGAGCGTCGGCCTCGACAGCGGTCACGCGCGCTTCGACGCCGTTCCGCTGGGCGTTTTCCCGGAGGTATTCGACGGCAGCGGGGTTGCGGTCGCACGCGACGACGTCGGCGCCGCGGGCGGCCATCGGGATCGCGAAGGGGCCCACTCCGGCGAACATATCCAACACGTGCTCGCCGTCCCGCACCTGCGCTACGACCCGGTGTCGCTCGGTGGCCAGCCGCGGCGAGAAGTATACCTCCGCGATGTCGAGGGCGAACTCGTGGCCGTACTCCCGGTGGACCGTCGCCGTCGACTCGCCCACCAGCACGTCCCACTCCCGCACCCGGAACTCGCCGGCGACCTTCGAGGCGCGGTTCGCTACCGTGGTCGCGCGGAGGTCCGACGACACGATCGCGTCCGCGACTTCCCGGGCGCGGTCGGGGTCGTCCTCGTCGAGGATCACGATGTCGCCGAGGCGTTCGTACGAGGGCGCGATGCCGAGAACGTCAGCGGGCGTCGTCTGGGTCTCCCGTCCGGGAACCGCCCTGTCGACGACCTCGTACTCCGTCGGGACCGCCTCGGGATCGGTAACGGGCACGTAGAGTGAGCCCTCCGCGGCCGTGATCTCGTAACGCCGATCGAGCAGGTCGCGGGCCGCAAGCGCCTGTCGGGTCTCTTCGCCCCGGTCGGTCGGGACACGGACGCAGGGAACCGCCATAGCTGAACGTGGCGGCCGGGCGGCGTAAGCGTAGTGTTTCGCGCCGGGTCGGATCACGGTCGTGGGCGCGACCGACCGCGAGGGCTCCGTCGGGCGGGCGGTCGTGCGGAACCTCCAGTCGGAGTTCGACGGCGTTCTCGTACCGGCAACCTCCGGCCGTGAGACGGTGTTCGGGGAGCCGGCGCTCGACAGCATGGGCGACGCCGACGCGGATCTGGCGGTGGTGGTCGTGCCGCCGGACGTCGTGGTACCGGTAGTCCGGGAGGTCGGCGAGGCGGGGATCCGGAGCGTGGTTGTGATCACCGTGGGGTTCGGCGAGGCCGGCAGCGACGGGGCCGCGCGCGAGTCCGCGCCCGCCGAGGTCGCCGCCGAGTGCGATATCGACCCGACGTACGGGACGGGGACGGACCTCGATCGGGTGCTCGCCACGGCGGACGCGTTCGGCGACCGACTCGTGGGGGTCCCGTTCGACGACGTCTCCGATTCCGCCTTCGACGGACTCGAGCGCGACGCCGTCCCGTCCTGGAGCGTCGCGGCGTCCCGGTTGTCGGGGTGCCTCCGCACGATCGCGGCCTCGCGGGCGCGAGTGCCGACGACCTCGCCGGGGAGCTCGGCGCGGACGTCGTTGTCGAAGGCGACAGCGACGCCCACATCGAGCGGTTCCTGATCGGCGCGATGAGCGGGGACGCCGCGCTGCGGTACGTCCGGCGAAGGAAAACGCTACCGTTGGTATCGGTGGCGACCGCCCGGAGGTCACCACGGCCGCGCTCGGAGCCCCCGGCGTCAACGCAACCGTCCTCACCGGCGGTCACCGCCCGTCGGCTGCCGTGCTCGGAACGGCCGAAACGCGGGGTGTCCCGGCACGCCTCGCCGCGGGTGACACGCTCTCGATCGTCGAGCGCGCGGGGTCGCTCCTCGACCCCGGCCACGCCCGGGATGCGGGCACTGTCACCCGGATGCGTGGCCTGCGTCACGGCCACACCGGTATCGACACGATCCTGGGATACGACAACTCGGCGGCCGATCCGTGCACCGGCGAGTAGGCGTCACCGAACCGTGTTCGCCCGATCTCAGCACTCCAACCCGCGCGAGGTGTGGTTCAGCCGCTCACACCCGGCGTCGGAGACGACCACGAGGTCCTCGATCCGGACGCCGAAGTCGCCTTCGAGGTAGATCCCGGGTTCGACGCTGAAGATCATCCCGGGCCGGAGTTCGAGTTCGTTGCCGGCCGCGATGTCCGGCGGTTCGTGGACGTCGAGCCCGACGCCGTGACCCGTGCGGTGGATGAACGCGTCGCCGTACCCCGCCGCTTCGATGACGGACCGTGCCGCGTCGTCGACCGCGCCCGCGATCACCCCGGGTCCGACGGCGTCGACAGCCGCCGCCTGCGCCCGCCGGACGACGTCGTGAACCTCCTGCACCCGCTCGTCGGGGTCGCCGTCGAAGACGACCGTGCGGGTCTGGTCGCTGGGGTAGCCGTCGATCCGCGTCCCGAAATCGAGGACGACCGGCTCCCCCGCCCGGATCCTCCGGTCGCCGTGGGTGTGGTGCGGCATCGCGCCGTTGGGACCGGAGCCGACGATTGGCTCGAAGGAGACGCCCTCGCCGCCCGCGTCGGCCAGGAACGACTCGATCCGCCCGGCGAGTTCGGCCTCGGTCAGCCCGACCGCGTCGGCGCCGAGCGCGCGGACTGCCCGAACCGCGTCGTCGGCCGCTGCCGACGCCCGCCGGATCGCGTCGACCTCGGCGTCGTCCTTCCGGATCCGGCGGTCGGCCACCACCTCGCTGGCGAGCCCGATGGTGGCGTCGGGTCGGACCGATCTGACGTCCTGGAGGATGGTCGCCCACATCGTGTCCTCGACGAGCAGGCGTGGTGCGGTCGGGACGTCGAGGTCGTCGAGAAACGCCGCCAGCGCCGCCACCGGATCGTCGTCATCCGCCCAGGTTTCGATCTCCCCCACCCACGTCTCCGCTCGGAACTGTGCCGCCGACAGCGCGGGGACGAACGCGGCCGGGTCTCCCCCCGCGGGGACCACGAACAGCAGGTGTCGGTCGCGCTGTGGCTCGTCGAAGCCGGTGAGATACTGGAGGGTTCGGCCGGGGACGCAGACGAGGGCGTCGGCACCGGTGTCACGAAGCGCCGCCTGGACTGCCTGGGTTCGTCGCTCGAACGGTGTCACTAACCCACGTTCCGCGCGGGTCCACAAGAACGTACGGGCCCGGACCCGAGACCTGCCGCAACGCTGTCCGGATAGCGCCAGTCGCAAGCCGTTTCCCGGTCGCCGCCCGTTGTGCGTCCAATGAGTAACGAGGGCCCGGACCCACCCGAGAGGAGCGTCGACGCCGCCGATCCTGACACTGTCGATCCTGACACCGTCGACTCTGATGTGACCGAGGACACCAGCAGTGTCGCCACCGACGGGCCAGCGACACCCGTCCCGGACGGAACGTCCGGCGAGGACGCTACCGCCGGGACTGTCGTCGCCGTCGACGACCTCGAACTCGACGGGTTCTACGACGCGGTGGAGGCCGAGGGACGGCCCGTGGTTACCGCCTCCGAGGTCGCCCGTCGGCTCGGCACCGCCCAGGCATCGGCCGCGGCGGCCCTCGACGGCCTGGTGGACGACGGAACGGTCGACCGGGTGAACGTCGAATCCGACCCCGTGGTGTACTTCCCCGCGGAGTGGCGGGAGTTGGCGGCGCGGGAACGGATCGTTCTCTTCCCCGACCGCCGCGAGATCATCGTCGATCAGCCGCGACAGTACACCCGCGCCCAGCTCTCGCAGTTCGCACACCTCGTCGACTCCACGGGCGATCGGGAACGCTCGGTGGTCGACGGGGCGACCGCGACACGGGGGTACAAATACGAGATCCGGCCCGAGGACGTCTGGCAGGCCCCCTTCGACGACGTCGGAACGTTGCTGTCGCTGATTCGATCGGTCCTCCCCCGGCGCTCGGCCGACCTCGAGGAGTGGGTGCAGTCGCAGTGGCAACGCGCGAACCGCTTCCGGCTGTTCACCCACGACGACGGGTACGTCGTGCTCGAAGCGGGCTCGGAGAGCCTGATGGGGAACGTCGCCCGCCAGAAGCTCGACGAGGAGCAACTCGTCGCGCCGATTTCGGAGACCGAAAGTTGGGTCCGCGAGGGGTCTACAGCCGCGGTGAAGCGCACCCTCTACGAGGCCGGGTATCCGGTCGTCGACGACCGCGACCTCGACACCGGGGATCCGGTCGAGGTGGAGCTGACCGCCGACCTCCGGGAGTACCAGCGTGACTGGGTCGACCGGTTCCGCGACCAGCGCTCGGGTGTGCTCGTCGGGCCGTCGGGATCGGGCAAGACCGTGACCGCGATCGGCATCCTCGCGGCGATCGGCGGGGAGAGCCTGATCCTGGTTCCCTCGCGGGAGTTGGCGGGGCAGTGGCGGGCGGAACTGTTGGACCACACCACCCTCACGGAGGCACAGATCGGCGAGTATCACGGCGGCGAAAAGGAGATCCGGCCGATCACGATCGCGACGTACCGGACCGCCGGGATGGACCGCCATCGGGCGCTGTTCGACTCCCGCGGGTGGGGGCTGGTGGTGTACGACGAGGTCCACCACATCCCCGCCGAGGTCTACCGCCGGAGTGCGACCCTCCAGACCAAACACCGGCTGGGGCTGTCGGCGACGCCGGTGCGCGAGGACGACCGGGAGGTGGAGATCTTCACCCTCATCGGCCCACCGATCGGGACCGACTGGTCGCGGCTGTTCGAGGCGGGGTACGTCCAGGAGCCCGAGGTCCGGATCCGCTACCTCCCGTGGGGCGACGACGTGGCACAGAACGAGTGGGCGCACGCGGAGGGCCGCGACCGCCACCGCGTCGCCGCCGAGAACCCAGAGAAGGTCGCCGAAACCCGACGGTTGCTCGACGCTCACCCCGACGCGAGCGCGCTCGTGTTCGTCGACTGGCTGGACCAAGGCGAGGCGCTTGCGGAGGCGCTCGACGTCCCGTTCGTCAGCGGGGAGATGCCACACCACCGTCGGGATCGGGTGTTCGAGTCGTTCCGCGCGGGCGACCTCGACACGGTTGTCGTCTCCCGGGTCGGCGACGAGGGTATCGACCTCCCGAACGCCGAGGTCGCGATCGTCGCCTCCGGACTCGGCGGGTCGCGGCGGCAGGGCGCCCAGCGCGCTGGCCGGACGATGCGGCCCGCCG
>CAZDEJ010000139.1:0-5350 GCA_964504395.1 uncultured Halobellus sp. | reverse complement strand
TCGTAGAACTCGACAGTCACCTCGACGTCGGTCGCCTCGCCCTCGTTGTGCACCGAGAGGTCGAAGGCCGCGACGTCCCCGGCAACTGCTCCGATCTCCTGTGGCTCGCCGGCTGCATCACGACTGGTGACGTCCGTGACCGTGAGGTGGTCGGCGCTGTCCCCGATGTACCGGAACAGTCCGTCGCTGATCCGCTGGTAGGGCTCGTATTCGGGGCCATCCTCGTCGAGAATCACGCTGATCGGGTTCAGATCCGCCCGCAGGTCGCTCGCGATCGACATCCGGTTTTTGGGGTTCGTCTTCAGCCGCCGGTAGTCCTCGATGAACGGCGTAAGCTGGTCGGGAAGCTCCCCGTCGAAGTGTTCCTGCAACTCGCTGAGCTCCTCGTCGAAGTTGATCATCGGCGGTAACGACGCCGAGACCTGCTCTTTCGGGACCCAGGGCTTGTCGTTCCGGACCGGGTCCGGACTCGCCTGGGGCGTCGAGTCGCTCGACTGGTCGAAGTAGTTCAGCGAGTCGAGCAGGGCGGCGAACCCGGCACTGACGACCGTGATGACGATCACGCCGGCAGTGAGCAGGTGCGACACCGGCGACGGCATCGTGAACTGGAACAGTGCGATGAACACGCACGTGACGATCCCGATAGTGAGCAGAAACGAGCCGAGGTTGGGGTCCGGGCCGGTGATGAACTCGATCCCGCTGAGAAACGCCGGCTGTTCCGACGATCCGTCCGCCTGCGGCTGTGATTCGGGCTGGGTCACTGTGTCTCGGCGGCGGTCTGGACGTTCGACTGCTGTGCGTCGATGGCCCGCCTAAGCACCTGAATCAGGTGCGACACCCACAGTCCCGCGGTGAAGCCGAACAGGGTTCCGACGGTCGTGATCCTGATACTGTCCTGAAACGGCGCGAACGCCGCGAGGACGCAGAGCCCTCCGAAGATCACCATCATCACGTACTGGACCCGCGTTCCCCTGTTCGCACGGCGTATTTCGGCGATCATATGACGGATGAACGTGGTCGTGAGCAATAAGTCTGCATATACTCGTGTGGATCAGGGGACTCGCCCGCCGAGGGTCACCGGATCGCCGGGTAGCATCCGTGGTTTCGGGATCCGGCCCGGATCACACCACCGACGACTCGCCGGAGGTCCCCACCAGCCACGTCCCGAGGGTAAGGAGCATGGCAGCCGGGACGAGCGCGTACGTCAGAAGCCCCGGGGCGTTCGGCAGTATCGCCGGCACGAAGAGCACCGACCCAACCAGGATGAGCGCGAGGCCGGCGACCACACGGGTGTCGTCGAGGAGTTTCATACCTCCGGGTTCGCGCCGAGGGATATGGACGTTCCGCTTTGGCGTGCGCGACGGCCGGAGTTAAACCGCCGCCGACCGACGAGGTGGTATGGATGCCGCCATTGTCACCGTGGGTAACGAACTGCTCGCGGGCGACATCGAGAACACGAACGCGACGTGGTTGGCTGCGGCGCTGAGCGACCGTGGCGTCGACGTGGCACGGGTCATCGTCGTCCCCGACGACGAGTCGGTGGTCGCAGAGCGGGTCGGGGCGTGGGCCGCGGCGTTCGACGCCGTGCTCGTGACCGGCGGGCTCGGCGGCACCCCCGACGACGTGACGATGCCGGCCATCGCCGCGGGGCTCGACCGCGACTTGGTCGTCGATTCGGTCGCCGAAACCGACGTCCAAGAGCGGATCGACCGGATTTACGCGGAAAACCCCGGGCTCGATTTCGAGCTTCGCGCGGAGTGGTACGCGTCGATGCCGGCGGGGGCGACGCCGATTCCCAACCCGGAGGGGCTCGCCCCGGGGTGCGTGGTCGAAAACGTGTACGTCCTTCCCGGGATCCCCGAGGAGATGAGGGCCGTCTTCGGGAACGTCGCCGGCGACTTCGCGGGCGACGTGGTCACTCGGACGCTGTACTCGCCGGAGCCCGAGGGCGCACTGGCGTCGCCGCTGGGGTCGGTCACCGACCGGTTCGCGGTCCGCGTCGGCAGCTACCCGAACCGCAGTGCCGACCGGACCCGGATCACCGTCACCGGCGACAGCGACGACAGGGTGGAGGAGGCGGTGTCGTGGCTCCGGACGCGGACGGACGTCCCGCTCGAATCCGCGGCAGAGGGCGGCGCCGACACGTCCGGTATGCCAGAGGGACCGGCCGACCCCGACTGACACGGGGGCGGCGGGCTATCTGGGGTTCGGGAGGTCCGTGGAATCGCTGATCGACAGCGACGGAACCGCTCCCCGGGATTGGATGACGTTGAACGCCGTGACGAGATCCGACCGGGAGATCAGCCCGACAATCTCGCCCGCATCGTCGACAACGGGAAGCCGGCCGACCTTGTTCTCCTGCATCTGTTGGAGCGCGGTCATCGCGTCGGCGTCGGGCGAAATCGTGCGCAGATCCGCCGACATCACGTCCCCGACGCGGTAGGCATCGCGTTCGACCTCCTTGACCGACCGGGCGTCATCGAGCGTGACCACACCGACCAGACGGCCGTTCCGGAGGACCGGGTAGCCGGTGTGACGATCGACGAACATCCGGTCGAGGAGTTCGGCGACGCTGGTGTCGGTGTCGACGGTGTGGAGGTCCTCCCGGCGGGTCATGACGTCCGTGACACTCACTCCCTCGAAGGCGGCTTTCATTACGGTCTGCTGGGCCTCCGAGGAGGCCCCGATGTAGATGAAGAAGGCAAGCGCGATGAGAAGGAGGTTGGTGAACAGTCCGAAGATCCCGAGCAGAAACGCGAACACCTTCCCGACCTCGGCAGCAATCTTCGTTGCCTGCGCGTGCGGCCGACTGCGGGCCAGGAGGGCCCGGAGGACTCGCCCCCCGTCCATCGGGAATCCCGGGAGCATGTTGAACACTGCGAGGACAACGTTCGTCAGCGCGAGGTAGCCGACGACGAACTTGACCGGATCGAGTGCCGTCGGCAGTAGGAGGAATCCGAGGGACGCGACCACACCCAACCCGAGGCTGACGACGGGGCCCGCGATGGCGATTGTGAGTTCCTGTCGCCAGTCCTCGGGCATCTGGGTAAACCGCGCCACGCCGCCGAACAGCCACAGCGTGATCGACTCGATCTCGTAGCCGTACCGCATCGCCACCAGCGAGTGGCCGAACTCGTGGAACAGGACACAGGCGAAGAGCCCGATCGCCGCGGCGGACCCGAGCACCCACTGCGTCGACCCGGCGGTCAGCGGCGCCACGTCGATCGCGGACCCGGATACGTCGTTGACGACTCCGGTCAACGACGCGACGTCGTTGCCGATGAGCCACGCGAACAGGGGAAGCACGAGGAGGAAGGTGAGATCGAGCTTGATCGGGATCCCGAAGGCGCTGCCGATACGAATGCCACGCATACCACGAGATAGTCGACGATGGAACTTAACTCCAGTCACGCGCCCGGGGCCGGAGGTTTATACCGGATCACGGAACCACGCGCCCCATGACCTAGCGTCCGCCCCGCGCCGGACAGCGATAGTTCGGCACGTCGGCGCGGGGATCGCGGTGTGCCGACTGTTCGCCACCCCCGACGGCTCCGGAGACGAACCGCTGAAATACCTCGTCCACGTATTCCCTGCGTGTCCAAACAGGTCGGCCGCGTCGACACACTCTTTCTCCACGAGACCGGCGACGACTTCCTCGTGGTCGTCCGCCGGGACGGCGAGCGCGTCCTCCGCGGGCGGTTGGAGCTGAAACAGACCGGTGCCGGCCCCCGCCCCGGCAAGTTCCGGATCACCCGCGGATCGACCGACGACCCCCGCGACCCCGACGAGTTCGTCGAGATCGCGCGGCGGGCCTCCCGGATCCGGATCTCCGAGCAGACGTCGACGCACCGCCGCGACGCCCTGCGTGAGATGCTCGACGGCTACCAGTTGGAGGCGCTCGTGGTCCGGACGTGCCGGTACTGTGCCTCCGACGGCCGGTACTCCCCCATCACCGAGGAGACGGCAGTCGCGACCGACCGCGAACACATCTGTCCCGAGTGCGCAAAGCGGGAGTTGGAGCGCGAACTCGACCTCTCGGCGTCGGGACGACTGACCGGTGCTGCACAGGGGCGACTCGAGGACCTCCTGCTCGAAACCCAGGATCTCGACCGCGTCACCACCCTCCTCGCCGGCGGCCTCGATCCCGATCTCACCAGGTTCGACACCGTTAGCGCAACCACCGACGAGGTCGATCCCGTTGCGACCTCGACGCTGAATCTCCACCCCGAGCTCCAGCGCCGGACCGAGGATCGGTTCGAGACGCTACTGCCGGTGCAGTCGCTCGCTGTCGACAACGGGCTGTTCGACGAGCGCGACCAGCTCGTGGTGAGTGCGACCGCGACCGGCAAGACGCTCGTCGGCGAACTCGCCGGGATCGACCGGGCGCTGAACGGCGAGGGGAAACTCCTGTTTTTGGTCCCTCTTGTCGCGCTCGCCAACCAGAAACACGAGGACTTCGAGGAGCGTTACGGCGATGTCCTCGACGTAACCATCCGCGTCGGTGCCTCGCGGATCAACGACGACGGGAACCGGTTCGATCCCAACGCGGACATCGTGGTCGGCACCTACGAGGGGATCGATCACGCGCTTCGGACCGGCAAGAACCTCGGCGACGTCGGCACGGTCGTCATCGACGAGATCCACACGCTCAAAGAGGAGGAACGCGGCCACCGGCTCGACGGGCTGATCAGCCGGCTGAAATACTACTGCGAACAGCGGTCGAACGATCGACGCGCGTACGATGGCGCGCAGTACGTCTACCTCTCGGCGACGGTCGGAAACCCCGAGTCACTCGCCGCAGGGCTCCGCGCGACGCTGATCGAGTTCGAGGAGCGCCCGGTTCCGATCGAGCGTCACGTCACCTTCGCCGACGGCCGGGAGAAGCCCGACATCATCGACAAGCTGGTCAGACGCGAGTTCGACTCGAAGTCCTCGAAGGGGTACCGGGGTCAGACCATCGTCTTCACCAACTCCCGTCGGCGGTGTCACCAGATCGCTCGGAAACTGGAGTACGACACCGCGCCGTACCACGCCGGCCTCGACTACGGCCAGCGGAAGCGCGTCGAGCGGCAGTTCGGCAACCAAGACCTCGCTGCAGTGGTCACGACCGCCGCGCTCGCCGCCGGCGTCGACTTCCCCGCCTCGCAGGTGCTTTTCGACTCCCTGGCGATGGGGATCGAGTGGCTGTCGGTCCAGGAGTTCGAGCAGATGCTCGGACGGGCCGGCCGGCCGGACTACCACGACAAGGGAACCGTCTACCTGCTTGTCGAACCCGACTGCAGCTACCACAATTCGATGGAGATGACCGAAGACGAGGTGGCGTTCAAACTCCTGAAAGGCGAGATGGAGG
>CAZDEJ010000138.1:0-5513 GCA_964504395.1 uncultured Halobellus sp. | reverse complement strand
CAGATCGCGAGCTCCGCGAGGGCGGTCTTGCCGCTCGCGGTCGGGGCGGCCGCGACGACGTTGTCGTCGGTCTCGAGAACCGCCGGCGCGGCCTCCCGCTGCATCCGATTGAACTCCTCGAACCCGAACGCGTCGGCGAACTCCGGGAGAACCTCGGCGACTTTCACGCGGTACACCTCCTGGTCGCGGATACGGCAAACGGACCCGGCAGGCGTGTCGAAAGCGGGGGGGACGCCGCAATCGAAAGAAAACTGTGAAGCGGCGACGGGAGGCGAACCATACGAGCTACCGGGGACTCCGCGGGGAAAGACGTTTCTCCATTGCGGTCGGGCGCCGGGTGCTCGCGTACGTTTTTATTCGATGCCGCCGCCACCCCGCGTGTGACGTAGCCCTTACCCCGCGTCGGGCAGCGAGTGTTCGGCACGTCGGCGCGGGGGACGACGAGTGCCGACTGCTCGCCAGACCCGTCGGGTCCGCAGCGACTGACCCGCCGACAACCCCCAGGCTTTTGCTCGGCCGTCCAAAGGTAGAGGCATGAGCAGCAGGCGAAAGCCCGACTGGCTGAAAATGCGCCCGCCGTCGGGGCGACAGTTCACCGACATCAAGCGGACGCTCCGGGACCGGGACCTCCACACGGTCTGTGAGGAGGCCAACTGCCCGAACATGGGGGAGTGCTGGAGCGGCCGCAACGGGCCGGGCACGGCGACGTTCATGCTGATGGGCGATCGCTGTTCGCGCGGATGTAACTTCTGCGACGTCGAGACCGGCGGGATGGAGTCGCTGGACCCCGAAGAACCCGCGAACGTCGCCGACGCGGTCGCGGAGATCGGGCTGGACTACGTCGTACTCACCTCGGTCGACCGCGACGACCTCCCCGACCAAGGCGCCGGTCACTTCGCCAGAACCATCCGGGAGATCAAGCGGCGGGACCCGGGGATCCTGGTCGAGGTCCTGATCCCCGACTTCCAGGGAGACCCCGACCTCGTCCGGAAGATCATCGACGCCGACCCCGACGTGATCGCGCACAACGTCGAGACCGTCGAGCGGCTTCAGTGGCCGGTCCGGGACCGCCGGGCGGGGTACGACCAGTCGCTGTCGGTGCTCGAACAGGTCTCCGAGGAGTCCGACATCTACACCAAGACCAGCCTGATGCTCGGAGTCGGTGAGTACGACCACGAGATCTACCAAACCCTGTCGGACCTCCGGGAGGCCGACGTCGACGTGGTCACGTTGGGGCAGTACCTCCAGCCCTCCCGGTCGCATCTGGACGTCTTCGAGTACGTCCACCCCGACGCCTTCGAGACGTGGCGGCGCGTCGCCGAGGCTGAACTCGGCTTCCTCTACTGCGCGTCGGGGCCGATGGTCCGGTCGTCGTACAAAGCCGGGGAACTGTTCGTGGACGCGGTGATGCGCGAGGGCAAAACCGTCGAGTCGGCGCGGCGGGAGGCCCGGGCCGCGGGCGGGTAGTCGTCCGAGAGCGGCCGGCCGCCACAGCCACCCGGTGGCATAGCTCGTCTCCCGGCCGAACTCGAGGGTATATGCCGGACGAACACGACCGAACGCGGTGACGGCGCGATGAACGGGACGAGCCGCCCGGGACTCCGGACCGACGCGACCGGCGTCACCGGCTTCCTCGGTGACCTACGTGTCGGTGTCGGGCTACCGCCGCAACTCGCCGGCACCGCCGCCGGCGTGGTGTTTCTCACGGTGTTCCTAACGGCCTACGTCGTTAGCAAGTCCGTCGTGCTCCCGTTCAGCAAGCGGCTCCTCCGGCGTCGTGGGGTCGACGAACACGTCCGGAAGCCGCTGACACTCCTGATCTACGGGGTGGTGCCGTGTTTGTGGCCTCACGCTGGCGTTTTCGCTCGCGGGCTTCGGGACCGTCCTGGTCGCGCTGTCGACCGTCATCGCCGCAACGCTGGCGGTCGGGTTCGCGATCCAGTACACGCTCATACTGTCGGCTATCGTCACGTGAGGGAGTTCGACACCCCGGGGTATCGAAAATCTTCACGTAGCTATAGCCAACAGTATGAGATTCACCTGCCGGATCGGCTTCGAGGACCCGGAGCTGACCGTCCGACTCGTCGACATCAACGACGCGTCGTTCGGGCTCCGGAGCCGGATCTGGATCGAAGATCCCGGCCAGTCCGACTTCCCGGGGATCCGCGGGGGGCTCATCCGAGCCGTGACAGACCGCTTCGAGACGGCGAGGATCACAGTTCCGTACCCGCGCCGGACCGTCGACGGCACGATCGAAGGGGGTAGGGGCGTCGCGACCGACCGGTCCGAGCGCGGGCGTGGACGGCCGATCGGTGTCGGCTGCAGAGGCGTCCAGTGACGGCTGCTCGGCGCCGATAGCGACGTCGTGTCCGGTGAACACGCCCTGCGACCGCGACTCCAGCAGGGCGGAGGCCGCGTCGATAACAACCCCGGGCGGGCTCGCTGAGTAGTATCACACCGGGTAAAGGACACGCAACAAGCCGTATTCCACGCCCGTTATACTGATAGCGTACACAGCAGCTGTTCCCGCCGATCTGCTCCAGTATCGAAACCCGGACCGGTTCGACAGTGTCGATCGAGCGCCGCTATTCGACGTCGGGCGCGGCCTCGTCGGTCCGGCCGGGGAGTTCGAGTTCGATCTCGAGTTCGGCGTCGCCGACGCCGTCGTAATCGACTTCGAGTTCGACAGGCTCCCCGAACGCGAACGGGAGTTCCCACTCGTCGTCGACGATTGTCAGTTCGTCGTCGTCGCGGAGCTGTTCGCCGAGGGCGATCAGGAACTGGCCGGCTTCGGTCGCACGCAGCCGGTACTCCTGCTCGAACTCGCGACCCGAGCGGATGACCGTCCGGTCGTCGGCGTCGTGCTCGGGGTCCGTCGGGGTGTCGCTGTCGGACACGGGAGTCACCGGTCGAGTTCGACGGTCACGTCGGTCGAAATCCACCCGTTCACGTTGCCGGACTCCACGAAGACCGACCGTCCGGGGCAGCTCTCACAGACCAATACGTCGGTGTCGCCGGGCGTCCCGTCCGGACGGTCCGCCGGGGGCGAGTGTGTGCCAGTACTCATTACAACTGTTTAGGCGGGCCTAAATTTAAAAACGTATGGGTTTCGGACGGATATGCATGAGCGGCGCCCACAATTGAGTCTTACGCGTCCCGTCGGATCACAGTGCGGCTCTCCAACAGTTCCGCGAGCTGCGACATCGACGCCACCACCTCGTCGCAAGCGGGTCGGACCGCGTCCTTGGGGAGATACCCGACCGCGAGTCCCGCGACCTCCAGCATCGGGAGGTCGTTTGCGCCGTCGCCGACCGCGATGGTCCGCGAAAGCGGTACCTCGGCGCCCGTCGAAAGCGTCTCCAGGGCTCCGTCCTTCGTCCCGACGACAAGCGGACCCTCGACGCCGCCGGTGAGCCGCCTGTCCCGCACCGGGAGGCGGTTCGCGACGACGGTGTCGACGTCGACATCCTCCCGCTGTAGGGCGCGTTCGACCCCGCGCTCGAACCCGCCGGTCAGGATCGCGACGTGGTGGCCGGCGGCCCGGAGCCGCGCGATCACGTCCGCGGCGTCGGGACGGAGCCGGACCCGATCGAAGGCGGCGTCGGCCGCCGACTCCGGGAGGCCCTCCAGCAGCGACGCCCGCTCCCGGAGACTATCGGCGTAGGAGAGTTCGTCGTTCATGGCGCGCTCCGTTATCTCCGCCATCCGGTCGGCGACGCCCGCCCGCTCGCCGAGGAGCACGGTCATCTCCGAGTCCGAGAGCGTGCCGTCGAAGTCGAAGGCAACGAGTCGCATACTGGGGGGTGATTCGCGGGGATAATCAACCCACCCGTTCGATCCGTGAGACTCGGTATCAGGCCACAGGCGGCCGGATACACCCATGAGGAAACGTTTAACCACGAACCAGGGTAGTGCGCACATGTGAAGGTGCTTATAACGAATCCGATCGACGACGCGGGGATCGAACGACTCCGCGAGTCGGGTCACGACGTCGAGACGGCCTACGACCTGACGGGCGAGGCGCTGTTGGAGGCAGCGGGAGACGCACACGCCCTGGTCGTCCGGTCGGGGACCGATGTCACCGAGGCGGTGTTCGAGGCCGCCCCCGACCTGGTCATCGTCGGGCGGGCGGGGATCGGCGTCGACAACATCGACATCGACGCCGCCACCGACCACGGCGTCATCGTCGCAAACGCCCCCGAGGGCAACGTCCGGGCGGCGGCCGAACACACCGTGGCGATGTCGTTTGCCGCCGCGCGGTCGATCCCGCAGGCCCACGCCCGACTGAAGCGCGGCGAGTGGGCCAAATCCGACTACCTCGGTACCGAACTCAACGGCAAGACGCTCGGAGTCGTCGGACTCGGCCGGGTCGGCCAGGAGGTCGCAAAGCGGCTCGACGGCCTGGGGATGGAGCTCCTGGCCTACGATCCGTACATCAGCGAGGAGCGTGCCGACCGGTTGGGCGCGGAACTCGTCGAACTGGAGACGTGTCTGTCGTCGGCGGACTTCCTGACGGTCCACACGCCGCTTACCCCCGAGACCGAGGGGATGATCTCCACGGCGGAACTCGAACTGATGGGCGGGGGCTTTCTCGTCAACTGCGCCCGGGGCGGCGTCGTCGACGAGGACGCCCTCGCGGCCGCGGTGGCGACCGGTACGCTCGACGGCGCGGCGGTCGACGTCTTCGCCGAGGAGCCGGTTTCGCCGGACAGCCCGTTGCTCGACGTCGACGAAGTCGTCGTCACGCCGCACCTGGGTGCGTCGACGGAGGCCGCACAGGAGAACGTCGCAACCTCGATCGCCGACCAAGTCGACGCGGCGTTCGCGGGCGAGCCGGTGGTGAACGCGCTGAACGCCCCCTCCGTCGACGAGAGCGCGTTCCCGCGGATCCAACCGTACATCGGGCTGGCGGAGACCTCGGGCATCATCGCCGCACAACTGCTCGACGGCCGGATCTCCGGGGTCGAGGTGGCCTACGAGGGCGACATCGCCGACGAGGAGGTCGACCTCGTGACCGCGTCGGCGCTGAAAGGCGTCTTCGAACCGCTGGAGTGGCAGGTCAACGCCGTCAACGCCCCACAGATCGCCGCGGATCGCGGGATCGACGTCACCGAGTCCAAGCGGATCCAGTCGGACGACTTCCAGAGCCTGGTGACCGTCCGCGTCGGCAACGACGACGAGTCGATGGCGGTCTCGGGCACCCTGTTCGCGGGCGGTGATCCCCGGATCGTCCGGATCGGGGGCTACCGTGTCGATGCGGTCCCCCACGGCAAGATGCTGGTCGCGCGCAACGCCGACAAGCCCGGCGTCCTGGGCTTCATCGGGTCGATCCTGGGCGATCACGACATCAACATCTCGGGGATGTTCAACTCCCGGCGGGACGAACCCGGCGGAGAGGCGCTCACCGTCTACAATCTCGACGACCCCGTCCCCGACTCGGTGACCGAAGCGATCCTCGACGACGACCGAATGATCGACGTGCGGTATCTGACGCTCAACGGGGACGAAGGCGA
>CAZDEJ010000137.1:0-5535 GCA_964504395.1 uncultured Halobellus sp. | reverse complement strand
GTACGGGGTCGAGTAGCGAGTCCAGCGCGGCCGCAGTTCTACAACTCTTCGACGCTACCGCCGTCGGCACGCTCCCGGAAAACCTGCCCGTCGAACAGCGTGACCGTCGTATCGTCGTTCTGCCACGCCAGCGGCGAAAGCCCCGCCTTCCGGCAGGCGTGCGTGAAGAACTGTTCCTCGTTCCACCCGTTCTCGACCGGGATCGTGGGGTAGAGCCAGCCGTGGCTGCCGTCCGTGTCGACAACGACGCCGTGCGTCCCCAACTCGACGTCGTCGAGGGGATCGTCGGTCTCCTCGTAGTCACAGACGATGCAGGTCGACACGGTGAGGTTCGAGAGCTCGGGCTGTTCGATCTCGGAGCCGCAGGAGTCGCCGGAAGCGGCCTGAATCGCGGCGTCGACGACGGCGTGGCCCAGTTGGTCGCTCCCGCGATACGAGCCGGCACAGCCGCGGAGACGCCCCCGTCCGCGCGTGGATCGGATCCGGACGAACGCGCCGGTACGGGCGTAGAAGGCGTCCCGCATACTCCCGGGCTGTTCGCGTTGGCCGTGTAAGACGTACGATTCGACCGACTCACGCGCTAACTCGACCGCCCTCGCCCCATCATCGTAGGTAAGACGAACGGCCTGCGCCTCGGACATATGCGTGTGCAGACGCCCGCACGACTTGAACGCTTCCCTTCGGTTTTTGCTGGTAGACGCCCGCAACGGGGGGCTCGGGGCAAATACGGTCAGCGGACGGTAGCGGTGGCGTGCGTCGGGTATGCACTACATACGCACACCGGACAGCCGCGGAGGACCACTCCCGGTGTCTGGTACTGTCGGCCATCGTCGCGTGACGGGTCCCGACACCCCGAGGTGTCGAAAGTCTTCACGTAATCATAGTCAGCAGTATGAGCACACCGGGCGGTGGGGGAGAAAGCCGAACACCGTGCTTCGGGGACGGTCGTCCGCGACGGCGCAGGATACAATACGACGGACGCCGAATCGCGCGCCGATGTTCGACGACGAACCCCTTCGGTACGCCGTCGCAGCCCTCCTGATCGGCAGCGGGATCGTCGGGACCGTCGCCGACCTCGCCGGGATCGAGACGGTCACGCCCGCGTACTTCGCCGTCGCGATCGGTGCCGGCGCCGCCGCGATGCCGGGGTCGTGGTCGCCGGTCTGCTGGCTCCGGTCCCGCGTGTCGGCGCTCCGCCGGTGAGCCGACCGTCGTGACGCCCTCGTGCGACTCGTGTGGCGCCGTCAGGTACCGAAGGCTTATTTACGTGTCCCGCCTCCGGTCGGTCGGCAGAGAGAGCTCGGCTCCCGTCGGTCCAGCGGACCGATGAGGAAAGTCCCCCCACCGTCCGGACGGGCGACCCGGCGCAAGCCGGGAGTCGGAGACGGCTGGCTCTGGAACAGAAACGAAACCCCTCGGCCCGACCGATGAGACGCGAGCGGCCGACGCCGCTCGGCGCGACCGGGGTGCCCCGGTCGCGTGCGACCCGACCCGCAAGGGAACGAAGCTGACCCGTCGAGGGCCCCGCAGTCGCAACGCGGCCGCGGAACGCACCGGGCAGCTCGCCCGTGCGCCGACAGCCGAGAAGGGATGGAACGGCGAACCCTCGCCGGTGCAAGGCCGTGCCGCCAAGGTAGTCCGGACAGGGCGCGGCCGCTTAGCCGAATGCCGAGCCGAACAGAAGGGGGCTTACTCCTCTCAGCCGTCACGGTCGCGAGCCGCGGCACCGTCCGCTCCGAGCCGTGCCAGTCCGAACCTTCTTACCCGTTTCTCACGACTACCCCCGCGTGCTAACCCGATCGGTTCCCGTCGCCGCTGCGGTGGCGCTGGCGGCCGTCGTTGTCCTCACGGGGTGTGTGGGGCCCGCGTTCGACGCCCCCGACACGGAGCCGGCACCGACCGGAAACGCCGACACGACGGCCGGGAGCGACGCCGCAACCCGGGTGCCCGACGGGGACGCACCGACAGCCGGGGAGCCGACGCCGACACCGACGGCGGTCGGCGAGCGGGCGAACCCGTGGGGGTCGGAGCCGGTGGTTGTCGCGGTCGAGGACCCGGCGGGAACCGACCGCGAGTGGGCGCCGCTGGTGCGCGAGGCGACAGCGTTCTGGGAGGCCGAATCCGAGCGGTTCGCGGGCTTTCGGACCGAGTACGAGGTCCGCCCCGACGCCGCCGATCCCGACCTCGTGATCGAGTTCGTCGGGACCGTCCCCGAGTGTGACGGCGCGAGCGACGCCGCCGGGTGTGCGCCGCTACTCACCGACAGCCGCCAGGTCGACCGGCCGGAGACGGTGTCGGTCCGGACGGGGTTTTCGGATCGCTCCACGGTGACCGTGATCCAGCACGAACTCGGCCACACCCTGGGGCTCACCCACGACGACGGCCCGACTGACGTGATGGCCAGCCGGATGGTCCTCTACACCGAGGCGCTGCCGAACGCAACCGAACGCGGCTTCGCGTGGGACGACCCCGAGTTCACCGTCTACATCGATACCGACAACGCCGGCGACCCCGCAGCGTTCCGCGAGCAGGCCACACGCGCGCTGGACTACTACGAGGACGACCCGCCGGGAATGCCGACGAACCTCACGTTCACGCTCGTCGACGATCCCGGCGACGCCGAGATCGTCGTGCGGCCGGTCGGAACCTCGCCGTGTGGGGGCGGGGCGGCGTCCTGCGGCGGCACCGCCGGGTGGGATCCCGACGGCGACGGCGCGGTCGAGACGTACTCCGAACTCCGAGTCTCGCTCGTCGACCTCGATACCGACGCGGTGGGGTGGCACGTCGGCTACTGGCTGGCGTTTGCCTTCGGCGCGGAACCCGACGCGGAGAAACCCCCGCCGTTCCGCGACGCCTCCTACGACGAACGCCGGAGCGCGTGGTGGGCGTAGCCGGGGCGTGCTGCACGCGACGGGACCGCGATCCGACCACACGCCGGCGGACTCTTGACCCTCGATCGCAAACGGTGTCGTATGAACGGAACAGGCGACGGCGACGCGCCGATCGAGACTGCCGCGTTCGAGGCCGAAGAGCTGATGCAGGCGCTATCCGCCGAGTTCGACGGCAGTGACGCCGAGTGCCGGGTGGTCGCGCGGCAGGCGCGGGACCTCGCCGACGTCGGGGTCGTCGCCGAGGACCGCGGGGACCCACTCACGGTTGCGGCGGTCGTCCGGAACTTGGCCGACGCCCCCGAAGGGTCGAGCGTGGCCGACCGGTGGAACTGGTGGCTCGGCGCCCTCGACACCGCCTACGACGGCTACCGGGAGTTCGAGGTCCGGGCCGTTCCGCGGGAGGAGTAACGGACGCCCAGTCCCGCCGGCTATCCGAGCGTGACCGTTTCGCCGACCTCTGGGGCGGTCGTCGAGAAGCCGTCGGCGTCGAGTTCGGCAGCGAACTCGACACACCGGTCCCCGTGGTTCACGACGATCTCGCTTCCCGCGTAGTTGTCGAGAAACGACCGGAGTCCGTCGCGGTCGGCGTGTGCGGAGAAGTCGTACTGTTCGACCCGTGCGGCCACCGGCAGCACCCGGCCGTCGATCTCGGCGCTTCCGGTCTCCACCAGGTCCCGGCCGGGCGTTCCCTGGACCTGGTAGCCGGTCAGCGCGACCTTGTTCGTGGGGTTCGACCGGATCAGCGGGATATACGTCATCGCGGGGCCGCCCGAGAGCATCCCGCTCGTGGTGATGATCGCCGCCCGCTGGTCGGTGATCCGTTTGCGTTGGCCGTCGCGGCCGGTGACGAACCGGGCGTGCGATGTCGCCCGCCGGAGCGCGTCGGCGTCGCGGACGAACCCGGGATACTGCCGGAGCATCCGGGTCACGCCCTTCCCCATTCCGTCGACGTAGCAAGGGATGTCGTGGGCGTCACAGACGAGCAGGAGTTCCTGAGTCCGGCCGATCGCAAACGCCGGGACGATCACGGTCCCGCCCTCCCAGAGGGTCTCCTCGGCGCTCCGTGCGAACTGCGATTCGACGTCGGCCCGAACCCCGTGGTCGACGTCGGAGTAGGTACTCTCACAGATCACCGCGTCGGCGTCGGGACGGGCGGTGGTTCCCCGAACGAGCCGCTGTCCACGGATCGGGTCGCCGGAACGGTCCGTGCGGCTCGCGGGAGTATCACTCTCGTTGCGGTCTGCGGTGTGGAAGTCGCCGGTGTAAAGCAACCGTGTGTCGCCGTCGTCCACCAGCACGTGGGCGCTGCCGGGGATGTGGCCCGCGTTGTAGAACGTGATCTCGTGGCCGGCGGCGGAAAAGGACTCCCGGTAGCCGTGGGTCTCGGAGGCCCCACGGACCCGCCGGACGTCGGTCTCGGTGAACGGACACTGGAGCGTCCCGCCGTGGAGTTTCAACGTGTCCTCCGCGAGCGTGACCGCGAGTTCCCGGGTCGGCGGAGTCCAGTGGATCGGCGGGCGGGACTCGCCCGAGAGCAGCGCGGGCACCGCGCCGGCGTGATCCAGGTGGCCGTGGCTCACCACCACGGCGTCGGGGTCGGGGTCGGCGACCGGGAACCGCGGGGGCGTCCCCGCAAGCATCCCGTAGTCGAGGAGGAGGGAGCCGTTGACGAGGATCGCGCTCCGACCCACCTCGCGGGCGCCGCCGAGGAACTGAACGTCCATCAGTGAGTACTACTCGCCCGGGCCGTTTGACGCCGTCGGTCGTGAGTCCGCTCCTCGCGTGCCGGCCCCGATCCGACGCGGTCACGCGTCGTCCGGCGGGTGTCGCGAGCGCTCCGGCGGACCGCCTCCCACACCGGCACCCCCGGACCCGACGCTCGGGCCTCCCGGTCGCGACGGGCGGAAGCCGTTACGGGGCCGCCGCTCCCGTGGTCCCGCCAGTGTCTTGTGTCGGTCCGGCGAACTCCGACTCGATGGCGTCCCCGGAAAACCTGGCGTTCGTGTTCGTCGCCGGGGTGGTGACGGCGCTTGCGACCGGAATCGGGGCGTTGCCGTTCGTCTTTGTCGGTGCTGTCACGGACGGACAGAACGTCCTGCTCTGGGGGCTCGCGTCGGGGATCATGCTCTCGGCGTCGGTGTTCGGACTCGTCGAGGAGGGACTCGCGGAGGGGACGCCGCTGGAACTTCTCGTCGGGATGGGTGCGGGCGTCCTGCTGGTGGTCGTGGCACACGAGGTGTTGCTCGACGCCGACATCGACCCCCGTCAGTACGAGGAGGCGGACGTCACGCGGCTCGTCCTCATCCTCGGCGTGTTGACGGTCCACAGCTTCCCCGAGGGGATCGCCGTGGGCGTCTCCTTCGCCGACCTCGGACTCGCCGGCGGCACCCGGATCCTCGGCGTGACGGTCCCGCTTTTGGCCGTGTTCATGACGGTCGCGATCTCCATCCACAACGTCCCGGAGGGGACCGCGATCTCGATCCCGCTGCAGTCGATGGGCATCCCCCCGTGGAGGATGGTGTGGTGGGCGGTGTTCTCCAGCCTCCCGCAGCCGATCGGCGCGGTCGTCGCCTTCGCGTTCGTCCGCACGGCACGGGAGCTTCTCCCGTACGGCTTCGGGTTTGCCGCGGGGGCGATGATCTAC
>CAZDEJ010000136.1:0-5595 GCA_964504395.1 uncultured Halobellus sp. | reverse complement strand
GTCAGTCGTCGTAGCGTTTCCGCTCCTGTGTCGGGTGGTCCTTGATGTACACCCTCGTCCGATCCGGGACGTTCTCCGTGATCCAGGAGTTGGCGCCGATGCTGACGTGGTCGCCCACGGTAATGTCGCCGAGCACCTTCGTGCCCGCCCCGATCACGACGTGGTCGCCGATGTCGGGGTGACGCTTGTAGCCCTTCTTGAGCGCGTGTTCGTCACCCTCCTGTTCCTCGAAGTGGAGCGCCCCGAGTGTCACGTCCTGGTAGAGCCGGACCCACTCGCCGACGGTCGTGCTCTCGCCGATGACGACGCCGGTGCCGTGGTCGATGAAGAAGTGCTCGCCGATCTCGGCGCCCGGGTGGATGTCGATCCCGGTCCGGGTCTTTGCGTACTCGGTCAACTCGCGGGCGTACTCCTCGGCGCCGATGTCGTAGAGCACGTGGGCGACGCGCTGGACTGCGATCGCCAGGAAGCCGGGGTACGATCGGATGATCTCCATGTACGTCTTCGCGGCGGGGTCACCCTTGTACGCCGCCTCGACGTCGCGTTTCAGGACGCGGCGGAGTCGGGGGAGGCTGTCGATGAGCGCCGACACCGTCTCGCGCGGACGTGTGTTACCGTCGGAGTACGGGCAGATGCCCGCGCGAAACAACTCGCCGAACTCGTCGAGGTGGTCAAGCACTGCGAGTTCGTCGCGGACGAGTTCGGGAGAGTTCCAACACGTCGGAAACAGCAGTTCCTGGAGCAGTTCGATCTCCTCCCGACGGTGGTTGCGCTCCGGGAAACACGCCGTCACGCTCGTCGGAAACGGCTCCGTGTCGTCGTCGTAGGTGGCGAAGAGCCGCTCGTGTGCGTCACCGTCGTACCGATATTCCATACCCGTACTCACCCCAGGACGGTATTATATCTGTCCGGTGGGGCGCCGACGATCCGGATCGGCCGGGGCGCCCCCGTTTCGTCGTCGCGTGTCACCGGCCCGTCAGCGGAGCCAGGGGCCGGACTCCCCCGAGGGTTCCCGGCCCGAACCGTGTCAGTCCACTTCGGGCCGCAACCGCGAGAGCCGCATCGCGTTCGCGGTCACGCCGATGGTCATCCCCGCGTCGCCGGCGAGGACCGCGAGCCAGATCGGGACGTAGCCGAACGGGACCGCGAGCGCGAGAAGCGCCTTCAGCCCCAGGCTCGTCCAGACGTTCTGCCGGATCACGCTGTTTGCGTCGCCGGCGAGCTCGTAGAGGTACGGCAGCTTCGAGAGGTCGTCCGCAAGCAGTGCGATATCGGCGGTTTCAAGCGCCGCGTCGGTGCCCGCCGCCCCCATTACGATCCCGACAGTCGCCGTCGCGAGCGCCGGCGCGTCGTTGATGCCGTCGCCGACCATCGCGACCCTCCCGTCGCCGCCCGCCGGGCCGTCTGCGAGTCCCCGGACCGCATCGGCTTTCTCCTCGGGAAGGAGCGCCGCACGGAACTCGTCGACGCCGACCGCCTCGGCGACCGCGCTGGCGGTCCGCTCGTTGTCGCCGGTCAACATCACCGTCCGCGAGACCCCCAACTCCTTCAGCCGTGCGACCGCGCGGGCGGCGCCGGGTCTGACCTCGTCGGCGACCGCGATGATGCCCTCGATCTCGTCGTCGCCCCCAATCAGGACGACGGTCTTACCCTCCGACTGGAGTTCGTGGACGACGCCGTCGAGGAGGTCGACACAGTCGGTGCGCTCGCAGCGCTCGGACTCGTTCGCCGTCACCCTCCCGCCGTCGGTTACGGCGTGGACGTGCGAGAGGTCGAAGTCGAGCTCCGCGAACAGCCCCGGCTTCCCCGCGACGTGTGGAGTACCGTCCAGCCGTCCGCGGACGCCCTTGCCGGTGAGACTCTCGAAGCCGCCGACCGCGGGAACGTCCGATCCGGTGATGCCGGCGGCGTCCGCGGCGGCAACGATGGCCTTCCCCACCGGATGTTCGCTCCGTTGCTCGAGTCCGCGTGCACACCGGAGGACGTCGACCTCGGTGTTGCCGTTGATCCCGATCACGTCGGTCACGGCGAGTTCGCCGGTGGTGAGCGTGCCCGTTTTGTCGAACGCGACCGTCTCGACCGCGCCCATCGCCTCCAGGTGAGTGCCGCCTTTGATCAACACGCCGTTTTTCGCGGCGCTCGTGATCCCCGAAACCACCGAGACCGGCGTCGCGATCACGAACGCACACGGACACGCGAGCACGAGCAGCGTCAGTCCGTAAACCAGTGCGGTCGGCCACGCCACCCCGAACACGAGCGGGGCCGACACCGAAACGACAACCGCGAACGCAACCACGGCGGGCGTGTAGTACGACGAGAACCGCTCGACGAACTGTTCGCGGTCGGTCCGCTCCGAGCCGGCGTCCTCGACGAGAGCCACGATCCGCGAGAGCGTGGTGTCCGTGGCGGCCGCGGTGACCCGGACTTCGAGGTAGCCGTTCTCGACGAGCGTGCCGGCGTAGACCTCGTCGCCGGGCGTCTTGTCGACCGGGACGCTCTCGCCGGTGATCGGCGACTGGTTCACCGCGCTGTCGCCCGCGACCACCTCGCCGTCTGCGGGGATCTTCCCGCCCGGTCGCACCACCACGACGTCGTCGGGCGAGACGGCGTCGACGGGAACGGTCTCCTCGCTCCCGTCCCGCTTCACCGTAGCTTCCTCGGGGGAGAGGTCCATGAGTTTCCTGAGGGAGTCGCGGGCGCGGTCCATCGAATGGCGCTCGAGGAGTTCGGCGACGCTGAAGAGCACTGCGAGCGTCGCGGCCTCGAAGTACAGCGCCGCCCCGAATCCGAGGCTCGCGGCGAGCGCCCCGGCGATCGCAGCCGACATGAGAACCTCGACGTCCAGTTGGCGGTGGCGCGCGGAGTAGTAGCCGCCTTTGAGGATCGCCTGCCCGCTGACCGCGACGGCACCCAAAAAGAGGGCGTCCGCGAGGTGGAGTTCGCTCCCGAGGATCGACCCGATCTGTGGGGTCCACCCCACGATCATAAACTCCGAGACGAGTCCACCGACGAGGAGGGCTGCGCCCACCCACGTCTTCACCGCGCGGGGGCTCCGCCAGACCGACTCGGGGTCATCCGTCCGCCCGTCGGTATCCCCGGTGTCGGTCACCTCGTAGCCCGCGCCGTCGATGGCGTCGACGAGGTCGGACACGGACGCCACGCCGGAGTCGTAGGTGACAGTCACCCGGCCGGTCGCGGGGACGGCGTCGCGGTCGGCGACTCCCTCCGCCGCGTCGAGGGCGGCCTCGACGGTCCCTGCGCACGACGCACAGTCCATCTCCGGCACCTCGAACCGCGCGGTCTCGACATCCCCGTCGCCGGGAGCGTCGTTCGCCGGTCCGTCCGGGGGCGGTCGCTCCCGCTCGTGATCCCGTGATGACGACATTACTAGTCCGAAGTAGCCGAGTTCTTATTAACGCTCCTGCTATACTTCCGGCCCGTTCTGGCAGTCCTTATTACGAATATCGGTGTGAGATAACAACACCGGGCGATGGGACCGGAACACGTGGGCCCGAGGGCGACTCGTCGCTCCCCGAGCGCGTTGCGTCGGGCACGGCAGCCAGTGCCGTGGCCTCGGGTCCGACTCAGCTCACGAGTCCCGGTCCGGGGGATCGATGTCGTGGTGCGTCTGAATCGACGGCAGCCGGTCAACCCCCTGTCGGAGTATCGAGGTGTGGCCCCGGCCGCGCTCCTCGCGGTACAGCGCGAGCGACAACCCGATCAGGGCCAGCACCGCCAGCACCGAGAAGGGAGCGCCGGTCAGGACGGCCAGCGCCTGGAGGGTCTCGGCACCGCCGACGAGCAGCACCGAGAGCGCGACGACTGCTTGGAAGATGCCCCACAGCGCGATGCTTCCTCTAGACGGCGTGACCCCCCGTCGCGACGCCAGGATGGCGGCGACGAGCGTCGAGGTGTCGGCGGATGTGACCATGAACACCACGATGAGCGACAGGAACAGGAACAACAGCAGTTCCCCGAGCGGGAGCGCGGACAGTAGCGAAAAGCCGGCGACCGCCTCGGATCCGCCGCGTTCGGTGATCGCCGCCAGGGCGTCGACGCCGCCGGCCTGGAGCGACAGCGCGGTGCCGCCGAAGATCAGGAACCACGCCCCCGTCGCCGCGGAGGTGGCGACCACGCTGGTGAACACCACAGTCCGGATCCGGCGGCCACGGGACAGCGCCGCGATGAACGTCCCCGCGAAGGGGGCCCACGAGAACCACCACGCCCAGTTCCAGACGGTCCACGCCGTCACCCACGACCCGGACAGGAACAGGCTCATCGGCAGGAAGTTCCCGAGGTACGCCCCCGCCGCGTCGGTGCCGTGAGCGACGACGTACGCCCGTGGGCCGACCGCGAAAAGCAGCAGGGCAAACAACCCGAACAGCACCAAGGTGAGCCCGGAGATCCGCCGGATCCCGCGGTGGAGCCCCGAGACCGCCGAGAGAACGAACACCGCCGCCAGTCCGCCGACCAGAAGCACCGGCCCGAGATCGCTGGGCGGGACGCCCCACTGGAACCGCACACCCGCGAGGAACTGCTGGGAGATGAGCCCCAGCGAGGTGGCGATTCCCCCGATCGTCGCAAACACCGCCAGGGTGTCGACCAGCCGGCTCCACGGCGACGCCAGGCTGTCGACGCCGAAGAACGGCGTCAGGATCGACGACACCCGGAGAGGTGCGCCGCGCTGGAACACGAAGTACGCGATCGGAATCCCGATGGCGGCGTAGGCGGCCCACGCCGACACCCCCCAGTGGAACAGCGAGTACACCAGCGCCGCGTTCACCGCGGCGGGCGACCCGGGTGCAGCGTCGAAGTACGGCGGCGGTTGCTGGTAGTGAAACAGCGCCTCGGCGGGCCCCCAGAACACGATCCCGGCGGCGATCCCCGCGGTGAATATCAGCGAGAAGTACGTCGGGTAAGTATACGCCGGCGTGGCGTCCTCGCCGCCGAG
This sequence comes from uncultured Halobellus sp., assembly GCA_964504395.1. Classification (GTDB taxonomy): domain Archaea; phylum Halobacteriota; class Halobacteria; order Halobacteriales; family Haloferacaceae; genus Haloquadratum. Next base: position 644 of record CAZDEJ010000136.1, on the reverse strand, counting down.
TTTGATGTCGCCCCACGGTCCCAAAAGCAGCGCGCCGCAGTAGAGCACGGACAGCAACGCGACCCCGAGCAGGATCGGTCCCATTTCCCGGAGGACGCCGTCGGTCAGCCCTTCGACCGCGGCTGCCGTGCCCGCGGGGAAGGCCAGTTGGAGCGCGAAATAGGACACGAAGACCACGATCGGGAGCCCGAGGATGGCCGGGTCGTGGGCGGTGAGTACGTCCTCGAGCACCGACCGGACCGACCCGCGGCGGACGGCCAGAAGCGTCGATCCCGTCGAGTCGGTCGTAGTGTCGTGGTCGTGCGGGAGAACCGCGATGTACCCCAGCCCGGAGCCGAAAAACAGGAGCGCGACCACCAGCCACGTCTGGCCGCCGAGGACGTCCCCGACCAGCGCCGGAAAGAAGAACCCGACAAGGACGACGACGCCGGAGCCGACGAACCCCGACAGGAGTGCCCCGGCAGCGGTCGCGCGGACGCCGCCCGCGTTAGCTGCGCTCATGTGCGACGTGTCGTCGGGGATCGGTATTAGTGTGTTGTCGGGTCGGGGTTCGGACCTCCCCCAGTGTCAGCAATCGGTAGCGCGGAGCCCCCCGGCCTCAGCGAGCAAAGCGAGCAGGCCGGGGAGAAAGCGCGTTCGCATAC
>CAZDEJ010000135.1:0-5659 GCA_964504395.1 uncultured Halobellus sp. | reverse complement strand
AGGGCGCCGAACGGTTCTACGTCTGCTCGCTGTCGCGGAAGACGCTCGTCTACAAAGGCCTGTTGAAGGGCGACCAACTCGCCGACTACTACCCCGACCTCGCCGACGAGCGACTCAAAACGACGCTCACCCTCGTTCACGCCCGGTTTTCGACGAACACCCTCGGCGCGTGGCACCTCGCACACCCGTACCGGCACATCATCCACAACGGCGAGATCAACACCATCCAGGGCAATATCAACTGGATGCGGAGCCGCGAGACCGACCTCGAACACGGGGCGTTCGGCGACGATCTCGACACGCTGAAGCCCGTTATCAACGACCCCACCCAGTCCGACACCGCCTCCGTCGACAACGCGGTCGAACTCCTGCTCCACAGCGGCCGGGACCTCCCCCACGTACTCCGGATGCTCATTCCGGAGGCGTTCCGCGGCGACGACGCGATGGACGACGCCCGCCGGGACTGGTACGACTATCACGCCTCCCTTATCGAACCGTGGGACGGCCCCGCCCTGGTGGCCGCCACCGACGGCGACCGCGTCGCCGCAGTGCTCGACCGAAACGGGCTCCGACCCTGCCGGTACGACGTCACCACCGACAACACCCTGGTGATGGCCAGCGAGGTCGGCGCCCTCGACACCGACCCCGCGGAGATCGAGGAGCGCGGCCGGCTTCAGCCCGGCCAGTTGTTCGTCGCAGACCCCGAGGAGGGTCGCGTGATCCCCGACGCCGAGGTCTTCGAGTCGCTGACCGACGACAAGTACGGCGAGTGGGTCGACCGCGAGCAACGCCAACTCGACACGCTCGTCGACCCCGACAACTACAGCGCACAACGCGATGTCGAACACCTCCGGGCGGCACAGGCGGCGTTCGGCTACACCGAGGACCAGGTGTCGCACCTCATCGAGCCGATGGCGATGGACGGCAAGGACCCGGTCGGGTCGATGGGTGACGACACCCCGCTGTCGGTGCTGTCGGACTTCAACCGCCCGCTTTTCACCTACTTCAAGCAGCTGTTCGCGCAGGTCACCAACCCGCCGCTCGACTACATCCGCGAGGAGCTCGTCACGTCGCTCGAGTCCCGGCTGGGCGCACAGCGGAACCTCCTCGGCGAGACGCCCGAACACGCCCGACAGCTCGTGCTCGACTCGCCGGTCCTCTCGGACGCCCAGACCGAGACGATCCGGTCGCTGGGCGACGACGCCGACGACACGATGGACTCGGCGGTCGTCGACATCACCTACGACCGCGAACGCTCCCTCGAAGCGGCGGTCGAGCGGGTTCGGGACGACGCCGCCGACGCGATCGAATCGGGCGCCGACGTTGTCGTCCTCTCCGACCGGGGCCTCGGCCCCGATCGGGTCGCGATCCCGAGCCTGCTCGCCACCGGCGCGGTCCACCACAGCCTCGTCCGGAACGGGCTCCGGAACCGCGCGGGGCTCGTCGTCGAGTCCGGCGACCCGCGAGAGGTCCACCACCTCGCGACGCTCGTCGGCTACGGCGCCGATGCGGTGAACCCCTACCTCGCGTACCGGACCATCGCCGACATCGTCGCCGGCCCCGACGGCGCCGACGAGAGCGAGGCGATCGCGGCGTACACGACGGCGCTGGAGGACGGCCTCCTGAAGACGATGTCGAAGATGGGGATCTCCACCGTGGAGTCCTACCAGGGCGCACAGATCTTCGAGGCGGTCGGCCTCGACTCCGATTTCGTCGCGGAGTACTTCGAGGGCACCGAGATCCGGACCGAGGGCATCGGTATCGACATCATCGAGTCCGACGTCCGAACCCGACACACCGTTGCGTTCGGCGACGATCCGCAACTCGAGCGCCAAGGCGAGTACGAGCACCGCTCGAACGGGATCCACCACCAGTGGAACCCCGAAACCGTCGGGACGCTCCAACAGGCCGTCCGGTCGGGCGACTACGACAAGTACACGGAGTTCGCCGAACTCATCAACGATCAAAACGAGGAGCTACAGACCCTCCGCGGGCTGTTGGAGTTCGACTCCGACCGCGACCCCGTCCCCGTCGCGGAGGTCCAGCCGATCGAGGACATCGTCCAACACTTCGCGACGGCGTCGATGAGTCTCGGATCGCTGTCGCCGGAGGCCCACGAGAACAACGCGATCGCGATGAACCGGATCGGCGGGAAGTCGGGCACCGGTGAGGGCGGCGAACCCCCGGAGCGGTTCGGCACAGAAAAGGAGTGCAACATCAAACAGGTCGCCTCCGGCCGGTTCGGGGTCACCTCCGACTACCTCACCAACGCCGAGGAGATCCAGATCAAGATGGCCCAGGGGTCAAAGCCCGGCGAGGGCGGCCACCTCCCCGGCAAGAAGGTCAACGAGATGATCGCCCACGTTCGGTTCTCGACGCCGGGTGTCGGGCTCATCTCGCCGCCCCCGCTCCACGACATCTACTCGATCGAGGACCTGAAACAGCTCATCCACGACCTGAAGGCCGCAAACCCCGACGCCGACATCAACGTGAAGTTGGTCTCGGAGGCCGGGATCGGCACCATCGCCGCCGGCGTGGCCAAGGCCAACGCCGACGTCGTCCACATCTCGGGCCACGACGGCGGGACCGGCGCGTCGCCGAAGACGTCGATCAAGAACGCCGGGCTCCCGTGGGAGCTCGGGCTCGCCGAGGCCAACCAGATGCTCCGGGGGACGGACCTCCGGTCGCGGATCCGCGTCACGGTCGACGGCGGGATGAAGACCGGCCGCGACGTCGCGGTCGCGGCGCTGCTCGGCGGCGAGGAGTACGTCTTCGGGACTGCTTCTTTGGTCACCTCCGGGTGTGTGATGGCGCGACAGTGCCACGAGAACACCTGTCCGGTCGGGGTCGCAACCCAGCGCGACAAGCTCCGGAACCGGTTCCCCGGCCAACCCGAGCACGTCATCAACTACATGACGTTCATCGCCCAAGAACTCCGGGAGATCATGGCGGACCTGGGCTTCCGGTCGTTGGAGGAGATGATCGGCCGCCCCGAGCACCTGACCCAGCGGGAGACCGACCACGAGAAGGCGCGACACCTGGACCTCTCGGCGGTCATCGCCGAGCCCGAGGGCGACCAGCGCCGCCAGACCGAGCCGCAGTCCCACCCCGACGTGGCGTCACAGCTCGACTACGACCTCATCGACGAGGCCGAGCCGGCGCTCTCGGAGGGCACGCCCGTGGCCATCGAGCGAGGGATCTCGAACGTCGACCGCGCGGTCGGGGCGACGTTGTCGAACCGGATCTCCACCCGCTACGGCGGCGACGGCCTCCCCGACAACACCATCCGGTGTCGGTTCGACGGCGTGGCCGGCCAGTCGTTCGGCGCGTTCCTGGCCGGCGGCGTGACGATGCACCTCACCGGCGCCGCAAACGACTACGTCGGCAAGGGGCTCTCCGGCGGTCGTGTGATCGTCGAAACCCCGTCGAACGCGGCGTACGCGGCCGACGAGAACGTCCTGATCGGGAACGTGGCGCTCTACGGCGCGACGCAGGGTGAGATGTACGTCAACGGCGTCGCGGGCGAGCGCTTTGCGGTCCGCAACTCCGGTGTCAAGGCGGTTGTCGAGGGCGTCGGCGACCACGGCTGCGAGTACATGACCGGCGGTGCGGTCGCCGTCCTCGGAGAGACGGGGAAGAACTTCGCTGCGGGGATGTCCGGCGGCGTGGCGTACGTCTACGACCCCGACGACGAGTTCGCCGCGACGGCCAACACCGAGATGGTGTCGCTGTCGGACACGCTGGGGGAGTCCGACCGTCGGCTGCTGAAGCGGCTCGTGGGGAACCACGCGGCTTACACCGACAGCGACCGTGCTGCGTGGATGCTCTCGGAGTGGAACGAGGTCGCCGACGACTTCGTCACGGTGATGCCCGACGCCTACGCTGCGGTGATCGAAGACCGGGCCCGCGACGACGTCCGGAACGACCTCCCGCCGGCGGCGACGGCGGCAGCCGACGCCGGCGAGGGCGACACGGTGGTCCAAACCAGCGACGACTGATACCGTACAACTACCGAACGTGCGGGTGATGGCGGGTAGTCGACTGTCATACCCCGCACGCGGCAGCGTCACTTCGTATCCGACCGAACCGAGTACATCCACGTCGCTGCAGAACTCGGGGTATGCGACGTGACACCGGGGCGTCCGGATGGCTGCGAGCCGACCGCGGCGGCTCTACGCCAACGAGTCGGTCGGGTTCACGTGTACCGAACCCGAGGCCCCAACCGCGAACGCGACCGGGACAATCCCGTGTACGGTTGACGACGTCGACCGCGTCACCGTGGTCTGGATACGCGTGACCATCGCGTTCGAGTGATCGGTGCCGACACTCAAACGGGCGTTTGAGCCTTACGGAGCTATTTGTTCGTTCCTACCTACGGACCGAACATGGCTCCCAACCGGACGACTCGTGCCCGGACTGCCGGGCGACACGCCCCGGACAGCCGCGCCGCCGCCAGAACCGAGGACCTCCACCTCCGAAGCTACGCCCACGAGTGGGCGTACGACATCACAATCGAGGTGTGCACTCCCGACGGCGACGTGGCGTTCGCGGCCGAGTACTACCTCCGGCCGGGCGACGCCGAAAGCGAGATCGACGCCCTGCCCCCCGGCGAGTACGAGATCCGGGCGACGCTGGACAACGACCGGCGGGAGACCGCGACGTGTCGGATCGGCCCCGAACCCGATCGGACGGCGGTGATCGAGGTGGGTAACGGCGTCCTCAGCCTCACCGAAGGGCTGCCGACGCGATAACGCCGCTCGAACGCTCCGGCTCCCGCCGCTCAATCCAACTCGACAGTCACGATGTTCCCGGTGACGTGGCGGTAGGTGATGAACGACTCGCCGGCCGCCGCAGGGAAGTCCGCCCAGGTGTGCCCGCCGACCGCGACTCGCGGCCCCGAATCCGCCGGCGCCACGGCTGTTCCGCCGGTCGCCCCATCACCATCGTGGGCCGCCGGCGCTCCGTTCGTCGGGTCCGTGCCGGATTCGTCTCCGGCCGTGGGCGCCCCCCTCACGTGATGGGGCTGTCCCGACCTCGCCCCCAGCGCACCCTCTCCCGCCCCAGAAGGGGGCGCGTCGTCGTCAATTGCCGCTAGGGTACACGCCGCCTCGGTCAAAAACTTCCGGCGCTCTATCTGATCTCGTACCCGAAGCCGTGGCGTCCCGACGCCGCGCCGCCCGGCTCCGACCCGCGGCCTTGACCGACTACGGTCTAAGGGTGCACTCGATGCGTAACAGATAATGGATGGTTAAAATAGAAAACGAAAACCGCTTCCTAACGTCTAAGAACCGTGCCAAAACCATACAACTCGAGATACAAACAGCGTACTATCGATCATATATCATTCGGACTGGGGTCGGATCGACCCGTCCCGTCGGCCGGCACGGCGGCACAGCCGTCTTAGTCGGTTCGCGAACCGCGAGGTATGTCGTCATCCATCAGGCGGTTGGATTCCGAGGCGGAAGTGCCCGGGGCGGCCTTTGATGACCGGATCGGCGATCTTGACTTCCACGTCAACCCGATGCCCGAGGAGTTGGTGTCGCACGTCGACGACGGCGTGCTCGTCGAGAAGCTGCCGACGGAGTTCGGGCCGACTCCGGTCGTCGGTAAGTGGGACGCTGCCTACGTCATCAAGGAAGGGACCGAGGGGCTGTTCACA
>CAZDEJ010000134.1:0-5659 GCA_964504395.1 uncultured Halobellus sp. | reverse complement strand
GTTGCCGTGACGCACACCGTCCGCGAGGCGACTGTCGGCGACGCCGAGGGGGTGATTCGCCTTCTCGACGCCGCGATGCTGGAGGTCGACCGTGAACGGATGCGAGACCGGATTCAATCCGGCAACGCGCTCGTGGCAGTCGCCCGCGGGCACAGCCGCGAGGAGCGGCGGGCGTCCACCGACGCCGACACGACGGCGCGCGAGGACCGCATCGTGGGCACCTGCATCGTCGGGAGCTCATCCGCAGGCCCGAGAGAGATCGAGCAGATTGCGGTTCACCGGTCGCGTCGGGCGCGCGGGATCGGCACGACGCTGGTCGACGCGGCCGCGACGCGGACCGACGGCCCGCTCGTAGCCCGGTTCCGCGAGGGCGTCCGGCCGTTCTACGAGTCGTTGGGCTTCGAGATCCACGCAGCGGAGCACGACGGATCCCCCGCCGATAGCGACGATGGCGACGATAGCAACGATGACGCCGCTACCGACAGCGACGACGACCCCAGTGCCGACCGGCTTCGCGGGGTCCTCAGATGAGCGGTGCGACCAGGTTCCGGCCCGCCCCGAGCAGGGTGTCGACCCGATCCCGGCTCCCGGCTTCGGCGTAGACGCGCATCTTCGGTTCGGTGCCTGACGGCCGGACAAGCAGCCACGACCCGTCGTCGAGCAGGAGTTTGAACCCGTCGAGGGTCACCACGTCGGCGACCTCGCGGTCGGCGACTTCCTCGGGGAGCATCGCCTCGAGGTCGTCGATCACGCGCGATTTCTCGCTGTCGGGACAGTCGACGCTGATCTTGTCGGCGACGATGTCGCCGTGCGTCCCGATGAGGCGGTTCACGCGGTCGTCCATCGGCTCCGCGGCGGTCGCGGCCGCGCCAAGTAGTCCCATCAGGACGCCGTCCTTCTCCCGGACGTGCCCCCGGATGGAGAACCCCCCGGACTCCTCGCCGCCGATGAGGGCGTCGCGTTCGGCCATCGCCCGTGCGACCCACTTGAACCCGACCGCGGTCTCGGCGGTTTCCTGGCCGTGCGCCTCGGCGATCCGGTCGATCAGGAACGTCGTCGAGACCGTCCGAACTGCCGGCCCGGCGTCGGACTCGAGCAGGTAGTCGTACGCCGCGGCGAAGAACAGGTTCTCGTCGAGATGACCGCGTTCGGGCGTGACGAACGCGACCCGGTCGGCGTCGCCGTCGTTCGCGACGCCCAACTCGGCGTCGTGGGCGTCGACCGCGTCGACTAAGGGTTGGAGGTTCTCCGTGCTGGGTTCGGGCGGCGTCCCACCGAACTCGGGGTCGCGGTCGTCGCGGATGCTCACCACCTCCGCGCCCGCCGACCGGAGGAGGTCGTCGACGACGCCCCGCCCCGACCCGTGCATCGCGTCGTGGACGACCGTCACCCCGGAGAGGTCGGCGTCGATCAGTTCAGTCGCACGGTCGGCGTGGGGCGTTACGAGGTCGACGGTCTCGACCGTGCCGTGTTCCGACTCCGGAAGCGGATCCGGCTCCGCCAATCGGGCTGCAATCGCGTCGGTAACCTCGGGTAGGGCGGGCGCGCCGTCCGACGGAATGAACTTCACGCCGTTGTACTCCGGAGGGTTGTGTGAGGCCGTCACCATCAGCGCGCCGGAGAGCCCCCGATCGACGACCGCGTACGCGATCAGCGGGGTCGGACAGTCCCGCTCCGGGCGGACAACGTCGAAGCCGTTGCCCGCGAGCACCGCCGCGAGCGACTCCGCGAACCCCTCGGAGGTCTCGCGGGCGTCGTAGCCGACGACCACGGGGTCGTCGCAGCCCTCGTCGGTCAGGTAGTCCGCGACAGCCTGCCCGACGATCCGTACCCGGTCGTCGGTGAACGTCTCGAGGGTCGCGCGCCACCCGTCCGTACCGAAAGAGATCGCGTCCATAGTCTCGTGCTCACCCGGGTCGATCAAAAAGGTGCGGCAGCGCGCCGAAACGGGAACGAACCTCGGCCCGTCCGGCGCCGTAGGTTTATATCAAACCACGAGGCCAACACCTCCGTGACGTGAGATCCGCCCCGCGTCGCGCAGCGATTGTTCGGCACGTCGGCGCGGGGACCCGGTGTGCCGACTGTTCGCCAGTTAGCTCCGACGCGATACCACGACACCCCGGACCGGCTGCCTGGGCTGTTGCCCACCTGCCCCGGCCGCGGGCGTCACTGCATCCCGACGAGCCGTTCCTTCTCGGCCCGCGAGAGCTGCTTGATCCCGTATTCGCGGGACATCGCCGCCGACTTGGTGTCGAACGCCTCCACGTGGACCACCTCGACAGGCGTCCGGCCACGGGTGTACGTCGCGCCGTCGCCGGCGTTGTGCTCCGCGACACGGCGCTCGACGTCCGTCGTGTAGCCGGTGTACAGCGTGCCGTCGACACATTCGAGGACGTAAACGTAGTGGTCGGCGTCGCCGTCGCTGTCGGGATCCGCCGGCGCCACGATCACACGCCCCCTGGACGTCGAAGCCGGCATGTAATCCTCGTCATGCCGTCTCCAACGTTTCGACGACCTCTGCGAGCGCTGCGCTGTTGGGGGAGGCGTGTCGCATCGCGAGCGGGGAGACACTGACCGCGGCGTCGACCATCGCCCGGCGGTCGGTCCCGACCGGGTACCGACGGCGATGTTCGTCGGTCGGGGGGAACGGGTTCTCCCACCCCACCACACCGGGCCACGTCCGGTCGCGAAGCCGGATGACGTGCTCGTCGTCGTCGAGCTCCTCGGCGTCGATCCCGAACGTCTCGACGTCACGGTCCCCGACCGCCAGCCGCTCGATGTCCTGCCCGTAGTCGTGGTACGGCTCGGTGAGCACCACTCGTGGGTCCGGCGCGTCCACCGGCGCGTTGACGTTCAGCAGGTCGACGTCGTCGTAGACGCCGGCCTCGAGCGCCCGCGAGACCAGCCGGGCGGCGATCCGGGCGGGACGGCCGAAGTCGTACTCCGCCGGCGGCGAGAGAAAAAAGTCCGTGGAGTGGTACGCGGAGACCGCGAGCGCGGGTGTCCCGAGGAACGCCGCTTCGACCCCCGCACCGACGGTCCCGGACCGTCCGACGACGTAGTTCCCCGCGTTGGGACCGCTGTTGACGCCGGAGACCACGATATCGAAGTCGGTGCCGAGTCCGCGAAGTCCGTAGGCCACACAGTCGGCGGGCGTTCCAGCGAGCCCGTGCCCCCACGGGTGGTCGCGAACCACCGCGGCTTCGTTCCGCGTGCGGCCGACGCCGCTCTGGTCGGATTCCGGCGCCACAACCGTGACGTCGCCGAACGCGGTGAGTTCCGTCCGGAGTGTCGCGATTCCGGGGGCGTCGATCCCATCGTCGTTCGTCAGCAGGATCGTGGGGTCGTCTGCCATCGGTGACACGTTCGCCGAACAGCAGGTATCCTTTCCGGTCCGGTGGCGCCAGGGGGGGGGGGCGTCCGCTATCCGGGCTGAGTTCCGAGTCAGCATCGGTGAGCCAGCGTCGCCACGGCGGCCGGACGGCGTGTCGTCGTCCGGCCGGGACGCGTGGCGTGCGGCTTCGGGCGGTGGTCTAAACGAAACGCAGCGCGAGTTCCCCCGCCCCACCGTGGGCGGGGGTGAAGCGCGTCACTCCGGGACATGTTCCGTCGCTTCGATATACCGTTCAACCACTTCCTCCGACACCGCTCTCGTCGCACCCACGTAGTAGCCAACCTTCCAAAATCCGACACCCCAGAAATACGCCTCCCAAATCTCGGGATACCGCTCCAGCAAACGCTTGCCGGAGTAAAAACTCTTGTACCGCGATGGCGTGTGCTGCCCACACGTCACGGTCACACGCGAGTTCGACGTGCCCGAACCCGACACCGCCGAAACGCTGGTTAGTGCGGACACCACCGAGCGTAACGTCGCTCTCACCGCCCTCGACCGTGAGACGATGCGGACGAAGGGCACGCTCGTCCTCGACTACGGACGAGCCAAACAGGAACGCCAACGCTACCACACGATCACGAAACGCTGTCAGGAACACGGCAAGACGAGTATCCACCACCATCTCGGTGACAAGGAAGAGCGATTCACCGAGTGGGTGTTACACCGCTCGTCTCGTGCTGTCGTGGAGGTCGCAGAGCGGCTCTCGAACCCGATCATTGTTTTCGAGGACATGAACGGTATCCGCAAGGAAACGCAGTACGGGACGTATATGAACCGCCGATTGCACGACCTCCCGTTCCACAGGTTCGAGACGTTCGTCTCGTACAAGGCGACGTGACGAGAGATTCCCACGGATACGGTGGATGCCTACCACAACTCGCAGACGTGTTCGTGTTGTGGCGAGCGTAGGTATCGGCAAGGTCGGCGGTTCCGGTGTCCGAACGACGAGTGTGACGTAGTGCAGGACCACGCCGACCGGAACGCGTCAGTGAACACCGCGTGGCCCGAGAAAACAAAAATTGACGGTAACAGATCGAATTGTGAGACTCACGAGACTAAGCCCCAAGCACGGTTGGTGCGTCCGTCCCGGTCGGGGCGCGTAAGCCGCCCAACCTCATCCCGTTCCCTCGCGGAACGGGGAGTGTTAGCGTACAGCTAAGGGAGCTACAAAAGCCTCGGGCCACCGCGCCCGAGGTCGTTTACGTCCGTTTCAGTAGTCACGCTGTCCGGGTCCGCTGCCGTGCGACTTCGGCGATGCCCGCGTTCGCTGCACAGTTCGGACAGGCGAGGAGTCGCCCGTGCTTGTCGGCGAAGACGCGTGCGAACCGGTCGGAGACGTGTGACCCGCAGTGATCACAACTTGGCATAGTGTGTCCGGCAGTCACCTATTGCCGGTGAGTTCACTATGCACCCGGCGTATTAATCCCTTCCCGCGCACGCGCGCGAGGCGGTGGATCGTCCACAAGCGCGTGGGATAACTGACCGTTCTTGTGATTCGACGCCGCTCGACGTGGAACTGCTGTCGATGACTCCGGGTCGTGCCCGGCTGCGTGTCCGCCCCGATCATCCGGACTGCTCTCGCGAACCGCTGATTACCCGCGCGACGAGCCCCGCCTGTGCGCCGGCGACGAATCCGGCATCCACGTTGACGACGGACAGCACCGTACACGACTGGAGCATCCCGGAGAGTGCGGCGCTGCCGTCCCCGCCGTGGCCGTATCCCGACGACACCGGAACGCCGATGACCGGCGTGTCGACGAGGCCGGCCACAACCGTCGGGAGCGCTCCCTCGCGTCCGGCGGCGACGACCACCACGTCCGCGGCCCGTAACCGCTCGAGTTGATCCAGAACCCGGCCGAGGTGTGCGACGCCGACATCGTCGATCAGCGTTGCGTCGGCACCCATCACCTCGAGGACGGTCTCCGCCTCGGCGGCGACAGCGGCGTCGGCGGTTCCGCCGGTGACGATCACGACGTCCGCGCTCAGAGCCGGCGGCTCGTAGTCCGGCCGGCGTGCGACCAGCGTCCGGCCCCGCTCGTCGTGATCCAGCGTCGTACTCCCGTCGGCCTCGTCGGTAGCAGCGGCGACGTCAGCCGCCGAGACGCGGGTGACGAGCGCGTGTCCCGTCGTTTCCAGCGCGGTGCGTGTGAGCGCTGCGACCTCCGACGGTGACTTTCCCGCTGCGAGGATCGCTTCCGGCACGCCGCGCCGTTGTTCCCGACCGGCGTCGAACCGTCCGGCCCCGGTCGTGGCGTACCCTCGGAG
>CAZDEJ010000133.1:0-5737 GCA_964504395.1 uncultured Halobellus sp. | reverse complement strand
TCACTCGGCCCGCTCGAACCGGTAGGTCAGTACCGCCTCGGTGTCGTCCCACGTGAACCCCTCAGGGTGGACCCGCTCCATGCGCCGTTTGTAGGCGTCCAGCGACTCGGATCCCTCGCGTCGGGCGTCGGCATCGGTGAACTCGCCGAGAGTCCGGCGCTCCACGCTCGCGACCGCGAACGTCTCGCCGCCGATTTCGAAGGTATCACCCTCGGTTGCGTACCGGGTTCCCGCCCCGCGTGTCAGCTGCGTGACCTCGCCGTCGGCAACGGACTCCTGGACGCGGTCGTTCGGCAGGATCGCATCGGCATCGATTTCGGGCATACTCACAGTACAGCCGGGGTTCTGAAAACCCCATCGGGGAGCGGGTCGGCACCCAGCACAGCAGTCAGTATAAGACGGCTGCCCAACGAGTACGTAGCGATGGGGCGACACCTCTTCCGCGACGGCCTCCTCGCGGCGGCGACGTGCGCGGCGCTCCTGCTCGGAGCCCGGTCCGTGAGCGTCGACGCGGCGATCCTTCTGAACCCCTCCCTCGCGGGCGTCGGGTGCGGCGGGATGGCGTGCGTCGAGGTGGTGTTGCTGCGGTACCCCGAGCGGACGCGACGCCTCTGGGAGCGCCGGGTCGTCCGGGTCACGGGCGTGCTCGGCGTGCTCGTCGGCGGAGCCATCGCGGTGTCGGTCGGGGCCGTGTGGGTCGTCGCCGTCCTGGTCTGGGGACTCGTCGCGTACCTGGGGTTGGTCGCGGTTGTCGCCGCCTCGGGGCGGAACCCGCTGTCGCGAGTGGGCTGAGATCCGCGGAGCCGTCATACGGCGAGAGGTACTCATACTGTCGGCTATCGTCACGTGACGGATTTCGATACCCCGGGGTATCGAAAATCTTCACGTAGTTATAGTCAACAGTATCAGTGCAACGGACGTCGCCGCGCCACCGGCCACGATAGCGGGTCTACTCCCGGCGGGCGATCACGGCTACGAGCGGATCTGTTTCCGGGCGGTCGCGGACGACATCTACGGTCTCAAGCCCGCCGGCCGCACAGTACGACGACACCAGTTCCGTCCGTTCGTCCATGTCGGCCGTCCGCCACGCGCGGATCGCCTTGGTCGGAAACATCCGGTTTGTGAAGCTCACGACGACAACGCCGTCCGGCGCGAGGATCCGGTCGAACTCGGCGAATACCGCCGCCGGGTACTGGAGATACTGCACCGACAGCGCACACAGGACGGCGTCGAACCCGTCAGTTGCGAGCGGAAGCTCCCGGTCGGCGTTGAGGTCCTGAACGAACCACTCGTCGAACGCGTCGTTCTCGTCGAGTTCGGCCGCGTTGAGGCCGTGGCCGACCACCCGGGCGTAACTACGTGATGGAAGATGCGACACCCAACTGCTCATCGCGTCGAAGACCCGGTCGCCGTCGGACAGCACCGAGCCATACACCTCGGTGAGCCGGCGGAGAAACTCATCGTCGGCGTGGGTCACGAACCGCGGCTGGTCGTAGAACGCGGTGTCCGCTCCTCGATCGATCTTCGCCCGGTCGGTCGACGACAGCAGGGAGTTCATACGATCAGTATGGGCCGGATCCGGATGAACGGACCGGCAGCGGGGCCTGTGGAATCGTTCGGCTCCGAACTCCGGCGTTTATGTTCCTCGTGTCCGTAGCCTTCAGATATGACAGTCACCCACGACGGCCTCGCGGTCGAGTGGTTGGGATACGCAACCGTACGCATCGCGGGCGAGGAGCCCGTCGTCTACGTCGATCCGGGCCGTTACGGCGTCCTGTCAGGCGAGTGGACGCCCCCAAGCGACGACGCCCGTGGCGCCCACCCGCCGACACGTGACTACCGCCCCGAAGACGGGGACGTCGTGTTCGTCACGCACCGCCACCACTACGACCCCGACGGGATCGAACGGGTTGCCGCCGAGGGGGCCACGGTCGTCGCGTTCGAGGGCATCGACGTGAGCGGGACCCGGCGGACCGACATCCGACCCGAGGAGTTACCGTACGACGTCCGAACCGTCGGCGCGGACGCGAGCGGCACGGTCAGTGGAGTTCGCTTCCGGACGGTGCCGGCCTACAACCGCTCCGATGGCCCGCACACCGGGTCGGACGGGCGTCCGGTCCACCCGGAAGGGTTCGGGTGTGGATACGTGCTCGCAGTCGACGGAACCCGCGTTTTCTACCCGGGCGACTCCGACGTCCTGCCGGTGCACGCCGAACTCGACGCGTCCGTGTTCCTGCCGTCCATCGACGACACGTTCTCGATGGGCGGCGAGTCCGTCGTCGAGTTGGCCGCCGAGATGCGCCCCGACCTCGTCTGCCCCGTCCACTACAATACCTTCGACGCGTTGGAAGCCGACTCCCGGTGGATCGCCGGAGCGGTGGCGTCCCGTGGCGTCCCGGTCGTCCTGGACGAGTCCTGACACGCACGCGGCGGCCTGACACCGACAGCCGTGACTGATACCGTTGGCTATCCCGACGTGAGGACGTTCGACACCTCGGGGTGTCGAGATCCGTCACGCGACGATAGCCGACAGTATGAGCGTCGGGCGGGTACCCGGCGGTCGGTCGAGGGTCACGTCCCTGCCGGAGCGGACTCGGACTCCCCCGTCGCCGGAAGCACGGCCCACCACCCTGCGGTCGGCCCGTCGAAGATCCGCTCCGGAACGAGGGGCGCCGGGACCGGCCGGAACCCGCCGCGCCGCATCGCTGTGAATCCGGGGTACCGCTGGACGGGGCGGCCGGCGAAGTCGACCACCCGGATCTGCTTGTCGCGGTCGCGGCGGTACGCGTAGGGGAATCGGGCGCGCGGCGGGCAGGCAAGCGCGTCGACACCCGCCAGGCGGGCGAGAACGGTGCCGCCGGCACGGAGTTCTAGCCACGGGGGGTCCTGGCTCCCCGCTCGGTCCGTCTCAGGGACCGGGGTATCGAGGGGAGCGCCCGAGTCCCGTTCGGACGCCGAGGCGCGAAGCCCGGCCGGGTCCGTCGGCGTCCGGGTCTCGTGCCACGACAGGTCCGGCCCGGTGGGGACCGCCGCGTACCCGCCTTCCTCGAGCCGGATCCGGTCGGGGCCCAGGTGGAACCGGCGTCCGTCGTCGTCGGCCTCGGGGACACCGACCGGCGGGGACAGGAGGCGTTCGATCGCCGCCGCAACCCCGTCTGTCGGGACCACGAACAGCGTCGCCCGGCCGCACGGGCGGTTGTGCCACACCCGTGAGAGCACGACCGTCGGGTCGGGTTCCCGGAGGGGTTCGACCGCAACGGGCCGCCCGGACGTCAGCAGCGCCTCAGGCGAGAGCGTGTCGGCGTCGTCCGAGGGGGTGGAAACCGCTGCGTCGCCGTTCCGAGGAGCGTCAGCCGGGGTCGCGATCGCAGGCGGCTCCGCGGCGTCGGTCGACCGGGAGACCGTGGTGCCGGCGCGTCGACACCGGTCGATTCCGGCCGACAGCAGCGCGTCCGTCATTACGTGTTTTTTCGGTCGCGTGCGTAAGTGGGTTGTGTCCTGGCGGACGTGGGTTTATATCCGAAACCGCGACCACCGTCCGTGTGCGGTGAGAACAGTCCCGCGCCGGGCAGCGGGTGTCCGGCACGTCGGCGCGGGGACCGCGGTGTGCCGGCTGTTCGCCATTCGGTCCTTCAACTCTCCTTCAAGAAGCGGCAGTGCTGCAACGTAACGTATATACTGGGTCGAGATCCTTACTTCCGGACGTATTATGTCGGAGTCGAACCCTGGTCAGCGACGCCAACACGGAGCACCGGTGTTCATTCTGGACGAGGACAGCGAGCGGACCGCCGGTCGCGACGCCCAACAGGCGAATATCGAGGCCGGCAAAGCCATCGCCGAGGCGGTCAGGACAACGCTCGGTCCCCAAGGGATGGACAAGATGCTGGTCTCGGACTCCGGCGACGTCGTGATCACGAACGACGGAGCGACCATCCTATCGGAGATGGACATCGAACACCCCGCGGCCCAGATGCTCGCCGACGTCGCCGACGAGCAGGAGGCGGCGCTCGGTGACGGCACGACCACGGCCGCGGTTCTGACCGGCGAGCTCCTCTCCGCCGCGGAGGACTTTATCGACGACGACATCCACCCGCGAACGATCGTCGAAGGGTACTGGGCGGCCGAACGGATCGCCGCCGGCGCGGTCGACGATTACGTCGTCGACGCCGACGCGTTCGACGGGGAGCCGCTCCAGACCGTCGTCGAGTCGGCGCTGACGGGCAAGGGGACCGGGAGCGTCTCCGTACCGGCCCTAGCCGAAACCGTCGTCGGTGCGGTGCAGCAGGTCGCCGACGACGGGGAAGTTGCGGGCGACGCCGTCGCCGTCGAGGCCCACACGGGCAAGAGCGCGAGCGCCACGGAGGTCGTCGACGGGATTATCGCCGAGGCCGAGCCGATCCGTGATGGGATGCCGGACCGGCTCGACGACGCGACAGTCGCAGTCGTTGACGACGCACTGGAGCAACGCGATCCCGAGATCGACGCCGAGTACACCATCAGCTCCGACGATCAGCTATCGGCCGCGGTCACTGCCGAGGAGGAGACGCTCGTCGGGTACGCCGAGACCCTCGCCGACGCGGGTGTCGACGCGGCGTTCGTGACCGACGACATCGCGGATCGGACGGCCGACGCGCTCGCGTCGGCGGGCATCCTCGCGTTCGAGGACATCGACAGCGACGACGCGGCAGCAGTGGCGGACGTGGCCGGCGCGTCGCAGGTGCCGGGCCCCGACGAGATCGCGGCGGACGACCTCGGGACTGTAGGGACCGTCGCGATCGAGGCCGTCGACGACGACACCGCGGTCCGAGTCGAGGACGGCGCCGGCGAGCAGCGAGCGACGGTGATGGTCCGCGGGAGTACCGAGCACGCGCTCGACGAGATCGAACGGGCCGTCAACGACGGGATCGACGTCGCGGTAGCGACGCACGATCACGGCGAGGTCGTCCCCGGTGGCGGGCTGGTCGAACTGGGGATCGCCGAGCGGCTCCGCACGGAGGCCGCGAGCGTCGAGGGTCGGCGGCAGTTGGCCGTCGAAGCCGCCGCGGAGGCATTCGACGCGGTCCCGCGAACGCTCGCCCGGAACGCCGGACGGGATCCGATCGACACGCTCGTTCAACTCCGCGCGGACAACCAGGAGGGCCGGGCCAGCCTCGTGGTCGGCGAGGATGTCGAGGTCGCGGACCCGGTTGATCGCGGCGTGCTCGACCCCGCAGCGGTCAAACGCGAGTCGATCCGGAGCGCGGTCGAGGTCGCGACGATGATCCTCCGGATCGACGACGTCATCACCGCCGACTGATCCGGCGAGGCCGACGGATCGGGCGCCGTGTGGCGTTCCGGATCCGGCCGACGCTTACACGAGTCGGCCGGCAGTTGGTGTCGGTACCTGGGATCAGTCCCGTCGCTCGACCGCAACGCCGGCGGAGGGCTCCACAAGCTGGGTCTCGGCGTCACGTGCGGGGAACTGGTCTGCGTACCTGGCTTCGAGTTCGAGGACGACCGCCTTCGCGTTCCCGACGTCGACGATCGTGACCGCGGCCCCGCTCCAGCCCGCGCCGGTCAGCCGTGCGCCGTAAGCACCGGCGTCGACGGCCGCGTCGACAACGAGATCCAGCTCCGGACAACTCACCTCGTAGTTCTCGGCGGTGTCGTGGTGGGCTGTGACGAGTATCTCGCCGAAGCGATCGGGGTCGCCGGCCGCGAGGGCGTCTTTGGCCCCGATCACGCGCCGGTTCTCCCG
>CAZDEJ010000132.1:0-5823 GCA_964504395.1 uncultured Halobellus sp. | reverse complement strand
GCCGGCGAGTCCGCGACTGAGCGGATGAAGTGAGCGAACGAGTGGACTCGGCGGGATTTGAACCCGCGGCCTTCCCCGTGCCAGGGGGATGATCTACCGCTGATCTACGAGCCCAATGGACATGAAGTGATTGCTCCTGTTCTATTATTAAACGCTTCGACTCGGTCACTCGTGGCCACGGGTCGCAACCCTTTTAATCGAGTCGCCGGTGTCTACGGATGGGAACAGCACGGCCGCAAGTCCGACTCGCCGCAGTTCGCGGCTTGGGATTGCGGAAGTGCGATGCCGCCGACACAGTCGGCCGTATCACATCGTATCTCGTGCGGTCTGTGCCGTTCCAACCAACACAATGGCACGAATGCACACTCGCCGCCGTGGCTCGTCCGGTTCGGACAGGCCGGTGGCAGACGACCCCCCGGAGTGGAGTGACGTCGACCCGGACGACATCGAAGCACGCGTCGTCGAACTCGCAGAGCAGGGCCACGATCCGAGCGGGATCGGGCTCAAACTTCGCGACGAAGGCGTCAAGGGCGTCCCGGTTCCTGATATCAAAGCCGCAACCGGCAAGAAGGTCACCGAGATCCTCGACGAGCACGACGCGGCGCCGGAGCTCCCCGAGGACCTCCGAAATCTGATGGAGCGGGCGATCCGGCTCCGCCGCCACGTCCAGGAGAACGGCCAGGACATGCAGAACAAACGCGCGATGCAGAACACCGAGGCGAAGATCCGCCGGCTCGTCGACTACTACCGCGGCGACACACTCAACGAGGACTTCGTCTACACCTACGACACCGCGGTCGATCTCCTCGAGGAGTAGACGCCGAATGGCCTCACGATCCGACACCACCACAGCCGCGAACGACCCCACCGACAGCGCCGCGGCGGCGTTGTCGAACACGTCGTTCGTCCGGGTCATCGCCGGTGCGGACGGCGACGGGCTGGCGGCTGCGGGCCTGCTCGCCCGGGCGCTGCGGCGCGCCGACGTGCCGTTTCAGGTCCGCGTCGACGCGGGAGGCGCAACCGTGCCCGCCGGCGACGACGGGCTCGTGGCGCGTGTCGGGTCGACGTCCGCGGAGGTGAACGCGGACGTGACGGTTGTCCCGGAGGCCGGCCCCGCCAGTCTCCGCGCGTACCGGATCGCAACGGACCTCAGCCGGAACGCGGGCACCGCGGCACCCGACCCGACGCTCGCGCTCGTCGGCACCGTCGCCGACGGCGCGACCCCGGCGTCGGCCGCGGGGGATCTCGTCGAAACCGCCGAGGCGGCCGGCACGATCGTCCGCCGCCCCGGCGTTGCGACTCCCGTCGCCGACGCCGTCGACGGACTCGCCCACTCGACGCTCCTGCACGCACCGTTCTCGGGCGACCGCGACGCCACCGCAGCGGCGATGTCGTCGCTTCCGCTCCCGGGCGGCGACACGGACACTGACGCCGAAACCCACCGCTCGGTCGCCTCGCGTGTCGCACTCGCGATCGCCGGCGACGACAACGCGACGCCGCGGGCGGCCGACGCCGTCGAACGGGCGCTCCGGCCGTACGCGACGCCCGAGGCACCGTTTGCGACGCTCGGTGGATTCGCGGACGTGTTGACCGCCGCGGCCCGGGAGCAGCCAGGGACGGGAATCGCGCTCGCGCTCGGTCACGGCGGCCCCGAGGCCGCCCTCGACGCGTGGCGCACGCACGGTCGCGCGGTCCATACCGGCCTCGACTCGGCGTCGACGACCCGCCACGACGGCGTGTTCGTCGCCCGGGTCGGGGGCGGAACGGCCGGAGCGCCGGGTCGGCTGGCGACGATCGCACGGCTCGCCCGCGACTTTCGGTCGCCGGAACCGCTCGTCGTCGTGGTCGGCGACGGCGTCGCCGCGATTTCGGCTCGTGCGTCCGGTGCGGCCGACGCCGCCGCGACGCTCGTCGCCGCGTTCCCCGCCGCAGCGGCAGGGTGGACCGGCGATCCGGCCCTGGCAGTCGCACGGTTCGACGCCGACACGCCCGCCTCCGAACTCGTCGCCGCGATCAGGGGGCGTTCGGCGTGATCGCCGACGTTGGGCTACGGGCCGAGGACGCGGGGGGACTGGCCCGATGACCGGTCGAACGGACACGGACTCGACGGCAGACGCACCGAACGACACACACCCGCGGACCGCCCGCCTCCGGACGACACACGCCGACGCCGCAACCGTGGCGGCGGCACTCCGTCCGGACAACGCTGACGCGATGGGGATGGCTGTCGAGGGCGACACCCTCGTGACGACCATCACCCGCGACACGACCGGCGGGTTGCAGTCCACGGTGGACGACACCGTGGTCAACCTGACGGTGGCCGACGCCATCGTCGACACGACACGAACACACAACATATGAGCGAACGATCAGTTTCCAAGCAGCGAGACGGCAAGCGATGGTACGACCTCATCGCGCCGGAACAGTTCGATCGGACCGAACTCGGCTCGACCTTCGCGGACGAACCCGACAAGATCCGGGGTCGAACCGTCGAGGTCACCCTCGGCGACATCACCGGCGATCAGGGCGAAAACAACACGAAACTCACGTTCAAGGTAACCGACGTGTCCAGCGACGCGGCCTATACCGAGTTCATCAAACACGAACTCGCGCGGGATTACGTCCGTAGCCTCGTGCGACGCGGCGCCTCGAAGGTCGACGTCGCAGTCACGGTGCTGACGACGGACGACTACCGCGTCCAGTTGCAGCCCGTGGCGTTCACGACCAAGAAGGCCGACCGAAACCAGGAGAAGGCGATCCGACGCGTGATGATCGACCTCGTCGAGGAGGCCGCCGCCGAGCGCACCTTCGACGAACTCGTCGACAGCGTCATCGAGGGCCGCCTCTCGTCGGCGATCTACGGCGAGGCAAAGACCATCTACCCGCTCCGGCGGGTCGAGGTCCGGAAGCTCACCCTCGAAGCGCGGCCCGCGGAAGTCGCCGCGGAGGAAGCGGCTGCCGTCGACGTCGACGAGGGGGACATCGCGGTCGACGACGCCTGATTCCGGCCGGACGAATCACGCTTTTCGATCGCGACCGCGAGCGTCTCCAGCGGCCGCGCTCCCGTGTGCACCGACGTCGGCTCGACTCCAGCGACGGTCGACCTACTCCTCGACGACGACAGTCCCGACCATCCCCGACGCTTCGTGAGGGATACACAGATACTCGTACTCGCCGGGCACCTCGAAGGTGTGCGACCACGTGTCCCCGCTCTCGATGAGCCCGCCGAGTTCCGACCCGAAGGCGTCCCTAGCGGCCGCGGTCGAGTCGTAGCCGCCGCTTGCGAAGAAGTCGGCGCCGTCGGGGATCCCCGAATCGTACGCCGTGACGGTGTGACCGCGCGAACTCGTGTTCGCCCACACGACGGTGTCACCGACTGCGACCGTGAGCTCCGTCGGGTCGAACGCGACGGCAGTCATTCCGACATCGTAGTCGTCCGCGGCGCTGGCGTCGCCGCCCGCACACCCCGCGATACCGACTGCGGCAGCCGTTCCGAGCGCGGCGAGTGCGCGCCGCCGGGAGACGGGAGTTCGGCTTCCGATTCGCTGTCCTCTCATGTGAAAACGTCGGGACGCGAGCGGTATATGTCGCGCGGTCCGGATGTAAAGAGGTAAACCCGGCCGTCGAGTCGGCCGAAGTATGAAGCCGCGGGTCGTGGGTCGGGTGGGGCTCGCCGACGCGGTGACCGTCGCAAACGCCGGCGTGGGGTTTCTGGCTGCGGTAGCTGCGACCGTCGACGCCGGACTCGCGGCGCGGCTGTTGTTGCTCGCGGCCATTGCGGACGCGCTCGACGGCGTCGTCGCTCGCCGGCGCGGCGGCACCGCGGTCGGCCCCTATCTCGACTCCTTAGCCGACGTGGGCTCGTTCGGCGTGGCTCCCGCGTTGCTCGTGTCGATGGCGGTCGCCGAGGTGTGGGGACTCACGACCCCCCGCGGTGCGGTCGCCGTCGTCGGCGGCGCCCTGTTCGTCGCGGCCGCGGTGACCCGGCTCGGACTCTACACCGTATACGACAGCGACGTCGCCGAGACCGAAGGGGTCCAGACGACGCTCGCGGCGACCATCCTCGGAGCGACCGTCCTCGCGGGGTTCACCGCGCCGGTGGTACTCGTCCCGCTAACGTTCCTGCTCGCGGGGCTGATGCTCGCGCCGATCACGTATCCCGACCTCCACGCACAGGATGCGGTGGTGATGGGGGTCGTCCAGACGGCCGCAGTCGCCCTCGGCGGCCGGATGGGGCAACAGCTCGTCGGGTCGATCGGACGCGGGTTCGCGTTCGGACTACTCTTCCTCTCGCTTTCGTACCTCTTTTTCGGCCCGCGGTTCTACTGGCGGCGGGAGTGATCCGGTGGCGCGGTGCCGTTGCCGGTCCCGGCTCGGATACCCCGTGTCACATCCCCATGTCCGCCGCGGCGTCGGGGACGGGAATCTCGTGTGGCGACACCCCGAGCAACTCCGCGGCGTGGTCCAGCGCCATATCGAAGCCGTAGTAGCGTTCCAACTCGTCGCCGTCGGCGCTCGGACGGACTTTCAGCATCGCGTACCCTTCGACGTTCTGTGCGATCGCAGCCGTCCGGCCATCCGCCTCGAAGTCGAGCACCCGTTCGGTCTCGGTCTCGCTATATCCGGCGGTGATCCCGTTTGCCGTCGTCTCGTCGTTCGCCATACCGGCGGTTGGGGTGCGGGATAGTCGAAGGTGTCGGTTTCACGGCGCGGAACCGAAACCGATGTGACCGTCCGACCGAACCGGTGTGTATGACCCAGTGGCTCCGGAGCGGGCGTCGGCGGGACGTCTGCGCCCTGCTCTACGACTCGGGGGCGCTTCGCGGTCAGGAGCTGAAGTCCAGGCTCGAAGCGGCCTACGACACCCGGATCGACCCCGCCGCGTTCTACGGGAGCCTCGACGCCCTCGTCGACCGCGGCCTCGTCTCCGAGGAACCCGACGGCATCCACGACGTCTACCGGCTCACCGGGGCCGGCGCCGATGGCGTTGAGTCCCACCACGCGTGGCTCTCCGAGCGTCTCGACGCCGACCCGTCCGACACGTCATCCCAGGGGTCGAGTCAATAACTGCAAGTGTAGCAGCTCGTTTGTGTCGGGATCAGCGGCGGCATACAGCCAGAATTGCTGATCGTTGATCCGAATCACAGTTTCGTCAACCACAACGTGATTCGGGGTTCGACCTTCTGTGTGCTGTAGCTCGGCGTTCTGCACCCGATCGTGGATCGCTTTACGAGAGCGCTCGACACCCAGTTTTTCAGGAATTGAGACGGTACTCGACAGCGAGAGCCCCGCTAACTGCAGTTGAATACCGATGCTTCATCGCACGCTTGGGTGTCCGCTATTGCTCCACGGAATCCAAATCAATCCAGTCTGTACACCCATTGAGGCGGTCGATTTTTGCCATGGACCAGCAGAAAATCACACCGCCTCACTCTTCATATGTAACTAAAGACGACAAGCCGCCCCGGGCCAACCCTTATGCCTGCGACACTCCAACGTAGTGTATGACATTTGGTCCCGTTTCGCTACAACTCGGGCTCGGGCTCCCGACGGTTGGGCTCCTGGCGCTTCTCCTCGCAGTCGTCACCGTCTACCAGATGGTCGAGATCGTCGACGCCTACGAGAAGGAGGCGCTGACGGTCTTCGGGGAGTACCGGAAGCTCCTGGAGCCGGGGATCAGCTTCATCCCGCCGTTCGTCTCCCGGACGTACGCGTTCGACATGCGGACCCAGACGCTCGACGTCCCCCGTCAAGAGGCGATCACGCGGGACAACTCCCCGGTGACCGCCGACGCCGTCGTCTACATCAAGGTGATGGACGCGA
>CAZDEJ010000131.1:0-5856 GCA_964504395.1 uncultured Halobellus sp. | reverse complement strand
GGAAGATCGAGGAGGTCGCGCCGAGCTCCGTGCCCATGTTCGTGATCGTGGTCCGTTCGGGCACCGAGAGCGTCTCGACGCCCGGACCGGTGTACTCGAAGACCTTGCCGACGCCGCCCTTCACCGAGAGCCGGCGGAGCATCTCGAGGATGACGTCCTTCGCGGTGGCCCACTCGGGGAGTTCGCCCTCGAGTCTGACGTTGACTACCTCGGGCATCTCGACGTAGTAGGCACCGCCGCCCATCGCGACGGAGATGTCGAGCCCGCCCGCGCCGATCGCGAACTGGCCGAGCCCGCCGGGCGTCGGGGTGTGCGAATCCGAGCCCAGCAGCGTCTTGCCGGGCGCAGCGAAGTTCTCCTTGTGGACGTTGTGGCAGATCCCGTTGCCGGGTCGTGAGAAGTACGCACCGTAGGTGCCGGCCGCAGAACGGAGGAAACGATGATCGTCGGTGTTCTTGAAGTCGAACTGGTAGGTTTGGTGGTCGCAGTACTGTGCGGCGAGTTCGGTCTGGATCTCGTCGAGGTCGAGCGCCTCGAACTGGAGCCAGACCATGGTTCCGGTCGTGTCCTGCGTGAGAACCTGGTCGATCTCGATCCCGATCTCCTCGCCGGGGTCGAGTTCACCCGCTACCAGGTGATCGTCCAGGATCTTTTCGGTGAGTGTCTGTCCCATAGCGGCCCGTAATCGACCGTCTACAAGTATAAATCCCGCGTGTTTGAGGCCGAGAATACGGTCCTTATACACATATTTATTATCGATCCTCATCCGGGGCACGACCATCGATTCCGGCCGTAGCGGGCCGCTTCGTAACGTTCTCGACCCGGTCCGGAACGGATTTGTGGCTCCGCTCACGCCACGAGTATATGTTCCGCGCGGGCCCGGACGTCGCGTCGTGTCTTTCGAGCATCGCCGACGAGCAGGTACAACCCAACGGCGTCGACCTCACCGTCGCGAGGCTCCTCGAACAGGTCGAACCGGGACGCGTCGACGTCGACGGGAAGCGCGTCGGGGAACGGGAGCCGGTCACTGCCGACGGCGACGTCTTCCGGTTGGATCCGGGCGGGTACATCCTCCAGTACGCCGAGACGATCGCGGTTCCCGAGGGTCACGTCGGCTTCGTGTACCCCCGGTCGACGCTGCTGCGGAACTCGTGTATGCTGAACACTGCCGTCTGGGACGCCGGCTACGAGGGGCGGGGGGAGGGACTGCTCCAGGTCCACCACCCGATCCGGATCGAGCGAAACGCACGCGTCGCGCAATTCGTCCTCGCGGAGGCCTCCCACGACGACGTCTACGACGGTTCGTATCAGGGCGAACGGACCGAATAGGCGGGCGTTCGGTGGCTCTCCCCTCGAGTCGGGGGTGATCCGGCGACCCGGCGGGCCGGGCCACACGATCACTGGGGTACCCAAAGGCACATTTACACCCAACCCGTAGCGGAAGTATCTGATGTCTCGGAGCCCGTCCATACCGGATCGCCCGCGACTCAATCTCGATCCGGAGATGTCCGACGCCGAACGGTTGTCAGCGATCCGCCAGCACTACGAGCGGCTCGTCGCTGTCAACGACGAACTCGACGACCGCCTCTCGGAGGCCACCGACCGCCGCAGCGAGCTTCAGGGGGAACTCGAGCAGCTGAAGCGGCGCAACGAAACGCTGAAGACCTCCTCGCTGTACCTCGCGACGGTCGAGGAACTGACCGACGACGGCGTCGTGATCAAACAGCACGGCAACAACCAGGAGGTGCTGACCGAGGTTTCACCGCATCTCGACAACGAACTCGAAGCCGGCGACCGGGTCGCGATCAACGACTCCTTCGCCATCCAGCAGTTGCTCGACGACGAGACCGACTCCCGTGCGCAGGCGATGGAGATCGACGCGTCGCCGACGGTCTCGTACGCCGACATCGGTGGGATCGACGACCAGGTCCGGGAGGTCCGTGAGGCCGTCGAGGAGCCGCTTACCAAGCCCGAAATGTTCGCGGAAGTCGGCGTCGACCCGCCCTCCGGCGTGTTGCTGTACGGACCGCCCGGAACCGGAAAGACGATGCTCGCGAAGGCCGTCGCGAACGAGACCGACGCCACGTTCATCAAGATGGCGGGGTCGGAACTCGTCCGGAAGTTCATCGGCGAGGGGTCCCGGCTGGTTCGGGACCTCTTCGAGCTCGCCGCCGAGCGCGAACCCGCAGTCATCTTCATCGACGAGATCGACGCCGTCGCCTCGAAGCGGACGGACTCGAAGACCTCCGGCGACGCCGAGGTCCAGCGGACGATGATGCAACTCCTCTCGGAGATGGACGGGTTCGACGACCGCGGCGACATCCGGATCATGGCCGCCACGAACCGCTTCGACATGCTCGACGAGGCGATCCTCCGCCCCGGTCGGTTCGACCGGCTCATCGAGGTCCCCAAGCCGGGCGTCGAGGGACGCAGCCGGATCCTCGAGATCCACACTCGCGACATGAACGTCGCCGACGACGTCGACTTCGCCGACTTGGCGGAGAGCTTGGCGGAGTACTCCGGCGCCGACATCGCCGCGCTGGCGACCGAGGCGGGGATGTTCTCGATTCGGGACGGCAGAACGGCGGTCAGTCGTCAGGACTTCGACGACGCCTACGAGAAGATCGAAAACGCCGACGAACAGCCCGGGATTCCGGGCCATACGCCCTACCAGTACTGAGCCGCGGCTCGGCGGCTCTACCGGCGCGACGTTCTCGTTCCGTAACCGCTTATTCCGTGTGCCGTCACCACCTCGTATGAGCATCATCAGGGTCGTCCGCGGCGTGGGTCGCGCCGAGACGCGGATGGCCTCATACGACGCCGCACTCGCCGCCGCGAACGTCCACAACTACAACTTAGCGCCCGTTTCCTCGGTGATCCCCGCGGCGGCGACCGTCGAAGACGTGGGGGAGGCCCCGGATTTGGGGCCGGCGGGCGCCCGGCTCACGGTCGTGGAGGCACGGGCGACCACCGGCGGCGTCGGGACCGTCTCGGCGGGACTGGGATGGGCGACCGGCCCCGGCCCGGGGCTGTTCTACGAAGCCGCGGGCGAGGCCCCCGCGGCGGTCCGTCGACGTGTCGAAGCCGGCCTCGAGGCCGGCCGGGGGCTCAGGGCGTGGACCTTCGACGACGAGGCCGTCGCGGTCGTCACCGCCGAGGGCGACGACAGCGGCTACACGACGGCGGTCGCCGTCGCGGTCTACGGCGACGCCGAGCCGATCCTCTGAGACGGAGTATTGTAGTCAATTACACTGTCGGACGAACGTCCTGATACGCCTGCTCGCTCTCAGCGAGGCAAGCGACTGTATCAACAGTTTCGTCCGACAGTGTACTGTACCGAATTCCCGGTCATCGCTGGAGACGGGGGCGGCAATGACCGGTAATTGATACTGTTGGCTATACCGACGTGACGGTTTCCGACACCCCGGAGTGTCGACGTCCGTCGCATGACTATAGCCGACAGTATGACGACAATACTCCGTATGAGACGGAGCAGCGTCGCCACCCGCCGTTCACCTCCGATCTCGGGTGACGTCGATCGCGTGACGACCCCTCGAGACGGGCCCGCCGACGGCTTTATTTGGACTGTCCCCCTATGTTAGATGTCTTATTTCATGAACGGGAACAACCCATACGCGGGCGCTCCGGGCGTCGTTGATGCGGGCCATCCGGAGGACGTCGACCTCTCGACGGCGCAGGTACGCCAACTCCGGACCGCCGTCGCCGGCATCGTCTCCCGGACCCAGACGTACCTCCCGGAGGGGTACGCCGTCGGGTCGGAGCTCTCATACGGAAGCAGCGGTCCACAGGCGACCGTCGCGGTTCGACCGCCCGCCGGTCGCCCGGTCAGTGCGGGCTTTACCCCGGACGAGGAGGACCTCGAATCGGGGCTGACCGACGAGGACCGCGACGAGGTGGCCCGCGGGTTGGCCGCCTCGGCCGCGCTCCAAGTGATGAACACCGTCGGCGACGGACTGACGCCGACCGCGCGGTAAGGTTACGCCTCCCGTTTCCGGTCGAGATACGCGTTGATGAGACTCGGCGCCACGACGCCGCCGAGGAGGATGATGCCGATCAGATGGGTCGTGGCGAGGTCGGTGAGCCACAACCCGCCGTACCCGAGGAGGAGCGCGACGGTGCCGAACGCCAGGACGACCGCGTTCTCACGGGAAACCATACCCGGCATACGGGGGCAGTCACAATAAGATCCGGTGGGACACGCCGTCCTCGTCGCCGCCGCGGATCGGTCCACGCGCCGTTACTGCCTGACGGCGCGACCCGACCGCTCTCAGACGTCGAGCGCCCCCACGTTCGAGTTCGCCTGTGACTCGTGTTCGGCGAGCAGGTCCGACTGGTCGGCGTTGTCGAGCATCGCCTCGCGCGTATGATCCCACCTCTCTGGTGCGATCCGGTCACGCGGGCTCGACACGATCACGCCCCGCAACGCGCCGTCGGGGGCGACGTCGATGGCGGTGAACCCCGCGGTGTCGGACTGATCGGCGCACGTCCGCTTCCGGCGGTCGGCGGTCGGCGGTCGCGTCGAGAAAGACGAAGTAGGGGGCGTCGCCGTCGTATCCGAACGACAGCGGGACGCCGTACGGCACCCCATCAGCACTCCGAGGGAATGCCGACGCCAGTCTCCGGAAGCACCTCGCCGATTTTCGGGTCGTCGAGTTCCGGTCCCAGCAGGGGGCGATGATCGGCGTCCATACACGGGATCCGGCGAGACCGATGCCGAATACCGGTCGGGATTCCCACACGCTCGGAACGCGGCTCCGGGTTGGCGGCGTCGGCCGGGGGGGCTGCGCGTGTCACTTCCCCCAGAACGGGTCCCGGCTCCGGTGTTTGTCGAGGTACCCCGTCAGCGCCTCCAGTTCGTCGGCCGGGATGTCGTCCGACAGCTCCTGTTCGAGGATCTTCGCGTGTTTCTCGGGGAGTTCGATCCACAGCTCGTCGCCCTCCTCGATCTGGCGGCCCACGGTGGGCCCGTCGATCGCGACCGACACCCGCGTTCCCGACCGGGCCTCCGAGACGTCCTCGCCTTGCTCTTGGATGCCCGAGAGTTGCCCGACTCGGCTTGGGGCCGACCCCTCCCACTTCACGATCCGTTGGTTGTTCTTTAGCGTCCCGGACATGACCTCGACGCCGACAACCGCGGGGTCGGACTGTCGGAAGACGTGATCCTCCAGGATGCGGAACCGACACGGCCGCACGATCTTGTCGAGTACCGTCTCCTGTTGGGCGCGTTCGAGTTCGTCGACGTACTCCTCGTAGTCTTCGACCAACTGGTAGATCACGTCGTCGTCGAACAGTCGGACCTCGCTCTCGTCGAGTTCGGCTTCGGCGTTCGACAGCGTCTCGACGTTGAACCCGAGCACGACCCGGGTTTTCTCCTTGTTCGCGGTGGAGGCGACCGCGATGTCCCGCGGTGCGATGTCGCCGACCTCCGCCCGGAGGATCGGCACCTCCGCCTCCCGGAGGGCGTTGGCCATCGCCTCCAGACTTCCGAGGGTGTCGGCTTTGACCACGACGCCTTCCTCCTCTGTGGAGACTTGGATCTCCGCGAGTTCGGATTCGACCTCCCCGACCACGGCCTCCCGATCCCGGCCGCGGACGACGCGGATCGGCGCTCCCGCCATCGCGTCGTCGAGGTCGGGGGCGGCGATCTTGATGCCCGCAGCGGCCCGGACCTCCTCGACCTTGTCGAACCGCTTTTCGACGCGGATCTCCGCGTTAGGACGTGGTTGGAGCAGCGCCCGGACCTCGGTCACGATCGGGCCGTTGGTCCCGCCGATCACGACCTCGTCGCCGGCGCGGACGCTGCCGTCGTAGAGCACGGTGTCGACGGTGGCGCCG
>CAZDEJ010000130.1:0-5937 GCA_964504395.1 uncultured Halobellus sp. | reverse complement strand
CACCCTCAACGAGCGAAGTCGTCAGACTGAGCGAAGTAGGGTGGGGTAGTTGACACTCGACACCCAGTACGAGAGAGTCCGACTCTCGAAAGGGTTGAACCTGAAAGACTACTGGTCAGACTTCATCCTCTGCGAGTACCAGACTCGTCCTGACGTTGACCTCTCCACCGTCGAGAGCGTCCAACAAGTTCGGGCGGTCTGGGCTGGCAAGGAGTGGGAACTGCACTTCGTCTGCAAGGTCGAAATCGACGTTGCTGAATCGCCCGGTGAGAAGACCGTGGGTGTTGACCTCGGTATCAACAACTTCGCCGCCCTCGCCTACGAAGACAGCCACAGCGAACTGTACCCACTCAATTGTCTGAAACAGGACGACTACTACTTCAGCAAACGGATTGCTCGCTGTGACGACTCCGACTCTGAGCGAGCCACGCGATTGAACCAGAAGAAGTCGGCTCGTCGCACTCACTACTTTCACACCCTCTCGAAACACATCGTCCAACGGTGTGTTGCCGAATGTGTGGGGACGATTGTGGTTGGCGATCTCTCCGGTATCCGTGAGGATGACGAAAACGGTGAGTCGAAGAACTGGGGCAAGCACGGCAACCTCGACCTACACTCGTGGGCGTTCGACCGTTTCACACA
Source organism: uncultured Halobellus sp. (assembly GCA_964504395.1). GTDB lineage: Archaea > Halobacteriota > Halobacteria > Halobacteriales > Haloferacaceae > Haloquadratum. The sequence continues at coordinate 5,295 of CAZDEJ010000130.1, read as the reverse complement.
GATGCTCGACTACAAAGCCGAAATGGAGGGCATCACGGTTGAACGGGTGTCTGAGCGTGATACGTCGAAGTCGTGTTCGTGCTGTGGTCGAAAGCGCAAGGCGAACCGTGTTGAACGCGGGTTGTACGTCTGCGATGACTGTGGGTCGGTGGCGAACGCGGACGTGAACGGCGCTGAGAACATTCGGCAGAAAGTATCTCCGAATCCGTCACTGGATAGGAGTAACGGCTGGTTGGCACAGCCATCGACATACCTGTTCGATTCAGAGAGCGGATGCTTTGCACCGCGAGAACGGGCCACGCCGTAAACCACAATATCCCAACGGCGGTCGGGAATCCTCGCGCTTCAGCGCGGGGAGGATGTCAACCGGGGGTCGACGAGGACCTGCTCGACCGGGTCGCAAACCCCGAGGTGTCGACTGAGGTGCTCGAACTGAAAGCCCGCGCGATCGCCGGACGGGACGTCCGCGGGCCCTTCGCCGTGAGCGACGTCGGCCGACTCTCGAACGTCGACGCGATCCCACAGGCGGCGGACGAACTCGTCCAACTCGAGGGCGTGACCGCAGTCGTCGTTCTCGGCGAGTCCGACGGCACAATCCACCTCTCGGGTCGGTCCCGCGACGACCGCGTACACAGGGCTCCGCCGGCGGCCACGCCCGGATGGGCGGCGGCCAGTTGTCGATCCGCGAGAGCGTAATCGAGACTGTCACGGGCGAGACGGTCCCGCGGGACGGCCTCCGGGAGCGGCTCTTCGACGCGATGTCGGGCGAGATCTGACCGGCAGGGGGTCTCCGACCGCCCGGGCAAGGGGTTTTCACCGTCGACCGCCGACCGGCGGGTATGGCGACACGCGAGGCCACGTGGGGCTACCGCGACCGCTTCGGCGACGCCTTCGCGCGGACCTACTTTCGGCGGTTCGGCCCCGGCGTCGTCTCGAGTATCGGGGTCGGAACCTACCTCGGCGACCCGACCGACAGCCGTGACCGACAGTATCGATCGTCGATCGTCGAAGCGGTCGAACACGGGATCAATCTGGTCGACACCGCGATCAACTACCGGTGCCAGCGGAGCGAGCGGGTCGTCGGCGACGCCCTCGCCCGGGCCGACGTCGATCGCGAGGCGGTCGTCGTCGCCACGAAGGGCGGATTCCTCCCGTTCGAGGGGTCGCCGCCGGACGACCCCGGCGCGTACGTCCGATCGGAGTTCCTCGACACCGGACTCGTCGTCACCGACGACCTCGCCGCCGGGAGCCACGCGATGACGCCGGCGTTCCTCGGGGAGATGCTCGATCGGTCGCTGTCGAACCTCGGTGTCGATACGGTGGACTGCTACTACGTCCACAACCCCGAGACCCAACTCCGAGTGCGGAGCCGTGAAGCGGTCTACAACCGCCTGGAGGCCGCCTTCGAACGGCTGGAACGCCGGCGGACAGTGGGCGATATCGGCGGCTACGGCGTTGCGACCTGGGACGCGTTTCGGGTACCTCGTGACCACGACGCGTACCTCTCGCTCCCCGAAGTCGTCGCCCGCGCCGAGGCCGCCGCCGGCGCGGTTGGGGCCGACGAACACGGGTTGATCGCGGTTCAACTCCCGTTCAACGTCACGATGGCGGACGCGGTGACTGTCGCGGCGCACCGACACCCCACGGACGACCGCGACGTGAGCGCCCTCGAGTACGCACAGGCCGCGGACCTCGACGTCGTCGCCAGCGCGACGCTCGCACAGGGATCGCTCGCGGCGTCGATTCCGGCGGCGGTCGACGCGGAACTCGGCGGCGACACCCCGGCCCAGCGGGCGATCAACTTCGCTCGGAGTGCCCCCGGCGTGACGGTCGCGTTAGCGGGAACGGGCTCGCCCGCACACGTTGCCGAGAACGTCGCGAGCGGAACCTTCGAACCGCTGGGGGCGCGGGCGTTCGACGCCGTGTTCGAGTAAGCGCGGTCAGGTACCCCCTTCGAGGATCGGTGGCCGTCCCGGAAGACGCCGCGTTCGGCGACGGCCGCGTTAGGCGACGTCCCGCTCGGCCGGCGGTGGGGACTATCGGAGTTCCTTCCACTCAACCTCGCACTCCGGGCACTGCCTGACGCTGAACACCTCGTCGGGGTCGTTCCTCGTCTGCAGCGATTCGCCGCACTCGGCGCAGTTCAGCCGTTCGTAGGTACCCTTCTCCAGTTCACCCTCCCGGAGCCCCTTTCGTGTGGTTTTCATACCTCGGCTGTCGGGGTCGCAGAATAAAAAGCCCGGTACCGGGAAGGGCGAAACCGCAGGGTTGAACGCGTGGCGAATCGTGAGCGTGTCCCGTGGTCGCCTGTTCGGTACGCTGTGTTCGATGATCCTCCTCGTCACCCTCGCGAGGGCGGTCTTCGCGCCACTACTCCAGGTGTTTATAACCAACAGTATGAGTGGCGCCCCAGTTACAGGCCTCCCGGCCCGGGCGGGTGCCCGCCGGAACCCGCGCATTTTTTGATCGCTCCGCCCTCAGGAAAAGTAGATGGAGTACGTCCAAGGGCGGGTTGCGACCCTCCACGACCTCGCCGATCCGGTGCCGGCCGCGCCGGTCGGTCGCGCGGCGGTCGTGGTCCCGATGGCGGAGCGTGACTGTCAGAGTGACGCCGCCGATCGGGTGCTCGGGACGCTCGAGCGGCTCGATCCCGCACGGGTCGTGATCCCCCTTCGCGCGTCCGCCGAACGGGTCGGCCCGATCCGCGGGTGGCTCGCGACGTACGACCTCCGGATCGAGCTGCTGTGGTGTGACGGCCCGCGGGTCACCGACCTGCTTACCGACGCCGGGCTCGACGGTGACCGCGGGAAGGGACGCGACGTGTGGCTGGCGATCGGCCGCGCAGCCGAGTCGGAGTTCGTCGTCGTCCACGATGCCGACACCACCACGTACGACGAGTCGTTCGTCCGCCGGCTGCTGTTCCCGCTGGGGCGGGGCTACGAGTTCTCGAAGGGCTACTACGCACGGGTAGAGGACGGACGCCTCTACGGTCGGCTGTTCCGGCTGTTCTACGTGCCCCTGGTGCGGGCGCTTCTCGACGCTCACCCCGAGGCGTTCCTCCGGTACCTCGACTCGTTCCGGTACGCGCTGGCGGGGGAGTTCGCCGCCACTGCCGCGACCGCCCGCCGGATTCGGATGCCGCGGCGGTGGGGCCTGGAGGTCGGGACCCTCGGCGACGTCTTCGACGTCGCGGGGGCTGCGGGCACTGCGCAGGTGGATCTGGGGCGGTACGAACACGACCACCGCGGGGTTGAGGGGTCGGGCGGCCTCTCCGCGATGAGCCAGTCGGTGGGTGAGACCCTGTTGCGGAGCGTCGTCGAGCACGGTGTGGACGTCGACTTCGACACGCTCGCCGAGCGGTACCGGACCGCCGCCGGTGACCTACTCCACCAGTACGAACTCGACGCGGGGTTCAACGGGCTCAGCTTCGATCCGGCCAACGAGCGTGACCAAGTCGCCCAGTACGCCGAGGCGGTCGTAGAGCCGACGGGCCCGGACGACCGCCTGCCGACGTGGGCGACCGCGCCACTCGAACCCGACGCGGTCGCCGACGCGGCCGCGGCTGACGTCGAAAGCGCGATCGACGCGCCGACGCCCTCTACGGCGGCCCCACCGACGGAGGCCGGCGAGTGAGCGGCGGCGCGGTCGACTCCGACGACCTAGCGGGCATACTCGACCTCTTCGGCGCGCTTACCCCGGCGGAACTCGAGTCCGCACTCGAGGAACTCGCGTTCAAGCGGGGCGAGTCGGTCGACCCCGACGCGGTCGAGACGGCGGTCGACGACGCCATCGCCTCGTTCGCCGTCGTCCGGTACCAGGGGGACGGTCGGACGCTGCTCGCGCCCGGACCGGCGGCGTTTCCCACCCTGCCGCCGAACGCGGAGGACCTCCCCCACATCCTCGACGTCCCCGACCGGGACGTCGACCCCGAGGCTGCGGGGGCCGCGGTTGCGGACCGCCTCAGGTCGGCCGCCGCAGGCGCCCTCGACGCCGACGACGAGGTCGAGATGCGCCGGTTGCTCGACGTGACGTACGACGTCGAGGTGTGGTCCGGCGCCGTCGCCGTCGACGAGGTCCGCGAGCGATTGGACGCTGCGCTGGGCGACGAATGACCGATAGTATAAATCCGCACGGTCCGTACCGAACGGCGAGTACGATGGACCTCTCCCGGCTGTCGACGCATACGCCGACCACAGTCGACGACGCGGGCCAGCAGGCGGCGGTGCTTGCGCCCGTCATCGCCCGAGGGGGGGAGGCGCACGTGCTGTTCACCAGGCGGGCCGAGCACCTGGGTGAGCACCCGGGGCAGATGAGCTTTCCCGGTGGCTCCTTCGAACCGGACGACGACACGCTCGAAGCGACCGCACTCAGGGAGGCCGACGAGGAGATCGGGCTGCGGGCGCCGGAGGTCTCCGTAGTCGACCGGCTCGACGATATCCGGACGGTAACGGGGTACACCGTCCGGCCGTTCGTCGGGGAGATCCCGGATCGGACGTACGACCACGACGAGCGGGAGGTGGCCGAAGTGGTCACCCTCCCGGTTTCGGCGCTGACTGACCCGAAGAATTACGAGTCCGAGCGGCGTGAACACCCGGTTTACGGCCTCCGCCGTATCCATTACTTCCACGTCGGCCCGCACACGGTGTGGGGCGCCACCGGGGTGATGCTCACGCAGTTACTCGAGCTCGCGACGGAGTGGCAGCCGCCGGCGGAGCCGGACCGGATCGTCGACGCCGACGCCGACTTCCCGGTGTGAGCGGTCGACCGGTCGGACGTCTACTCGTGAGCGCTGTGCTTCGGCAGGTGGACCCGGAGCGTACCGTCGTCGGTGACGGTCGCGGTCGCCCCGTCGGGGTCGACCGGGGTGCCCTGCGGGATCGGCGCCGACCCGTCGAGCGCGAGCCCACGCCCCGGGAACCGCATCTCGAAGCCGTCGTGGAACTCACGGAACCGGTCGATCCGGACTTTGACCTCGCCGTCGAGGAACCGGACCTGGACGTCCTGGCGGCGGACGCCGGGGGCGTCGAAGACGATCAGGTACGCGTCGTCGTTCTCTAAGACATCGTACGGGAGCGGACGCTCCTCCTGGACGCGGGAGACGCCGCGCCCGATCCGCTCGACGGTGGTTTCGGCGATCGACTCGCCGATCTCCTTCAGCCGCTCCGCCGGCCCGGACGGCACCTCGTCGCCGAACCCGCTCATAACTCGATCGCCTCCAGCGGGTCGGTATCGCCGCAGTACGGGCAGGCGAAGTCGGCGACGCCGACGTCGTCCGGCATGTCATAGGTGTAGTGG
>CAZDEJ010000129.1:0-6028 GCA_964504395.1 uncultured Halobellus sp. | reverse complement strand
CTCGACGCTGGGATCACGTTCCTCGACACCGCGGACGTGTACGGCGACGGCCGGAGCGAGCGGCTGCTCCGCGAGGTGCTTGCGGAGCGCGATGCGTCGCCGTTCGTCGCCACAAAGGCCGGTCGGCGGCTGGATCCTCATACCGCCGAGCGGTACACCGAGGCGAACCTCCGGCGGTTCGTCGACGGCTCCCGTGAGCGACTGGGCGTCGAGACCCTCGACCTGGTGCAGTTACACTGCCCGCCGACGGACGTCTACTACCAGCCGGAGGCGTTCGACGCGCTGGAGACGCTCGCGGACGAGGACCGGATCGACAGCTACGGCGTCAGCGTCGAGCGCGTCGAGGAGGCGCTGAAAGCCATCGAGTATCCGGGCGTCGAGACGGTTCAGATCATCTTCAATCCATTCCGGCAGCGACCGCGGGAGGCGTTCTTCCGGGAGGCCGCGGCCCGGAACGTCGGCGTTATCATCCGGGTGCCGCTCGCGTCGGGGCTCCTGACCGGCGCACTCTCGGCGGACACGGAGTTCCCCGAGAACGATCATCGGAACTTCAACCGCGACGGGGCGGCGTTCGACGTTGGTGAGACGTTTGCAGGCGTCCCGTACGAGGACGGCCTCGACGCGGCCGAGGCGATCGAACCGCTGGTCCCGACGGGCCAGTCGATGGCGCAGTTCACGCTTCGGTGGATCCTCGACCACGACGCAGTCTCGACAGTCATCCCCGGTTCGTCGACGCCGGAGCACATCCGTGCCAACGTCGCCAGCGCGGATCTCCCGCGGCTCTCCGCCGAGCGCCACGCTGCCGTCCGCGAGGTGTACGACGAAACCGTTCGCGAGCACGTCCACCACCGGTGGTGAGCCACGGCGACGCGATCCGGATCGCCGGCGGCCACTCCCCAGGGGCGCGCCGGACCGGGGGTACGTGAGGTGTTCGTCGACGCCCTAAAATACCCGGTTCAGGATCGACAGCATCTCAACGGCACGCTGACGTGCCTGGTGACGCTCCTGCTTGTCGGAGTGTTGGCACGGATCGCGGGGGCGCTGTGGCCGACCATGTCGTTCGTCGTCCCGGCGGCGGCCGCGACCCTCCCGGCCCTCGCGTTTTTTGCCCTGCTCGCCGGCGTCCTCGCGGGTAAGGAGACCCCGGACCTCCTCGCGCGATCCTCGGCGCGGTTGGCCGGGCGGCTGCTCGGCGTCACCGCGGTCTACCTTCTGCCCCCGGCGCTCGTGGTCGCGGTCGTCGGGTTTGTCACCGGGACCGGCGTCGTTCCGGCCGTCATCGAGGGGCCCACGGTGGCAACGCTTGCGACCGTAGCGCTGCTCGTGACCGTCGTGTGCGGATACCTCCTGCCGGCAGCCGCCGTTGTCGCCGTGGAAACCGGGCTCCGGGCGGGACTCCGGCGGGACGCGCTTCGGGGGACCGCCCGCGGGGCGTACTTCCTCTCGTAGGTCGGCGCCGCGGTGCTCGTCGTCCTCGCGTGGAGCGTGGTCGCAACGACCGCAACCCGAACTCCAGCGGCGCTCGTCGGGCTCTGTTGGTTCGCGTACGCCCACGTCGCCGCCGCCGCCCTCGTCGCCGAGGGCGTCGGCCGGACGCGCGTGTGGTGACCGGGCAACGGGCCGGTCCCGACGGCCTCAGCTCAACTCGACCGATAGGGTGTCCGACTCCAGCGACCGGTTGTGGAGCGGCTCGCCCGGAAACCACGCAACGAACCGGTTTGCGGGCTCGTGGTAACGCTCGAGCGGGGTGCTCACCTGCTTGAGCCGGCCGCTGTTAGTACCGTTGGCTACAACGACGTGAAGGCCTTCGGCACCCCTGGGTGTCGAGATCCGTCACGGGACTATCGCCGACAGTATCAGTCCGCTACCGCAGCCGGGGAGAGACGACGTCACACACGGGTCACTCCTCGGTAGTATCGATACCCAGCGCCTCGTTCACGCCACAGAAGCAGGTGACGGCGTTGAACCCGAACCCGAGGGCGCCGAGGACGGTCACGACTCCGAGCGTTCGCCGCCCCGACCGGACCAGACGGACCGTGAGCAGCGTCAGGACGGCGGCGAGCAGCGCACGCACGAGGCGATCGCGGCCGCCAACGTTTTGATCGATGTCCATACTTACTCATTCGACCTGACGGAACTTACGCCTTTTGCGAGTCGGCAAATACGACGGACGCAGGGGCGGACCCGGAGGCGATACGTCTTTCAACCGCTTCGAGAGAGTGTGTTTGATGCTCGGAGTCCCCGGATCCGTTGCCCTTGCAGTCGGTGCGACTCTCGTTATCTGGAGGGGGAGTGAGTACTTCGACCGGGCAGCCAGGCGTCTCAGCAACCATTACAGGCTGCCGGTGGCGGTCCACGGCGCGGTCGTGGTCGCTGTCGGCTCCAGCTTTCCGGAGCTCAGTTCTGTCGTTATCAGCACGGTCGTCCACGGCGAATTCTCCCTGGGCGTCGGCGCGATCGTCGGGAGTGCGATCTTCAACCTCCTCGTAATCCCCGGCGTCTCGGCCCTGTTCAGCGAGGACCTGGACGCGAGCCGCAGCCTCGTCCACCGGGACGCGCAGTTCTACGTTATCAGCGTGCTGTTGATATTCGTCGTCTTCGCGCTCGGGGCGACCTACGTCCCGGGCGGGACGAACACCGAAGCGATCCTGACCCCCGGGCTGGCACTTCTCCCGCTTGCGACGTACGGCGTCTATCTCTTTCTCCACCAGCAGGACGCAAGCGACCACGCCGTCGACACCGCTCCCGAGATCAGCCCGCTCCGCGAGTGGGGACGTCTGATCGTGGCGCTGGGCGTGATCGCAGTCGGCGTTGAGGCGATCGTCCGCGCCGTTCTCTCGCTCGGGGCGACCTTCGGAACGCCGAGTTTCCTGTGGGGTCTCACCGTGATCGCGGCCGCGACGAGCCTCCCGGACGCGTTCGTCAGCGTCCGCGCCGCGAGGGTCAACGACAGCGTCACCAGCCTCACGAACGTTCTCGGCAGCAACATCTTCAACCTCCTAGTCGCGATTCCGGTGGGGATCCTACTGGCGGGGTCGGCGACGATCGACTTCCTCGTTGCGGTCCCGACGATGGGGTTTCTGGGACTCGCGACGCTCGTGTTCGTTGTCTTCACCCGCACGGACCTGGAGTTGAGCCGGCTCGAGGCTTGCGTCTTCCTCGGGATTTACGTCCTGTTTTTGTTGTGGATGACGCTGGAGTCGCTCGGCGTCATCGAGACGGTCAGGGGCATCTGATACTGTTGGCTATAGTCACCTGATGGATTTCGACACCCCGGGGTGTGGAAAATCTTCACGTAGTCATACCCAACAGTATGAGACGCCTGGGGACGTCTGCTCGACGGCTGGAAGCGACGCGGGCGCCGACACCGTGGATCGGTCCCTCGGCCGCCCGCCGGACGCCCCGGCATCCGGGCAGGCACCGTACAAGATAAAGTGGCTCTGCGGTCGAGTAGGTGTCATGACCGACAGCGCCACCGACGATGTCGACGAGGCAATCCTCTACGCGCTCCAGGAGGACGCCAGGAACATCTCGTCGGGTGACATCGCCGAACGGACCGGGACCTCCAGCAGCACCGTCCGCAAGCGGATCCAGCGGCTCGAGTCCGAGGGGGTCATCAAAGGCTACAGCGCGGCGGTGGACTACCAGCAGTCAGGGTATCCCCTCCGGATGCTCCTGTTCTGTACCGCGTCGATCCCCGAGCGCGGCGACCGGATCCCCGAGATCCTCGCGATCGACGGCGTCGTCTCGGTGCAGGAACTGGTCACCGGCGAGCAGAACCTCCTCGTGACGGTGGTCGGCGAGTCCGACAGCGACATCACGCCGGTCGCACAGGAGTTGCTAGAGATGGGGCTCACCGTGGCCGACGAGGTGCTGGTTCGGAGTTACGAGACCACGCCGTTCGGGAGGTTCGACCCCGGTGCCGACCCCTAACGGACGACCCGCCCGACGTCCAGCCCGGTCGCGCGCCGGACCACCGCCCGGACCGGATCCTCCGTGCCGGCGAGGTTGTCGGAGTCGCCGTCGATAACGAGGAGTTCGGCCCGCTTGCCGGGAGCGATGACGCCGCAGTCAAGCCCGACCGTCTCGGCACCGGCCCGTGTCGCCATCCCCAGCACCTCCCGCGCGGTCACGTCGAAGTGTTTGGCCGTGTACGCCATCTCCCGGAACATCGACGGGGGGTTCAACATCACGTTGTCGGTGCCGAGCGCGACAGTCGTGTGGTCGAGCAACTCGCGGATCGGCGGTTTCCCCACGCCGAGGACCGTGTTCGCCCGGGGGCAGACCGCGACCGGCACGCTCTGGTCCGTGACCCGGTCGAGGTGGCCGTCTTCGGCGTGGATCATGTGAACGAGCAGGTCGGGGTCCAGGTCCAACGCGGGGTAGATGTCGGTCGCGTCGGGTTCGCCGGCGTGGATGGCGAACGGGACGTCGCGCTCGGCCGCGGCGGCGCGCTCGTCGGCGAAGTTGTCGTCGTTCGCGCCGCTGGCACCGTACCCGTCGGCGACATCGAGCACAGAGGTGTCGCCGCTACCGAAGATGAACGGCTCGATCGCGACCGACTGTCCGGCCTCCCTGAGCGCGCGCGCACCGGCCGGCCCCGACTCCCGGAAGTCCAGACACCGCGTCGTGCCGGTCCGCCGCATAAACCGGAGCGTCCGGCGCATCGCCGCCACCGACTCCTCCCTGTCGGCGGCGGCCAACCGCCGGTGTTTCAGGCTGTTCGGCGGCGCGACCGCGTCGTCGAGGGAGAGACCGACACCGGCTTCTTTGGCGACGGAGTCGCCGAGGTGCGTGTGCGCGTTGACGAACGCCGGGACGACGATGTCGGTCGACCCCGTGTCGGCCTCCTCTACCGCAGCGATCCGTCCGTCCTCGACGACGACGCGCCCGGAGACGGGATCGAACGAGTCCCCGACGAGGATGGTTCCCGCTACCTCCTCCATACCGGAAACCGAACGCCCGTGGTGATGAGCGTTTCTACACCCGTCACGTTCCGACTGGCTCGCCGGAGCGACCATCATGTTCTATGATACGATTTTTGGGAACGTTCTGGTAGTTTAGATAGATTTAATAACGATATCGTTCGTACATTCGGTAGCAACGACCGATGACTGTCACCGCGACGCCGGAGGACCGGTCGTCACGGTGTCGGTCGCGGACGGAACGGACGATGACAGGACACCACGAACCGACGACGGAGCAACAAGACACGACGACGGTAGGATCGCTTCCGACACCGACACCCACGGACGCCAGGGTACCGCGAGCGCTCACGCGACTCGCGTGGCTGCTCTGGGTGGCGAGCCTCGGGGTGCTCGCCGCCCGGTTCGCCGCCGACGCCTCGTGGGGAGTTCCGGGGCTCGTGGTCATCGACGGCCTAACGACCGTGATGTGGGCGACAGTCACCTTCTTCGGCGGAATCGTCCACAGCTACGCCCGGCGTTACCTGGCCGGGACCCGGCGCAGGGATCGGTTCTTCGGGCGCGTGTTCGGCTTCACCCTCACGGTGATGATCCTCGTCGCCGCGGACAGCTTCCTCGTGTTTTGGGGCGCGTGGGTCGCGATGGGGCTGGTGATGGCGGACCTGATCGGCCACGTCGAGGGGTGGCCCCAGGCGCGGGCTGCCGCGGGACTCGCCCGCCGGTACTTCCTGGCCGGGGGCGCCGCGCTCGCGGTCGCACTCGGCGTGCTCCGGTGGGCGACCGGGGCCACGGCCGTCTCCGCGGTGCCGTCGGCTCTCGGGAGCGCTCCGTCGGCGGCCGTGCTCGTCGCCGCGGGGGCGCTCCTGCTCGCGGCGATGATCCAGTCGGCGCTGCTACCGTTTCACGCCTGGCTCCTCTCGTCGATGACGGCCCCGACCCCGGCGTCGGCGTTGATGCACGCGGGGTTCGTCAACGCCGGCGGCATCCTCCTCGTCCGGTTCGCGCCGGTGGTCAGCGTCGACGCGAGCGTACTGCTCGCCATCGTCCTCGTGGGCGCGACGAGCGCGATACTCGGGAAGTTGCTGAAGACTGTCCGGACCGAC
>CAZDEJ010000128.1:0-6043 GCA_964504395.1 uncultured Halobellus sp. | reverse complement strand
GTTCTCCAACGCCGTGCTCCACCGGATCGGCGGTCGGGACGCGATGCTCGACTCCGCCGCCGACGCCCTCCGACCCGGCGGGCGGTTCGTCGCGGTCCGACAGCTCGCCGAGTAGCCACACCCCCGGTCGGAGCCTGCCGGTTAGGCGGTGTCGGGGTACGCTTCGGCGAGACCGTCGAGCGCCTCGTGTCCCTCGGTCGTGTGGGGCGCAGTCAGCGGCGAGACCGATACGCGGCCCTCGACGACCGCGCGACGGTCGGTACCCTCGGGGTCCGGGAAGTCGTCTTCGCGCATCCGCTCCCAGATCCGGTCCTGGAGGGTGACCCGGCTGTCGCCGTCGTGCTCGGCGGTCATATCGTACAGCGTCGAGGGGTGCGTGATCTCGATCGGGGCAGGGGTGTCGCCGGGCGCGGCGATCGGAGCGTTGACGTTCAGATACCCGGTTCGCTCGAAGACGCCGGCCCCAAGCGCGTGCCGGAGGAGGTAGGCGGTCGCACGGCTGGCGTTCCGGAAGTCGGCGGCGTCGGTGGCCTGTTCGTGCCACGGGACCTCGCCCCCGCCGGGGACGTACAGCGAAGTCGCGATCGCGGGAACGCCGAAGAACGCAGCCTCGACGGCGGCGCTCACGGTCCCGGACCGGCCGAGGACGTACGCGCCGAGGTTCGCGCCCTTGTTACACCCCGCGACGACGGCGTCGACATCGGGGCAGAGCGCCTCCAGCCCCGCAACAACGCAGTCCGATGGTGTCCCTTCGATCGCGTAGCCGAAGTCGTGCTCGTGGACCGCGGCGTCGGTCGACAGCTGCCGGCCAACGGCGCTCTGGTCGTCGGCGGGCGCGACCACGGTCACGGTGGCCCACTGACTGAGCGCGTCGTAGAGCGCCCGGATCCCGACGGCGTCGATCCCGTCGTCGTTGGTCAGGAGCACGGAGAGGGAGTCGGTCATACGCGTATCAGTCCCGGCGAGTGCAAGTAGCTTTCCCGACGGTGGCGGGCCCGGTCGGGTGAAAGCTGGCCGCCCGACGACCCACCGCCGGGAGGACTGTAGTGTGACTTCCACGGCGATCGTTGCGTCCGCTGCTGACCACTTCGTACCGGCGGAAGGGGCCGTAGGCGGTATCACAGATCATGCGCCTCGAGCGCATCACACCCCGCAGTGCCACATCCGGGACGTCGACCTAATCACGCGGCACGCTGATATTGCGCATCGGTGCGTCGCAGGAGTCACACCTGCCGGGTTTGGTCGCCGCAGTCACGCGGCCCCCACAGGAGACGCACTCGTACGTGTCCTCGCTATCGGTATCGAGCGACCCGGCGAACAGCCCGATCACTGCGTCGGGATCGGTGGCGAGTGCCTGTCGGATATCGGTCGTGCTCACGACCCCGACGGCCTCCGTTCCGTCCTCGACAACGACCCGCTTGATCCCGTATTCGTGCATCCGATCGATCGCGGTTTGGACGTCAGCATCCCGCGGGAGAGCGACCACCGGGCTGGTCATCAACGTCGAGACGGGTGCGTCGAGACGGTCGTGTTTGATCCCCGCGAGAAGGTCCGTTTTCGTCACGATCCCGTCGCCGTCTGCGACGACGACCGACCCGATCCCCTCCTCGAGGAGGACCGCAGCCACCTCGCGTGCGGGCCTGTCCGCGGCGACTGATCGGACCGGTTCAGTCATGATGTCCTCGACCGGCTGTTCGCGACTGTCCATACGCCGTATTGGTATGTTACACAATAACAGTGTTGGAGGGAGTCCGAGGTACCTTTCACCTACGCTGACGGTGCGGTCGGGGTCGTTGCTCCCGGAATACCCCTTCGGAAGGGGTCTGACGGCGCCCGTCCTGCCGGCGTAGTGGCTACACTGTCGGAATACGTCACGCGACGATTCCCGAGAGTGTTAGGCCACGTGCTCGACGATCGTCTCGCGGTCGACGACCAGGTTGTACGCGGCCTCGTCGTCGTTCCACAGGCAGAGGACGTTCTCGAAGCGCAACACGTCGCCGTAGTCGGCGGCAGGCAGGGGGCGATTCAGCGGGTCGTCCGCGGTCGAGACCGCGTAGTGGTCGACCGACTGGCTCCCGTCACCGATCCTGAACAGGGGGTTGGCGTCGTCGGTGTCGGTCAGGTCGCGGCTCAACTTCACCGCGAGCAGGTCGATCCGGTTCGTGACGTGCCGTTCCATCTCCGCCATCCTCGCGTGGCGACCGGGACTCGCGCGGACCGCGGTCCGCCGGTCGCCGTCCGGACGCAGGATCGTGTACGAGAACTGGACGGTCTCGTTTCTGAAGGTGCCGTCGCCGGGAACCCGGCCGTCGTCCGACTCGTCGGCGTCGGTGTCGGGATCGCCGGCCTCGTCGAGTCGGCGCTGGAACGCGGGGGCGGCGATGTCGGGCCGGCGATCGAACGACCACCCGCGGTCGGTCGGGGTCGCGTCGGGCCAGAGCCGAAGGGTCGGAGCGTAGATCGAGACCTCGGAACCCGGGGGCACAAGCGCGCGCTCGACGTTCCGGAGCCCGATACTGGTGTTGCGGTCGGCGGGCGCGAGCGCGACGAGCGAGCCGTCGGTGGCGACGGCGTCGAGATACCGGGCAGCCACCCCTTCGGGATCGTCGAGTTCGCTCAGAACGTTCGCGAACAGCACCAGGTCGAAGCCGTCCCGACACTCCGTTCCGGGGTCGAACGACTCCGCAGTCTCGCGGTGGACCGTCGTCCGGACGTTCCGGTCGGTCTCCGCGAGCACCCGTTCGAGCACGTCGGCGGCGGCGGCGGGTTCGACCGCGTGGTAGTCGACGACCGCGTCGTCGGGAAGGTAGTCGCAGAGCCCGAGCGCCGGGCCGCCGGTGCCGGCGCCGACGTCGAGCACGCGGAGGGTCCGTGGGAGTCGCCCCCGTTCGGCGAGGTCGTCGAGGACGTAGCCGACCGCGGCGTAGTAGTTCGGAAGGTGATAGATCGCGTACCCCAGCGCGGTCTCGGCATCGTACTCGACATCGTTTCGGCGGTAGTAGTCCGTCTTGAGCCGGGTGATCGTCTCCCGCAACCCGTCACCGCTCTCACCGCGGTGCCAGTTCGCGCCGTGGCGCTCGACTAGCAGGTCCTCGACCGCGCGGGCGTGCGTCTCCGGAAACGACTCCGGACCCCACCCCGGCCGCGGCGCGGGCTCGTCGTCGACCGGGACGAACGTGCCGTCCGCGAGCTCCCGGAGCCCCAAGTCGAACGCCTCCTCGCGGAGCACCGCCCGGACGACCGCCGGGTGGGGTGTCCCGCCGACGTAGTCGACGAGTTCCTCGGGGTCGATCGGACGGACCTGCCGGAGGTACTTCGCCGTATCGCGGACGGCCTCGCGGTCGATCACCCCGCGGACCCTCCGCTGCTGTCGCCGGCCTCCCGGGGCTCGTCGCCGCTCGCGTCGGCGTCGTCCTGCCCCCGGCGTGCGCGAGCGCCGGCCTCCTCGTAGAGTGTCTCGAACGCGTCGGCGTCGGCGGCCGCAATCCGACGGGCCGCGTCGGCCACCGCGTCGGCGCCCGCGAACGACTCCTGGATCTCCCGGTACACCTGCGGGGTCCCACCGGTCACCGTCTCTGCAAGATTCGCGAGCTCCCGGGAAACCGGCGTCGCGAACTCCTCGCGGACATCCGCCGCCGAAAGCGCGTACGCCAAGACCGCGGTGTGGGCGCCGGCCTGGACGGTTTCCATCGCGGTGTCGTGTTCCTCGGGGTCGGTCCCGAACGTGTGGTTCCCGGCTGTCACAACCGCATCGACCACCTCGTCAGTCACGGGACCGGGGGCGTCGCGTACGACCGCGACGTTTCCGGGGGCGTTCTCGGGGGAGAAAAGCGGGTGGAGGCTCGCCCGCTCGCGGTCCGGAAGGTGCTCGCGCATCGCCTCGACGGGCGCCGTCATCACGCCGGCCACGTCGACCATCGCGCGCGATGCTCGCTCGGCGTGGGTCGCAACCGCCGTCGCAACCGCACTGATCGGGACTGCGAGACACACCACGTCGAACGTCTCCGCGGTGTCGAGTCCCACCGCTCGCCCGCCCACTGCGCCGGCAGCGTCGCTCGCAGCCGTGGCGTTCCGGTCGGCGAACGCGACGTCGAACGCCGGCGCTCGCGTCGACGTGAGCGTCCGGCCCGCCCACCGCCCCATCGCGCCCGCGCCCACCACGAGTACCTGCATTGTCCCCGACTACGCGCTGCGGGAAGCAAAAGGGGTTCGATGCCGTAACCGTGTGTGCCTCCAGCGGCGCCACGGATCGCTCCCGATCCGGTCATTCGAGTCGTAGGCGCCACCCCGCCGTTCATACTGTCGGCTATCGCGTATGACGGATTTCGACACCCCGGGGTGTCGAAACCCGTCACGTCGGTGTACCCAACAGTATCAGGATAGGAATACGGCGCCATCATCGTCTCGTCGAATGAGCCGGCGGGGTACGACCCACTGCGACGCACCGCTGACTGGGCGCCGAACGCTGGTGACTCGGTGGCTGCCGCGGCGAGAGTCGAAACGAACAATTGAGCCGTCCGTGAGGAAGGCACTCGACTCGTTGCTTCTGTCGCACCGTGATACGGGCGCAGCCCCGCAGCCGACGGGGAGAACGCGGGCGAATCCCCGGAGTAACTCGATACCACACCTCGGACCGGCACAGTCCGGCTCCCACCGGGGTCGAACGCCGAGCGACCGCTACACGCGGAGGTCGACCGGGTAGTCGGTCAGATTCTCGTGGCCGTCCTCCGTGACGACGACCAGGTCCTCGATCCGCACACCGCCGACGGCGGGGTCGTAGAGCCCGGGTTCGATCGTGATGACGTGGCCGGGGCGGAGTTCGCCCCCGTCGGGGGCGACTCGCGGCAGTTCGTGGACGTCGAGGCCGACCCCGTGGCCCGTCGAGTGGATGAATCCGGTCTCGGCCGTCGGGTCCGACCGGAGCGTCGGCAACCCGGCGTCCTCGTAAGCGTCGCATGCGGCGTCGTGGACGGTCGCGCCGGTCACGCCGGGTTCGACGGCGTCGAGGGCCGCCGCGAGCGCCTCGTGGGTGTGCTCGAACCACTCGGCGACCGTGTCGTCGGGGTCGCCCACGAGGAACGTCCGGGTCATGTCCGCGTGGTATCCCGTGGACTTCGACCGCGGGAAGATGTCGACAATGACCGGCTCGTCGGGTCGAAGCGGCCCGCTTCCCCTGTTGTGCGGGTCGGCGGCGTCGGCGCCACAGGCAACGATCGTCTCGTCGAGTCCGCAGCCGGCTTCGAGCAGGGTCGACTCGATTTCGACTTTGACCCGTTCGCTTGTCAGGACCTCGCCGTCGTGTCGGAGCACCGGCGCGTCGCCGTCGGGTACCTCGTCACCGCCGGCGTCGACGACAGCCTCCCCGAGGAGCGCCTCGGCCGCCCGCATCGCCGCCTCGTTGGCCCGCTGTGTCTCCCGGATGTGCTCGACCTCCTCGGGGGTCTTTCGCGCGCGGATCCCGGTGACGATGTCGTCGGTGTCGGGCGTGAGTCCGATGTCGCAGTCGCGAAGCCGGTCGGCGGGGCCGACCGGGAACCGATCGGGGGCGGCGACGGCGTCGACGCCCAGGTCGTCGAGCCACGCCGCGACGACACGTGCCTTCGCCGCGGCCGACCCGGACTCCGACGCCAACTCACGGTAGTCGTAGTCGGACAGCCGGGAGACGTCCCCGGCGCGGCTGTCGGGTTTCGCACGGCCGAACTCGAGTGCGGAGACGAGGATCGCGGTCGTCTCGGGGGTGTAGACGGTCGTGAACGGGTCGGGGGCGTCGAACCCCGAGAGGTACCGCTGCGTCGAGTCATCCCCGGCGGCGTCGACGAGGTAGCCATCGAGTCCGGCGTCGTCGAGATAGTCGTCGAGTGCGGAGAGGTCGGGATCCATACACACCCATAGCATGCGGCCGGATAAAATCCTCCGACGGTGACGCCTGGCGTGCGCCGGTGCAGCCGGACCACAACGGTATTACGCGCGCGCCGCCGTCGTTCGACCATGGCTGTGGAGAACGTCGTCTGGCCCCGCTACATCGACGCCTCGATCACCCGGG